>DBMH01000030.1 GCA_002297645.1 Rhodanobacteraceae bacterium UBA703 | reverse complement strand
ATCGCAGCGCGATCTGCGCACGCACCTGGATCAGGCCGGCCACCGCGCGTTCGCGCGGCGTTTCGGCCTCCCAGTCCTTCGCCAGCGCCGCGGCGGCGGATCGGGCGGCATCGTCCGCATCGCCGGCGGCCAGCGCCATGCGTGCCGCGACGATCCGCGCCGAACCGAGAAGAGCCGCGTCGGCACCCCGCCCGGCGTCCTCGATCAACGCATCCAGCAAGGCCTTCGCTTCCGTCAGGCGTCCGTTCGCGTCAAGCGCGTCGACGCGCGCGAGCGTCGCGTAACGCACGTTCTGCGGATTCCGTTCGCGCGCCACCAGTTCGCGCAGCCGCGGCTCGCCCGCCAGTGCGGCCGCCGGATCGAGCAAGGCCAGATGCGCGTAGGACGCGGCCACGCGGACGAACAGCTCGCTGCCGAGGTCGTGGAACGTCGCCAGCCGCTCGGCCGCGCCTTCGAGCAGGGGCAGCGCTTCGGCATAGCGTTCGCGCCGCGCCTCGAGAATGCCGAGGTTCGCATCGACGCGGGCGAGGCCGAAGCGGTCGCCCACGCTTTCGAGCGAGACGCGGGCCTGCGCGAAATCGGCCACGGCTTCGTCGAAGCGAAACTGCGCGCTGCGCGAGATCGCGCGTCCGGTGAACGCGTTGCCCAGCTCCACCGACGGCGCCAGGCCGGCGAGCAACGCAATCGACTCGTCGGCGAGGCGCTCGACGCGCGCGTAGTCGTCGCGCCGCAAGGCGATGTTGCCGAGGCCGGCCAGCACGCGGGCGCGCAGGATCGGATCGTCGCGGACCGGTGCGGAAGCGAGCAGCGAGTCGAACTGGCTTTGCGCGGCGTCGAGGCGGCCGCTCTGGAAATCGGTCGCGGCGCGGCGCTGGCGCACCTCGGGCAGCGCGCGCTGCTCGGCGTCGAGGCTGTCTAGCAGCGCGCGGGCCGTATCCGGCTGGTCGGCCAGCCTCGCCGCGTCGACCTGCTGCAGCAGTCCGGCCAGGGCTCGTTCGCGCGGCGGCAGCAGGTCGCCGTCGGACGGCGGCACCAGGCCGAGCGTTCGCGCGACGCGATCGGCGGCCGCCCGGGCCGCTTCGAGCACGTCGCGTGCTTCGGCTTCGGCGAGCAACGGCGGAGTGCGTCCTTCCAGGCTGCGGATCGTGACGCGCCAGTAGCCGGTCGAATGCTCGGCCACGGCCTCGAGCACGAGACCGACCGACGCCGTGCGCGCCAGCGTCTCGGCAGTGCCGGCATCCACTGGCGCGTCGCCGCGCCCGCGCAGCAGCGCGATCACGTTGTCGCTCGGCAGCATCGGCTGGCCGGCACTGCGCAGACGGTCCGCGATCAGGTCCATCGCGCCGAGCCGTGCCCACGCCGAACGCGGGTCGCCCTCGATTTTCACAGGCAGCAGCATGGCGAGACGGGTCGGTGCATTCGCCGGTGCCGCATCGGTGCGCACGTCCACGACGGCGTGCAGCGCGGCAGCGATGGCGGCGAGTGCCGCGAGCACGGCGACGACGCGCAAGGGGGCGCGGAAGCGATGCGAGCGGGGCGGCGACGACGCGCTGGGCGACGGCAACGGCGCGACGACGCGCGGTTCGTCCGGCACCGGAAGCCCCGCGGGACCGGCCGGGTCGTCGGTCGCCTCCTCGACGAGCGTCGTCGGCGCCACCCAGGAGAAACCGAAGCGCGGCACCGTGCGGATCATGCGGCGTTCGCCGTCGACGTCGCCGAGCGCGCGCCGAGCGCGCAGCATGATCTGGTCGAGCAGGTTGTCCGTGACTTCGGTACGCCCCCAGACGGCGGCGATCAGCTCGTCGCGGCCGACCGCGCGGTTCCTGTGCTCGGCCAGGTAGGCGATGCAGTCGAACACCTTCGGCGGCAGGTTCAGCAGCTCGCCGTCGCGACGCAGTTCGCGCCGTGCCAGATCGAGCGCGAATTGTTCGAAGCGGAGCTGCGGCAAGAGCGGAGGAACCCTGGCGAAAGAAGGCGGCACCGGCGCGCCGCGAGTGCGGCCGGCCGGTCCGGCCACGATCGCATGGTAGCGGCAGCCTCCGGCGAGCGCAGCGATGCGGAAAAGAAAACGGCCCCGTCTCCGGGGCCGTTTCCAGTGCCGATCGACGGTGGCCGATCAGAACTTCTGCGTGTAGCGCAGGTAGTACGTCCGGTCGATGTCGAAGTCGCCGTAGGTACCGAAGAAGAACTGCAGCTTCGAGTAGTACACGGACGGCACGTGGGCGAACACGTTGTTCACGCCGATCGTGACCGACGCGTTCCACGGCGCCATCCAGCGGAACGAGGCATCGTGGAACGTGTTCGCGCCGACGCGGCGCAGCGGGTTCGGGCCGGTATCCGGTGCGACGTAGTCCGGCATGTTGCACTCGTCCGGATAGGTCGCCACGCAGTTCTCCTTCATGCTCGACCAGTAGCGCGTCGTCCAGGTCGCGCCGAAGTCACCCAGCGACCAGTCCAGGCTCGCCACCGAACGGATGCGCGGAGCGTCGATGAAGCTGGTGGACGGCGAAGGCACCGTGCTGGCCTCGTCGTCGGCCTTGGTGTTGAGGTAGTCGACGTAGTTCGTGTTCCAGTCGACCGTGAAGCGACCGAAGCCGAATTCCGGCAGGCGGTACTTGATGCCGATGTCGTATCCCTGCGTTTCCACCCAGCCCGCATTGCGCGTGCGCGGCGTGACCGCCTGATTGACGAAGCCGTTGTAACGCGGATCCGGGGCAACGCCGGCCGGGGCGCGCTGGAAGAACTGGCAGCGCGAGGCGATGCCGCGCACGTAGCAGTCTTCGAGGGTCGCCGTCAGCGAGTCGGCAGTCAGCGCGTTCTTGATGCGGACGCGATACCAGTCGAGGCTGAGGTCCAGCCCTTGCAGCCAGCCCGGGCTGTAGACCACGCCCAGGGTCCGGCTGAGTGCCGTTTCCGGCTGCAGGCCCGGATCGGAGCCGTTGAGCGTCGGCACCGGCGACTGGCAGTTACCGCCCGGGCAATCCTCGTAGCCCTGGCGCGGCTGCACGAAGTTGGGAGACGCCGGGTTGCGGCCGGCGAAGCCGTTCACGCAGCGCGCACGCAGGTCCGCGTTCTGGGCGTAGCGATTGCCGCGCGTATCGCACGGATCGGTGTAGTCCGGGAACGTGCCGCCGACGCCGCCGTAGAGCTCGCTGATCGACGGTGCGCGGAAACCTTTGGCGAGGTTCGCACGCACCAGCAGATCGTCGATCGGGCGCCAGGTCAGGCTGAACTTCGGGTTGGTCGTTTCACCGAAGGTGCTGTAGTCCGAGAAGCGGGCCGCTGCGTTGACGGACAGTTCGCGCGCGAACGGAACGTCCTTGAGGACCGGCACGTCGATCTCGACGTAGTACTCGTCGAGCTTGTAGCCGCCGTGGGTCGGACCGTTCGCCAGGTCGGTGCTTCCGCCGTCGGTCTGCTTCAGGGCATCCGGGATGAACCGGCCGTTCATGTTGCGGTATTCGTAGCCGCCCGCGACGTTGACGTCGCCCGCCGGAAGCGTGAACACCGGGCCCGTCAGGTTCAGGCTGTACTCGACTTCCTTGGTGCGGCCGATGTCGTTGAGCTGCGGGAACAGGTAAGTCTGCAGCTCGGGATCGCCGAGCGAGCCCTGGCCGCCCTGGCCAGCCGGCAGCAGCGGATTCCACGGGACGCACGAGCCGGGGGACGCGCCGTACGGAAGCGGATTGTCCGGCGTACCGCACGTCACGCGACCGGTAGCCGGGTCGAGGAAGGACGGACCCAGCGCGTTCGCGACGTTGTAGAGGTTCGCATTGCCGCGACCGGACTTCCTCACGTCGTTGGTGTTGACGTAGCCGCCGACGTCCCAGCCCCAGGAGCGGCCGGCGATGTCGAACGTGCCCTCGAGGCCGGCCGAGAAGCGGAAGGTGTCCAGCGTGCTCCTTTCCGAACGCGGCACTTCCCACATGCGGCGGACGAAGTTGACCGGCGTGTCCTCGTAACCCGGATGCGCGTGGTGCGAACCGAGCGGATTGTAGTAGCTGTCGACCGACAGCTCCTGGCCGAAATCCGACGCCTGGTACGGATAACCGGCGTTCTGCTGGTCGGTCGCGCGGCGGTTGTACAGAAGGTCGGACTTGAAGCGGATGTCGTCGGTGATCGCGTACTCGCTGCTGACGAACAGCGAGTAGTGCTCGAGGCCGGTCTGCAGGAACTGCTGCGAGCCGGCATTGGAGCGATCGCTCAGGCCGCCGCCGGAGAACGTGACGTGATAGTCGTTCGGATCGAAGGGATTGCCGCCCGGATTGAGCGTACACGTCTGCGAGGCGCTGTTTCCGCAGAATCCGCTCGGCGCGATGAGGCGTCCCCACTGCGACGTGCCGGTCCAGCCGACGGTCGGGTGCACGGGTCCCTGCGGGTAGGCCGTCGCCTTGCTGCGGGTCGGCGAGACCGGATCGGACTTGCCGTATTCGGCGCTCATCGTGATCGAGCCGCGCTCGCTGTGCGAGCCCATCGTCATGCTGTAGGTCTGGACCTTGCCGTCGTCCTTGTCGTACTGGCTCAGGTACGAGTCGAACTGCAGGCCTTCGTAGTTGCGGCGCGTGATGATGTTGACCACGCCCGCGATGGCGTCGGAACCGTAGATCGCCGAGGCGCCGTCCTTCAGGATTTCGATGCGCTCGATCGCCGCCATCGGGATCTGGGAGAGATCCTGCGAGCCCGACGTCGAGGCGCCCAGGCGCTTGCCGTTGAGCAGCACGAGCGTGCGGTTGTTGCCGAGGTTGCGGATGTCGACGTAGTAGCCGCCCACGTCCTCGCCCGATGCCAGCGAGTAGGAACGCGGCAACGGATTCGAACCGGCTTCCGGCAGGTTCTGCAGGATGTCGGCGATCGAGTTGAAGCCTTGCTTGTCGATCGTGGTGCGATCGAGCACGACGATCGGCTGCGCGGTCTCGACGTCCGCCTTGCGGATGCGCGAACCGGTCACCGTGACCGTATCGAGTTGCTGCTGGTTCGCAGCGGGCGCGTCCTGCGCCATCGCCGGCGCGACGGCGGCGAGCGCCAGCACCGCCCCCGCGGTGCCGTGACTGTTCAAGCCGCATCGGATCGCGTCTCGGAGCAGAGATTTGGACATGAGGTTTCTTCTCCTGTTTTTAGGTACTGCCGACCGGCCGCAGAAGCGCGGCACGAGTCCTCGAACCTTAAAAAGTCGTAAATCGTCCTTGTTGCCGAAGATGCGCGGAACGCGTTGCAGAAATTGAGCGTTGGGTTGATCGAACCGAGCACATGCAGGCCGACGACGTGGCCTGGCGACGTCTGGAACGTGAACGCACAGAGATACATCACACCTCGGAGACGAGGCGTTTTTTCGATCGAGGGATGGGCGTGTGCGCAGCGCCGTGCACGCCGCGGAATCGGGGCACGCGGACATCTCGGACGCAGCGATACGCCGCGCCCTTCGCCGGACACCGCGATGAAGTCAGGCCACTTGCACCTGTGGGGAGCGGAGCGCGCTCGCGACGGCGCGCATCGCACCGGCCGTCGTGCCGTAGCGCTCGCGGAACAGTCGCGAGAACGTGCAGCGGCTTTCGAAGCCGCTGGCCATGGCGACCTCGGAGATCGCCAAGGGGCTCGTGCGCAGGAGCCGGCGCGCGTACTCCAGGCGCTGCCGGATCAGGTAGGCGTGCGGGGTCTCGCCGTAGGCGGCGCCGAACGCACGGATGAAGTGCGAAGGCGAGTAGTTCGCCATTCGCGCCAATGTGCCGTTGTCGACGTCGAGATGGCAGTTCGAGGCCAGATAGTTGCGCACGCGCTGCAGGCGCAGGAACACCTGGCGCCGCTGCGCATACGTACGTCCGGGACAGGAGGCGATCGCCGGCGCGAAACGCGCCTGCAAGGAGAGCACGCGATCGATCACCCTTTCGGCCGCCGCCTCGAGGCCGGCCCTGGCTTCCGCCCGGGCCATCGCCACGGCGCCGCGGCGCAGCTCGAAGTCCGCCTCGTGATGTGCGGGCAGCAAGGCGGGACTCATGGTCGGTCCGGACAGCCGTCCGATCGCATGGCGCCAGGCCTGGGGTGTTCCCAGCAACGCGACCCAGACGGCACTGCCGCGTCCGACGGCGCGGAAGTTCCGCTCCGCTTCGGTGACGCGCAACTCGCCCGGATGCGACAGCATGTCGTTGCCGCACAGCTGCAGGCGCCCGCGCAGCGGAATCCAGATGCCGACCACCGGCACGTCGAGGTTCAAGGTGCAGCCGCGCCCGCCGCCGTGCACGACCGTCAGCGCCGACGTCCGATTGACCACCAGGGACTTCGCGCAGAGTTCGAGCCGGGCCCCGTCGGCCAGGCGATAACGCATCACCACCACGATGCTCCTTCCCTCACGTACCTTGCCGATGGATCCGGCCGACCATCCGCTGCCACCCGATGGCGGCGCAAATGACGAAGAACTTCGTACGATTTATAGCATAGTCGAAGTGGAATGTACGAAGAGATTCATAGTTTCGCAAGCGCCCGCCGTGCGCGGCGGCGTTCGCGACGGATCATCGGAAGTACGGTGGATGGGTGCGGAGGAGCTGCGGCGGGCACCAAGGGTGACCCGCGGACGCGGTGCGCGCCGGATCGACCGCGGAATGACGAGCGTCGGCGACGGCCCGGCCGTGGCGCGAAAAAAAAAAAAGAGACGGACTTCAAGGTCCCGAACCCGAAGTCCGCCGAGGGTTTCGCACATCGATGCTGTGACACATCTGCCCGTTGGAGGGCAGGTGTAGTGTGCCCGGACGAGGTTCCGGCAAGGTTGCGACGACGTGCCTCTGATGTATCGGAAATTGCCGTCCGGATGCACAGCCGATGCGCGTGCGGCAGGCGATGCCCGGGCTCGCTTCGGCGCGCGGACGCACGTACTCCCCCGTTCTCTTCCAAAAAAAGACGGCCCCGTTTCCGGGGCCGTCGCATACGCATCGAGGAAGGACGCTCAGAACTTCTGCATGTAGCGCACGTAGTAGAAGCGACCGATGTCGAATCCACCCCAGTACGGGTACTGCGAGTTCGGCGCCGTGTACATGATCGGCGGCTGCTTGTTGAACACGTTGTTCGCGCCCACCGAGATGGTGCCGTTCCACGGCGCCGTCCAGCGCACCTGCATGTCGTGCCAGGTGGTGGAACCGGTGCGGTTCGTCGGGCTGAACCCGGTGTCCGGAGCGACGTGGTCCGGCATGTTGCATTCCGGCCCGCCCTTCTTGTCGTACGAGCAGGCCTCCTTCATGCTGGAGTAGTAGCGCGCGGTCCAGGTCGCGCCGAAATCACCGAGCGTCCAGTCCAGGGTCAGGTTCGAGCGGATGCGCGGGAAGGCGGCGAAACTGTTCTGCACCGCGACCGCCGTACCCGGCTTGTCGTCCGGCTTGACGTTGTTGAAGCTCGTATAGGTCGTATCCAGGCTGACGCGGAAGCGGCCGAACGAGAACTCCGGCAGGCGATAATTCACGCCGAAATCGTAACCTTCCACTTCCTGCCAGCCTTGATTGAGGTTGGCGACGTTGGCGGTATTGAGGCCGCCATTGGCATCACGCGTGAACAGCGCGCTCGAGCAGCGCGAGACGGCACCGAACACGTAGCAGTCCTGCAGCATCTGCGAGACCGTGTCCGGCGCGATGCGGCTCTTGATGCGGATGTTGTACCAGTCGAGGCTGAGATCCAGCCCTTGGATCCATCCCGGGCTGTACACGAGGCCGGCCGTCTTGCTGGTCGACAGTTCGGGCTTCAGGTTCGGGTTCGAACCGGCCACGAACGGGATGCCGGTCTGGCAGGGGAACGACTTGCACGGCGTTCCGCCCTGGCCCGGCTGCCGGAAATTCGCCGGCGTCGGGTTCTGCCCGCCGAACCCGCTCGTGCAGCGCGCCAGCACTTCGGGATTGACGCCTGCCGAATTGCGCAGGTCGCACGGATCGGTATAGAACGCGAAGGTCTGGCTGGAACCGCCGTACAGGTCGCCGATGGTCGGCGCACGGAAACCCTGCGCGTAGTTGCCGCGGACCAGGAGCTCGTCGATCGGACGCCAGGTCAGGCTGAACTTGCCGTTCGTGGTATTGCCGAACGAGGAGTAGTCCGAGTAGCGGCCGGCGACATTGAACGACAGCTCCTTGGCGAACGGCACGTCCTTCAGGACCGGCACGTCGACTTCGAGGTAGTACTCGTCGACCGAGTAGCGCCCCTTCGTCATGGTGCCGGCCAGGTCCGTGCTGAGGCCGCCCTGCTTGGAAGCGTCCGGCTCGAAACGGCCCGACTCCTGGCGATGCTCGTAGCCGGTGGCGATGCTCAGGTCACCCGCCGGCAGGGTGAGTACCGCGCCGGTCAGGTTGGCGCTGTAGTCCACCGTCTTGGTACGGCCGGAGTCGTGGTAGTACGGGAACAGGAAGGTCTGCAGCGTCGGGTTGCCGGTCAGCGAATCCGGAGCCGTCGTGCCCGCCGGATAGAACGGGTTCCACGGCACGCACTGGCCGGGGCCGGAACCGTACTGGATCGGCGCGTTCGGCGTGCCGCACTCGACGCGATGGGTCAGCGGATTGAAGAACGACGCACCGGTCGCGAGCGCGACCGCCGGAAGACTGTAGTCGCCGTGCGAGTTCTTCAGCAGGTCGTTCGTGTTGACGAAGCCGCCGACGTCCCAGTTCCAGCTGCGACCGGCGATCTCGAAGGAACCTTCGAACGTCCCCGAGAACCGGTAGGTCGACAGATCGCTGCGCGTGACGCGCGGCACTTCCCAGCCACGGCGGACGAAATAGATGCCAAAGGTTTCCTCGCCCTCGGCGACGTGCTGCGTGCCGAACGGGTTGTAGTAGCTCTCTTCGGACAGATAGCCGTCCTGGAACGGATAGCCGGCCACCTGCTGCGTGGTCGAGCGCTTGTTGTAGAGCAGGTCCGTCGAGAACTTGATGTTGTCGGTGATGCTGTACTCGGCGGCCACGAACAGCGAGTGGCGATCCACGCCGGTCGTGCCCATCATCTCCTCGTTGGAGTTGGTCAGGTCCGAAATGCCGCCGGCCGAGTTCGTGCCGTGGAAGTCGTTCCGTCCGCCGTTCTGGCCGGCATTGAACGGATTGCCGCCCGGATTGAGCGTGCACAGGCCGAGCCAGGCGTCGTCCGAGCCCGGGCAGCCATATGGCAATTGGAACGCACCCCACTGCGACACCGGCGTGTAGTTGTCCTCCGGGTGTCGCGGACCGCCGCCGTAGCGGCTGAAGGGACGATTCCTCGCCCAGGTCGGATCGTCCTTCGAATACTCGGCGGCGACCGTGATCGAGCTGCGCTCGTTGTGCGCGCCGAGCGTCATCGAGTAGGTCTGCTTGTCGCCGTCGCCCTGGTCGTACTGGCCGACGTAGGCGCTCGCCTCCATGCCGTCGTAGTTGCGTCGCGTGATGATGTTGACCACGCCGGCGATCGCGTCGGAGCCGTAGATGGCCGAGGCGCCATCCTTCAGCACCTCGATGCGCTCGACCGCGACGACCGGAACCTGCGAGAGATCCTGGCCGCCGCTGCTGGTGGCGCCCAGGCGCTTGCCGTTCAGGAGGATCAGGGTGCGGGTGGCGCCGAGACTGCGCAGATCCAGGTAGTAGCCTCCGACGTTCTCGCCGGAAGCCAGCACGCTCGAGCGGCTGATCGGCGGCGCGCCGACTTCGGTCAGGTTCGACAGGATGTCGACCACCGAGTTGAAGCCCTGCTTCTCGATCGCGGCGCGGTCCAGCACCAGGATCGGCTGGGCGGTTTCCACGTCCGCCTTGCGGATGCGCGACCCCGTCACGGTGACGGTTTCGAGCTGCTGCGAATCGGCCGGGGCTGAGTCCTGCGCCAGCGCAGTGCCGGCGAAGCCGAGCGCCGACATGGCGAGGCAGGACGGCAGCGCGTGGCGGATCGCCTTACCGAGTGTCTTCTGTTTCATCGAATTGTTCTCCCATCGTGCAACGACTCAGCGGTCGCACACCGCGACACGCATTGGATCAACCTTAAAAAAGCGTGAAGCGGTTCGATTGCCTTTTCCCGGCAAATGGATTTGCAAACCTTGCGCTCATCGGTTCGGCCGGCGCGGCGGGCACGCGCGCTCACCTCGCGGCCTGGCGGCGCATCGCCCCGGCGGTCGTGCCGAAGCGCTGGCGGAACAGTCGCGAGAAAGCGCAGCGGTTCTCGAAACCGCTGGCCAGGGCGACTTCCGAAATCGCCAGGCGGCTCGCGCGCAGCAGGCGGCAGGCGCGCTCCAGCCGCCGGCGCACGAGATAGGCGTGCGGCGTCTCGCCGTAGGCGGCGCGGAACGCGCGGATGAAATGCCAGGGCGAGTAGTTCGCCAGTCGCGCGAGTGCGTCGTTGTCCAGCTCGAGATGGCAGTTCGCATCCAGGTAGTTGCACACGCGCTGCAAGCGGGCGAAGACGTGACGGCGCTGCGCGTGGGTGCGTCCGGGACAGCGCTCGATCGCCTCGACGAGGCCGCCCTGCAGGGCGCAGATCCGCTCCAGCACCGCCTCCACTTCCAGATCGGCCGATTCCTTCGCGCGAGCGACGGCGACCGCGCGGCGGCGCAGGTCGCGATCGGCGTGATGGCGCGCGGGCAGCAGCGTGCGCTCGAGCCCGGGCTCGTCGAGCAGGCGGCCGAGCGCATGGCGCCATGCGTCCGCCGTGCCCAGGATGCCGATCCACAACGCATTGCCGCGTCCGATCGCGCGGTGGCAGGCCTCCGGCTCGGTGACGCAGACTTCCTCGGAATGCAGCAGTGCGTCGGTGCCGAGCTGCAGGCGGCCGTGCAGGGGAATCCAGATGGCGGTGAATTCGCCTTCCAGCTTCAGGACGCAACCACGGCCGCCGCCGACGACGACGGCCAGCTTCGACGAGCGAGCGTAGGTGGTGGACGACAGTTCGAGGACGCCGCCGGGAACCAATGTATGGGGAACGATGTGCACACAACCTCCGGTACCAGCACAGGTACCGCTAGGTAGGTGCAAGCGCTCGTGCAGGTCCCGAAGTCGCGGCGAATTCTCACCGAAATCCTGCGGAAATTCCGATGAAGTTCCGCAAAATCAGTCACTTGAGAAAGCCGCAAGGGAGACACTGGATCGCGGCGGATCGCGAAAACGCGGATGCGGGGAGCGGAGGCCGCACAGTCGGCCGGCCTATCCGCCGGCGGCATCCGCACCTCGAATGCCCTGTTCCGGTTGCCTTCGGTCGAGACGGTAACGCCTGCCGCTAGGGTGCGCGGCGCAGGCGGAAGAAACCGATGTCGGTGTCTTCGGCGGCAATCGGGGAGAAGATCAGGACATCCCCGGCCCTCGTCACGTCGAAGTCCAGGCTTCCCAGCAGCATGTCGAGCTTCGTCACGAAGCGATCGCTGCCCCCGGCCGGATCGAACTCGCGCAAATGGGCCGAACGCACGCCGAGCTCGGCGAGATACCACACCCGGCCACCGACGACGCGCCAGCCGATGCGCGGGAAATCCAGCGTGGCGGGCGTGACGCGCTCGTCCGCCTCGCCATCGAGCGCGCGCCGATGGAGCCCCGGCTCCGTGCCGGAGGTGTAGTAGAGCGAACGCGTGGTCGGGTCGACCTGCGCCGAAACGATGCTGGGCAGGATCGGCTGGCGGCTCTCCTGCGCCGTACCCGCCTGCTGCACACGGTAAAGACGGGTGTCCCGGTCGGACAGGCGCACCGCGATCAGGTGGTTGCGCGCATCGAAATCGTAGTCGCCGAACACGATGTTCTCGTCGGCCCGCGAGAGCACGCGCTGGCGCCGGCTGGCCAGGTCGATCTCGATCAATTGCCGGATGGCGCCGTTCCTCCGCACCGCCAGGAGACGATCGGCGGAGGGGCTCCAGCGGACCGAGAGGATCGGCATCGACAACGCATCGGTCAGTTGCGTGGCCGTATCCGAATCGAAGTCGTACAGCCATGCCTGGCGCTGGCCGCTGCGGTCGGAGGCGAACGCCAGCCGTCGGCCATCCGGCGACAGCACCGCGCCGTAGTCGTTGCCGGTGGACGGCGCCAGCAGCTGCATCGGTGCCCCGTCCGGCCGCAAAGGCAGCGTCGTCAGCCGCTCCCGCGTGCGCAGGATCTCGTAGACGACCGCGTCGCTGCTGCGCGCGGCATCCGGATAGGCGGCCGGAGCGATGCCCAGCGCCTCGGTGTGGCCGTCCTCGACGTCGGTCGCGTACAAGGCCTGCATTCCGGAATGGTCGGACGAGTAGACCAGGGTGCGATTGTCCGCCGACCAGGCATAGCCGCGGATGCGCGCGGAAACGTGCGTGACCTGGCGCGGCGGACCGCCGTCGGCCGGCATCACGAACAGATCGCTGTACGGCGCCAGGCCGCGGCGGAACGCCAGCAGCCGTCCGTCCGGCGAATAGCGTGCGTCGAGATCCTGGGAGCCCGCGGCGCGCTCGTAGGCCAGGACCTGCTTGCCCCCGCTCGCGAGGTCGAAGCGGAACAGCTCGAAGTCGCCCTTGCCGCCGTCGGCACGCTCGGAAGAAATCAGCGCATTGCCGTCGGGTGTCCAATCGAAGTAGTTGGAACCCGCCTCCTGGCACGTGCGTACGTGCTGCTCCGCCCCGCCGAGTCCGGGCACCATGAACATCTCACAGGAATGCAGGCCGACGCGCGAGAACACGATGCGATGTCCGTCCGGCGACCACGTCGGGAACCCATCCACCAGATTGCTGCCCTGCGTGAGGAAGATCCGCTGCGAGGGTTCGACCGAGCGCATCACCAGGCGCTCGCTGAACTCCTGCGGATTGAAGGTGCCGAAGGCGACCCGGGTCGCATCGGGAGAGAGATGCGGCCGGTATTCGGCGCCGGGATCGGAGGTGAGTGCGCGCAGGTCGCTGGTTTGCCAGCGCGCTGCCGCAGCGGCGCCCCCACGAACGGAAAGCGCCCGATAGCCGATCGCCGCCAGTGCGACCAGCAGCACCGCGGCAACCGCCGCGATCGTCCCGACCCCGACGCCCGATCGACGCGAGGGCACCGGCTCGGCCGCCGGCGCAGGTGCCTCCTCGGCTTCCGGCAACGCGAGCACCGCATCGCCACCGTCCATCAGCACGCCCGTGCCGGGGCCGTCGAGCGCCAGCACGGACGCGACCAGCCGGTAGCCGACCTTCGGAATCGTCTCGATGTAGCGCGGCGGCTTGCCGTCGTCGGCGAATGCGCGCCGCAATTCCTTGATGGCCTGCGTCAGCACGTCCGGCGTGGTCACGCGGTCGGCCCACACGCTGTCGAGCAGGTGCTCGCGCGTGACCGTCGCGCCGACCTGGCGCACCAGTTCGATCAGGACCGCCATCGCCTTGCTCGTCAGGCGCGGGGACTCCGGCCGCGTGACGATCCGCAGAGCGCCGACATCCACGACGTGATCGCCGACGCGCAGGCGCAGATTGGGCTGCGCCAGCAGCGTGTCGGTTGCACGCTGAGGGGATGCGTACAGGTTCATGCGGCGATTTCTAGCAGTAGATCCCGAGAGGCACGAAGTCGTGGCACTGGCGCCTTCACGTGGATGGACGCCGCCTGCGAATCGAACATGTCACCGGAGTCTACAATAATGCAATTGCGACGAAGTCGCATCGACCTTCCGCATCAAGTACTTGCGCGACGATGCCGCGGCGCCGTACCGACGGCCGCCAGCGGGGACGCGGCGGCGATGCGGTCTCAGTCCGGCGCCTGCAGCAACGGCGGCAGCGGACAGCGCAGCGCGGCGCAGACCGTGCGCAGCAGCTCGGCTTCCGTGACGCTGACCTTGCCGTCGGATGCGATCGCGCGCGTCATCGCCCTCACGACCAGC
>DBMH01000269.1 GCA_002297645.1 Rhodanobacteraceae bacterium UBA703 | reverse complement strand
GCTCGAATTTTTCCTTGGACATGGCTTTGCAACCTCAGAACAGACTATTTGGAAAGGGCGGCCACGAATGGCCGCCTGTGGATCTATCGCGATCGGGACGATCGCGCCGGTTAACCCTTCTTGATGACCGCGTCGGCGATGTTGTTCGGCGCTTCCGCGTAGTGGTCGAACTCCATCGTGAAGGTCGCACGTCCCTGCGACATCGAACGCAGCGTGGTCGCGTAGCCGAACATCTCGCCCAGCGGAACCATCGCGTTGATGATCTTGCCCGACGGCGAATCGTCCGAACCCTGCAGCACGCCGCGACGACGGCTCACGTCGCCCATCACGTCGCCGAGGTAATCCTCCGGCGTCACGATCTCGACCTTCATGATCGGCTCGAGGAGGACCGGGCTGGCCTTGTTGAAGCCCTCCTTGAAGCCCATCGACGCGGCGATCTTGAACGCCATTTCGTTCGAGTCGACCTCGTGGAACGAGCCGTCGACCAGCTTGATCTTCAGGTCGACGACCGGATAGCCGGCCAGCGGACCGCTGGTCATCGCCTCGCGGATGCCCTTGTCGACCGCCGGAACGTATTCCTTCGGCACCGAACCGCCGACCGTCACGTTCTCGAACACGTAGCCCGCACCGCGTTCCTGCGGCTCGATCTCGAGTACGACGTGGCCGTACTGGCCCTTGCCGCCCGACTGGCGCACGAACTTGCCTTCCTGCTTGACCGGCTTGCGGATCGTCTCGCGGTAGGCGACCTGCGGCTTGCCGACGTTCGCCTCGACGTTGAACTCGCGCTTCATGCGATCGACGATGATGTCGAGATGCAGCTCGCCCATGCCGGAAATGATGGTCTGGCCGGACTCCTCGTCGGTGCGCACGCGGAAGGACGGATCCTCCTGCGCCAGACGGCCCAGCGCCAGACCCATCTTTTCCTGGTCGGACTTCGTCTTCGGCTCGACCGCCATCGAGATCACCGGCTCGGGGAAGCTCATGCGCTCGAGCACGATCGGATCGCTCTGCGCGCACAGCGTGTCGCCCGTGGTGACGTCCTTCAGGCCGACCGCCGCGGCGATGTCGCCCGCCAGAACTTCCTTGATCTCGTCGCGCTGGTTGGAGTGCATCTGCAGCAGACGACCGATGCGCTCCTTCTTGCCCTTGACCGAGTTGAGAACCTGGTCGCCGGCGTTCAGCGTGCCCGAATAGACACGGAAGAAGGTCAGCGAGCCGACGAACGGATCCGTCATGATCTTGAACGCGAGCGCGGAGAACGGCGCCTTGTCGCTGGACTCGCGCGACAGCTCCTTGGTCTCGTCGTCCACGTCCACGCCCTTCACCGGCGGTACGTCGACCGGCGACGGCAGCAGGCGCACGACGCCGTCGAGCATCGCCTGCACGCCCTTGTTCTTGAACGCGCTGCCGCAGAACATCGGCACGATCTCGGTCTTGAGCGTACGCGCACGCAGGCCGCCGACGATCTCTTCCTCGGAGAGCTCGCCTTCGGACAGGTACTTGTCCATCAGCTCTTCGGTGGCCTCGGCCGCGGACTCGATCATGAACGCGCGCGCCTCTTCCGCCTGCTCCTGCAGGTGCGCCGGAACGTCGCGATACTCGAAGGAGAGGCCCTGCGAGGCGCTGTCCCAGTGGATGGCCTTCATCTTGAGCAGGTCGACCACGCCCTCGAAGGAGTCTTCCGCACCGACCGGGATCTGCATCGGCACCGGAGCGGCGCCGAGACGCGCCTTCAGCTGGTCGCGCACCTTGAAGAAGTTCGCGCCGGTACGGTCCATCTTGTTGACGAACGCGATGCGCGGCACGTGGTACTTGTTGGCCTGGCGCCACACCGTCTCGGACTGCGGCTGCACACCGCCGACGGCGCACAGCACGAACACGGCACCGTCGAGCACGCGCAGCGAACGCTCGACCTCGATCGTGAAGTCGACGTGCCCCGGGGTGTCGATGATGTTGAAGCGGTGCTCGGGCATCGACTTGTCCATGCCCTTCCAGAACGCCGTGGTCGCAGCGGACTGGATCGTGATGCCACGCTCCTGCTCCTGCTCCATCCAGTCCATGGTCGCCGCGCCGTCGTGCACTTCACCGAGCTTGTGGCTCTTGCCGGTGTAGAACAGGATGCGCTCGGACGTCGTGGTCTTGCCGGCATCGATGTGAGCCATGATGCCGAAGTTGCGGTAACGCTCGATGGGAGTATTGCGTGCCATGGAAGTCAGCCTTCGCGACCGTTCCTGGCCGCAATAATCAGAAAGCAGCCATCCAGGGCTGCTGTCTTGGAGTGGAATTTTTCTGCGGAAAGGCGCCGGCCGTGCCGGCACCTTGCAGCAACCCGCCGATTACCAGCGGTAGTGCGAGAACGCCCGGTTGGCCTCGGCCATGCGGTGCGTCTCTTCACGCTTCTTGACCGCGCCACCGCGGTTCTCGGACGCCTCGAGCAACTCCGCCGCGAGCTTGCGCGGCATCGTGTTCTCGCCGCGCTTGCGCGCCGCGTCGATCAGCCAGCGCATCGCCAGCGCGGTACGGCGCGCCGAGCGCACCTCGACCGGAACCTGGTACGTGGCGCCGCCGACGCGACGCGACTTGACCTCGACGGCCGGCGCGACGTTGTTCAGCGCCTTCTCGACCAGCGCGACCGGCTCGGCATGCTTCTCGCCGATGTGGTCGAGCGCACCGTAGACGATCTTTTCCGCCACCGACTTCCGGCCGCTCTGCATCACCATGTTGATGAAACGGGCGATGACCTGGCTGCCGTGCTTGGGATCCGGCAGGAGCTCGCGGGTGGGGGTATTGCCTTTGCGTGACATAGATTCTTCTCAATGATGCGGCCATGGAGGCCGCTTGATACTCAAGCGCCGCGGCGCCTGTGGAAGCGGGCGATCAGCCCTTCGGGCGCTTCGCGCCGTACTTCGAACGGGACTGGCGACGCTTGGCGACGCCGGCGGCGTCGAGGCTGCCGCGCACCGTGTGGTAGCGGACGCCCGGCAGGTCCTTCACACGACCGCCGCGGATCAGCACCACCGAGTGCTCCTGCAGGTTGTGGCCTTCGCCACCGATGTAGCTGATGACCTCGAACCCGTTCGTCAGGCGCACCTTGGCGACCTTGCGCAGGGCGGAGTTCGGCTTCTTCGGCGTCGTCGTGTAGACGCGCGTGCAGACGCCACGGCGCTGCGGGCAGTTGGCCAGCGCAGGAGAGGCACTCTTGTAGGCCTTCGACTGCCGCGGCTTGCGAACGAGCTGATTGACTGTTGACATGCGTAGGACCGTTCTCGCGAAGCCCCGGATGAGGCCCCTGGGATGGAGTTTCCGGGCAGGACCCGGAGGAAACGAAGGCAGGCCGAACATTCCGGCCTGCCGAGACAGAAAAGTATAGCGTCCAGTCGGCAAAACCGTCAAGGCTTCGCCCAGGCTCCCTGCACTCGAACACGAGGCGATTCCTTCGCCTCATTTCGATGGTCGGGCGCCCCGATGGGGGCGCGCTTCAATCGCCGCGACGTCAATGATCGCCGTCTTCGGCCACCGCCTCAGCCACCGAACTGGAGGAGCTGAGCGTGTCGCGTTCCAGATCGGTCAAGGCACCCTGCCTGCTCCGCCGCTGGGCGTGATAGGCGAGGCCGGTACCGGCCGGAATCAAGCGGCCGACGATAACGTTTTCCTTGAGCCCACGCAAGGTATCGCGGGTACCGCGCACGGCCGCTTCCGTCAGCACGCGCGTGGTCTCCTGGAACGACGCCGCCGAGATGAACGACTCCGTCGCCAGCGAGGCCTTGGTGATGCCGAGCAGCACCGGCAGGTATTCGGCCGGGCGTTCGTTGCGCGCCTCGGCGCGGGCGTTCTCTTCGATCAGGCGCATGCGATCGACCTGTTCGCCGCGCAGGTAACGGGTGTCGCCCGCTTCGGCGACCTCGATCTTGCGCAGCATCTGGCGAATGATCGCTTCGATGTGCTTGTCGTTGATCTTCACGCCCTGCAGGCGGTAGACGTCCTGGATCTCCTTCACGAGGTAGGCCGCCAGCGGCTCCACGCCGAGCAGGCGCAGGATGTCGTGCGGATTCGGCTCGCCGTCGACGACCGTCTCGCCCTTTTCCACGTGCTCGCCTTCGAAGACGATGACGTGGCGCCACTTCGGAATCAGTTCCTCGTGCTCGTTGCCGTCCTGGTCCTTGATGATCAGGCGCTGCTTGCCCTTGGTGTCCTTGCCGAAGCTGATCACGCCCGAGCGCTCGGCGAGGATCGCCGGCTCCTTCGGCTTGCGCGCCTCGAACAGGTCGGCGACGCGCGGCAGACCGCCGGTGATGTCGCGGGTCTTGGAGGTTTCCTGCGGGATACGCGCGACGACGTCGCCGATGCCGACTTCCGCGCCGTTCTGCAGGCTGACGATCGCGCCGGCCGGCAGGAAGTACTGCGCAGGAATGTCGGTACCCGGCAGGCGCAGCTCGCCGCCCTTCTTGTCGAGGATGCGCACCATCGGACGCAGGTCCTTGGCGCCGCTGCCGCGACGCTTCGGATCGGTGACGACCGCGCTGGCGAGGCCCGTGAGTTCGTCGATCTGCTCCTGAACCGTGATGCCGTCCTGGAAGTCGACGAAGCGGACCACACCGGCCACTTCCGACACGATCGGATGGGTGTGCGGGTCCCACTTCGCGACGGTCTGGCCGGCCTTGACCGCAGCGCCGTCCTTCGCGTCGATGACCGCGCCGTACGGCACGCGGTAGCGCTCGCGCTCGCGACCGTGCGCGTCCATGACGGACAGTTCGCCCGAGCGCGACACCGCGACCAGGTGGCCGCTGTTGTGCGCGACGGTCTTGAGGTTGGTGAACTTCAGCGTGCCAGTCGTCTTGACCTGCACGTTGTCCACCGCCGCCGCTCGCGACGCCGCGCCACCGATGTGGAACGTACGCATCGTCAGCTGCGTGCCCGGCTCACCGATCGACTGCGCGGCGATGACGCCGACCGCCTCGCCGATGTTGACGATGTGACCGCGCGCGAGGTCGCGACCGTAGCAATGCGCGCAGACGCCGAAGCGCGCGTCGCAGGTGATCGGCGAACGCACGAGGACACTCTGCACGCCGGCGGTCTCGAGCCTCTCGACCATGGCTTCGTCGAGCAGGGTATTGCGCGTGGCGATCGGATCCTCGTCGTTGCCCGGCGCGAACACGTCCTCGGCCACGACGCGACCCAGCACGCGGTCGCGCAGCGGCTCGACGACGTCACCGCCTTCGACGATCGGCGCCATGGTCAGGCCGTTCTTGGTGCCGCAATCGACCTCGGTGACGACCACGTCCTGCGCGACGTCGACGAGACGACGCGTCAGGTAGCCCGAGTTCGCGGTCTTCAGCGCGGTGTCGGCGAGGCCCTTTCGAGCGCCGTGCGTCGAGTTGAAGTACTGCAGAACGTTCAGGCCCTCGCGGAAGTTCGCCTTGATCGGCGTCTCGATGATCGAGCCGTCCGGACGCGCCATCAGGCCGCGCATGCCGGCGAGCTGGCGGATCTGCGCCGCCGAACCACGCGCGCCGGAGTCGGCCATGATGTACAGCGAGTTCATCGACTTCTCTTCGATCGTCTCGCCCTTCGCATTCTTGACCTTGTCCGAGCCGATGCCCTTCATCATCTCGGCAGCCACCCGCTCATTGGTGCGGGACCAGATGTCGACGACCTTGTTGTAGCGCTCGCCGGCGGTGACCAGGCCCGACTGGTACTGCTGCTGGATCTCGGTGACTTCCTTCTCGGCTTCCTCGAGGATGTCCTTCTTGGCAGCCGGGATCTTCATGTCGTCGATGCCGATCGACATGCCCGCGCGCGTCGCGTACGCGAAGCCGGTGTACATCAGCTTGTCCGCGAACACGACCGTGTCCTTCAGGCCGAGGCGGCGGTAGCACTGGTTGATCAGGCGCGAGATGTTCTTCTTGGTGAGCTCGAGGTTCACCAGCGAGAACGGCAGGCCTTCCGGCAGGATCTCGGCCAGCAGCGCGCGGCCGACCGTGGTGTCCACCACGCTCGACTTCTCGCTGCGGCCGCCATTCTCGTCGACCTCGACCTGGCGCAGGCGCACCTTGACCTTCGCGTGCAGCTCGACCGCGCGGTTGTCGTAGGCGCGATGCACTTCCGCGATGTTCGCGAACGCCATGCCCTCGCCCGCCTTGTTCTCCAGGGCGCGCGTCATGTAGTACAGGCCGAGCACGACGTCCTGCGACGGCACGATGATCGGCTCGCCGTTCGCC
Source organism: Rhodanobacteraceae bacterium UBA703 (assembly GCA_002297645.1). Classification (GTDB taxonomy): domain Bacteria; phylum Pseudomonadota; class Gammaproteobacteria; order Xanthomonadales; family Rhodanobacteraceae; genus Dokdonella_A. The sequence continues at coordinate 10,014 of DBMH01000269.1, read as the reverse complement.
GGCGACAGGATGTTGTTGGTCGACATCATCAGCGCGCGCGCTTCGAGCTGCGCTTCGAGCGACAGCGGCACGTGCACGGCCATCTGGTCGCCGTCGAAGTCGGCATTGAACGCGGTACAGACCAGCGGATGCAGCTGGATCGCCTTGCCTTCGACCAGCACCGGCTCGAACGCCTGGATGCCGAGGCGGTGCAGCGTCGGCGCACGGTTCAGCAGCACCGGATGCTCGCGGATCACCTCTTCGAGGATGTCCCACACTTCCGCGCTCTCGCGCTCGACGAGCTTCTTCGCCGCCTTGATGGTGGTGGCGAGACCGCGACGCTGCAGCTTGGAGAAGATGAACGGCTTGAACAGTTCCAGCGCCATCTTCTTCGGCAGGCCGCACTGGTGCAGCTTCAGCGTCGGTCCGACCACGATGACCGAACGGCCGGAGTAGTCGACGCGCTTGCCGAGCAGGTTCTGGCGGAAGCGGCCCTGCTTGCCCTTGATCATGTCGGCGAGCGACTTCAGCGGGCGCTTGTTCGTGCCGGTGATCGCACGGCCGCGGCGGCCGTTGTCCATCAGCGCGTCGACGGCTTCCTGCAGCATGCGCTTCTCGTTGCGCACGATGATGTCGGGCGCATTGAGTTCGAGCAGGCGCTTGAGGCGGTTGTTGCGGTTGATGACGCGGCGATACAGGTCGTTCAGGTCCGACGTCGCGAAGCGGCCGCCGTCGAGCGGCACCAGCGGACGCAGGTCCGGCGGCAGCACCGGCAGCACGGTCATGACCATGTATTCCGGGCGGTTGCCGGACTCGAGGAAGGCTTCGACCAGCTTGATGCGCTTGCTGAGGCGCTTCAGCTTGGTCTCGGAGTTCGTCGAGGCGATCTCCTCGCGCAGACGGATCAGTTCCTGGTTGAGGTCGATCGTCTTCAGCAGTTCGTAGACGGCTTCCGCGCCCATGCGCGCGTCGAACTCGTCGCCGTGCTCCTCTACCGCCTGCAGGTACTGCTCCTCGTTGAGCAGCTGGCCGCGCTCGAGCGAGGTCAGGCCCGGCTCGACGACGACATAGGCTTCGAAGTACAGGATGCGCTCGATGTCGCGCAGCGTCATGTCGAGCATCAGGCCGATACGCGACGGCAGCGACTTCAGGAACCAGATGTGCGCGGTCGGACTGGCCAGCTCGATGTGGCCCATGCGCTCGCGGCGCACCTTGGCCAGCGTGACCTCGGTCCCGCACTTCTCGCACACGACGCCGCGGTGCTTCATGCGCTTGTACTTGCCGCACAGGCACTCGTAGTCCTTGATCGGACCGAAGATCGCCGCGCAGAACAGGCCGTCGCGTTCCGGCTTGAACGTGCGGTAGTTGATCGTCTCCGGCTTCTTCACTTCACCGAACGACCAGGAACGGATCAGGTCCGGCGAGGCGAGCGCGATCTTGATCGAGTCGAAGTCGAGCGTCTGGCGCTGCTGATTGAAGAGGTTGAGCAAGTCTTTCATGTTTGACTCCGGGATTCGGGAATAGAGATTCGGGGTTGGCAGAAGCCGGGGATCCGGGGCAGCGGGCTCGTTGCTTCAACGACTCCCGACTCCCGAATCCCCAATCCCCGCTTATCTCTCTTCCAGCTCCATGTTGATGGCGAGCGAGCGGATTTCCTTCACCAACACGTTGAAGGATTCCGGCATGCCCGCGACCATCTCGTGGTCGCCGTCGACGATGTTCTTGTACATCTGGTTGCGCCCGGAAACGTCGTCGGATTTGACCGTGAGCATTTCCTGCAGCGTGTACGCCGCGCCGTAGGCCTCGAGCGCCCAGACTTCCATTTCGCCGAAACGCTGGCCGCCGAACTGCGCCTTGCCGCCGAGCGGCTGCTGCGTGACGAGCGAGTACGGACCGGTCGAGCGCGCGTGCATCTTGTCGTCGACGAGGTGGTTCAGCTTCAGCATGTGCATGTAGCCGACCGTGACCGGGCGATCGAACGCCTCGCCGGTACGACCGTCGTACAGCGTGGTCTGGCCGGATTCCGGCAGATCCGCGAGCTTCAGCATCGCCTTGATCTCCTCCTCGAACGCGCCGTCGAACACCGGCGTCGCCATCGGCACGCCGTCGGTCAGGTTGTGCGCCAGGGTCAGCAGCTCCTCGTCGGTCAGCGACTTGAGGTTGACGTGATGACCGGCGGCCGCTTCCTTGCTCGCGTGCGAGTTGTAGATCTCGTCGAGGAACTTGCGCAGCTCCGCGACCTTGGCCTGCGCCTTGATCATGCGGTCGATCTTCTCGCCGAGTCCCTTCGCGGCCCAGCCGAGGTGCACCTCGAGGATCTGGCCGATGTTCATTCGCGACGGCACGCCGAGCGGATTCAGCACGATGTCGACCGGGCGGCCGGCCTTGTCGTACGGCATGTCCTCCACCGGCACGATCATCGACACGACGCCCTTGTTGCCGTGGCGGCCGGCCATCTTGTCGCCCGGCTGGATGCGGCGCTTCACGGCCAGGTAGACCTTGACCATCTTCAGCATGCCCGGGGCGAGGTCGTCACCGGCGGTGATCTTGGCCTGTTTCGCCTTGAAGCGTGCCTCGAACTCTTCCTTGTGGCTCTTGACCTGCTCCTGCGCCTTCTCGAGGAACTCGGCCGCGTCCTCGTCCTTCATGCGGATCGCGAACCACTCGTCCTTCTTCAGGCCGTCGAGGAAATCGTCGGTGATCTCGGCGCCCTTCTTCAGGCCGCCCGGACCGCCGTTGGCGACCTTGCCGACGATCGCCGAGCGCAGGCGGTTGTAGATCGCGCCTTCGAGGATGCGGAACTGGTCGTCGAAGTCCTTCTTGACGCGCTTGATCTCCATCTCTTCGATCTGGCGCGCGCGCTTATCCTTCTCGATGCCGTCGCGCGTGAAGACCTGCACGTCGATGACGGTGCCGTCCATGCCCGGAGGCACGCGCAGCGAGCTGTCCTTCACGTCGGACGCCTTCTCGCCGAAGATCGCGCGCAGCAGCTTCTCCTCCGGCGTCAGCTGGCTCTCGCCCTTCGGCGTGACCTTGCCGACGAGGATGTCGCCCGCCTTGACCTCGGCGCCGATATAGACGACGCCGGACTCGTCCAGGCGCGCCAGCGCCTGCTCGCCGACGTTCGGGATGTCGGCCGAGATTTCCTCCGGGCCGAGCTTGGTGTCGCGCGCCTGGCAGGTCAGTTCCTCGATGTGGATCGTCGTGTAGCGATCCTCCTCGACCACGCGCTCGGAGAGCAGGATCGAGTCCTCGAAGTTGTAGCCGTTCCACGGCATGAACGCGACCAGCATGTTCTGGCCGAGCGCGAGCTCGCCGAGGTCGGTCGAGGAGCCGTCGGCCAGCACGTCGCCGCGCGCGACGATGTCTCCGACGTTCACGAGCGGGCGCTGGTTGAGGTTCGTGTTCTGGTTCGAACGCGTGTACTTGGTCAGCGTGTAGATGTCGACGCCGGCATCGTTGTCGCCGATCTCGTCCTCGTTCACGCGCACCACGATACGGCCCGCGTCGATCTGGTCGATCACGCCGGCGCGCTTGGCGACGACGATGACGCCGGAGTCACGCGCCACCGCGCGCTCGATGCCGGTGCCGACCAGTGGCGTCTGCGAACGCAGCGTCGGCACGGCCTGGCGCTGCATGTTCGCGCCCATCAGCGCGCGGTTCGCGTCGTCGTGCTCGAGGAACGGCACCAGCGCCGCCGCGACCGACACGGTCTGCATCGGCGAGACGTCCATGTAGTTGATCTCGCTGGACGGACGCAGTTCGGACTCGCCGCGGAAGCGGCACGACACGTACTCTTCCGAGAACGAACCGTCCTTGTGCAGCGGCGAGTTCGCCTGCGCGATGACGTATTCGCCTTCGTCGATCGCCGACAGGTATTCGACCTTGTTGGTGACCTTGCCGTGCTCGACCTTGCGGTACGGCGTCTCGAGGAAGCCGTAGTCGTTGGTGCGCGCATAGACCGCGAGCGAGTTGATCAGGCCGATGTTCGGACCTTCCGGCGTCTCGATCGTGCAGACGCGGCCGTAGTGCGTCGGATGGACGTCGCGCACTTCGAAGCCGGCGCGCTCGCGCGTCAGGCCGCCCGGGCCCAGCGCGGACACGCGGCGCTTGTGCGTGACTTCCGACAGCGGATTGTTCTGGTCCATGAACTGGCTGAGCTGCGAGGAGCCGAAGAACTCCTTCACCGCGGCCGCGACCGGCTTGGCGTTGATGAGGTCCTGCGGCGTCAGGCCGTCGGCCTCGGCCAGCGACAGGCGCTCCTTGACCGCGCGCTCGACGCGCACGAGACCGATGCGGAACACGTTCTCGGCCATCTCGCCGACCGAGCGCACGCGGCGGTTGCCGAGGTGGTCGATGTCGTCGACGATGCCGCGACCGTTGCGGATCTCGATCAGCACCTTGATGACGTCGAGGATGTCCGAGCCGGCGCCGAATTCCTTGACCAGCGACTTCGACAGCTCGTCGTTGCGCTCGCCGAAGTACTTGCCGTCGTACAGGATGCCCGGCCCCTTGTCGTCCTTGCGGCCGACGCGGCGGTTGAACTTCATGCGGCCGACGCGATCGAGGTCGTAGCGCTCGGACGAGAAGAACAGGTTCTGGAACAGGTTCTGCGCGGCGTCCTTGGTCGGCGGCTCGCCGGGGCGCATCATGCGGTAGATCTCGACCAGCGCCTCCAGCGGCGTGCGCGACGGATCGATGCGCAGCGTCTTGGAAATGTAGTCGCCGCGATCGAGGTCGTTGACCCACAGCGTCGCGATCTTCTCGACGCCGGCCTTGCGGAACGCCTCCAGGTGCGCGTCGTTGATCTCGTCGTTGGCCGCGGCGAGCAGCTCGCCCGTCTTGGTGTCGACGACGTCGTGCGCGAGGATGCGGCCGAGCAGGTATTCGTCCGGCACTTCGAGGGACTGGATCTTGGCGCTGTCGAGCTGACGCACGTGACGCGCGGTGATGCGCTTGCCGGCCTCGACCAGCACGTCGTCGCCGACGCGCAGGTCGAAGTTCAGCGTCTCGCCGCGCAGGCGCTCGGCGACGAGCTCGAGCGTCGCGCTGTCCTTCTTGCCGAGATGGAACACGTTCTTCTCGAAGAAGATGTCGAGCATCTCCTCGTTGGTGTAACCGAGCGCGCGCAGCAGCACCGTCACCGGCAGCTTGCGGCGGCGGTCGATACGCGTGAACAGCGCGTCCTTCGGGTCGAACTCGAAGTCCAGCCACGAACCGCGGTAGGGAATCACGCGCGCGGAGTACAGCAGCTTGCCCGAGCTGTGCGTCTTGCCGCGGTCGTGGTCGAAGAACACGCCCGGGCTGCGATGCAGCTGCGAGACGATGACGCGCTCGGTGCCGTTGACGATGAAGGTGCCGGTGTCGGTCATGAGCGGCAGTTCGCCCATGTAGACCTCCTGCTCCTTCACGTACTTGATCGCCTTGTTCGACGACTCCTTGTCGTAGATGACCAGACGCACGGTCACGCGCAGCGGCGCGCCATAGCTCATGCCGCGCGAGCGGCACTCGCGCTCGTCGAACGGCGGCTCGCCGAGGCGGTAGTTGACGTATTCGAGGGCGGCGCTGCCGGAGTAGCTCGTGATCGGGAACACCGAGCGCAGCGCGGCGTGCAGACCTTTGTCTTCACGCTGATTCGGATCCGTGTCGGCCTGCAGGAACTCACGATACGAGTCGACCTGGATGGCGAGCAGGAAAGGAACGTCCAGAACCGGCGGACGCTTGCCGAAATCCTTGCGGATGCGCTTCTTTTCGGTGAAGGAATAGGTCGTCTGGGTCATGAGGAGCTCACCTCGTACAACGTGCGGCGACGGGGAATCGCCGGGGGAGAAAACCGGAATGGAAAAGCGGACATCGGAAAGCGCAGGGCGCCCGATATGGGGACATTCCTGCGCTTTCCCATGCCCACTGCCCGCAGACTCGCAGCGGACAAAGCCCGGGGGCTCTCGCCCCCAGGCTCTGGGTTCGTCATTCCGGCGAAAACCGGAATCCAACGGCCTTTGAGTGTGTTGCCGCGCTCAAAAGAGCTGGATCCCGGATCGCCGCCCGTCCATGGGCTGTCCGGGATGACTTCATCCTGAAGTCACTTGACCTCGACGGTCGCACCAGCCGCTTCGAGATCCTTCTTGAACTTCGCAGCGTCGTCCTTCGACACGGCTTCCTTCAGGACGCCGCCGGCCTCGGTGAGGTCCTTGGCTTCCTTCAGGCCGAGGCCCGTGATGGCGCGGACGGCCTTGATCACGTCGACCTTCTTGTCGCCCGCGCTCTTCAGCACGACGGTGAACTCGGTCTGCTCCTCGACCGGGGCGGCAGCGGCAGCCGGGCCAGCGGCGACGACCGGAGCGGCGGCGGAAACGCCGAACTTCTCTTCGATCGCCTTGACCAGCTCCATGACTTCCATCAGCGACTTGGTGGCGATGGCTTCGACGATTTGCTCGTTGGAAAGGGACATTGACATTTACCTCGATGAAATTTTCTGGAAAGGGTTCAACGAACCGGGAAAGACCCGGATCAAGCCGTCTCGGCCGGGGCCGCGGCCTCTTCGCCGCCCCCCTGCTTGTCGGCAACCGCCTTGACCGCGCGGGCGAACATGGCCGCCGGTTCCGCGAGGACGCGGGCCAGCATGCCGAGCGCCTGCTCGAGGGTCGGAAGCGATGCCAGCACGTCGACGTGGCTGGCCGGATAGGACTGGCCGCCGACGACGACCACCTTGGCCTTCAGCTTGTCGTTGCCCTTGGAGAATTCCTTGATCAGACGACCGGCAGCGCCGGGCTCCTCTTTCGAGAACGCGTACAGCAGCGGTCCGACCAGCGAATCCTTGGCGCACTCGTATTCGGTGCCGACGACGGCGCGCGAAGCCAGCGTGTTCTTGACGACCTTCAGGAACACGCCCGTTTCACGGGCCTTCTTGCGCATCGCGGTCATCTGACCGACCGAGATGCCCGCGTATTCCGCGGCGACCAGCGAGTGCGCCGAAGCGGCGACTTGCGCCAGTTCAGCGACAACTTCTTTCTTCTGGGACAGATTGAGAGCCATTAGCACTCCTCCAATTGAACTCCGCTCGCGGCGCAGCCGCTCGCGGTCCTGAACGGCATCCGTCCTGGATGCCGGGGACGCGGAAAGCGTCCCGGTGGTGGCCTTTCTGACTGGATCTGCCCAGGGGCGGTGAACCAGGATTTCCAGGAGGCGACACCATCTGCGCAGGCTGGTCTTTTGAGGCCCTTCCGGCTGGATCGGGAGAATCCGTGCATGGCACGCTTCCCTGCTTCCCGGTCCCGCCTCGTGGCCGCCTGCGGTCTTTGACGGCTTCCGCTCGCGCGGAACGCCCTCAAAATTCGACAACGGAACCCGGCATTGTAGCGGCTTCCGCTGAAAAAAGCTCGGGCGCAGCGGGCCTTGCGCCCCGCTGCGCCGTTCAGGTCATTGCTGCGGCGGAATGAACCCGCCGCGGGAATCAGGCCGAAACGGTCGACGGATCGACCGGAACACCGATTCCCATCGTGCTGGACAGCGACACCTTCTGCACGAACACGCCCTTCGCGGTCGCCGGCTTGGCCTTGACCAGGTCCGCCAGCAGCGCGTTGAGGTTGTCCTTCAGCGCGGCCGCGTCGAAGCTGGCCTTGCCGATCGAGCAATGGATGATGCCGGCCTTGTCGTTGCGGAACTTCACCTGGCCCGCCTTGGCATTCTTGACCGCGGTGACCACGTCGGCGGCGACCGAGCCGTCCTTGGGGTTCGGCATCAGGCCGCGCGGGCCGAGCAGCTGGCCGAGCTTGCCGACCACGCGCATCGCATCCGGCGTCGCGATGACGCGACCGTAGTCGAGATCGCCCGCCTGCATCTTCTCGGCGAGATCTTCCATGCCGACCGCGTCGGCGCCGGCGGCCTTGGCCGCTTCAGCCTTCTCGCCCGGAGGGCAGAACACGGCGACCTTGACGGTCTTGCCGGTTCCGTGCGGCAGCATGACCGAACCGCGCACGCCCTGGTCGGACTTGCGCGCGTCGATGCCGAGACGGATGGCGACGTCGACCGATTCCGGGAACTTCGCCTTGGCGCCGTCCTTGACGATCTTGATGGCCTCGTCGACCGGATAGGTCTTGCCCGGGACGACCGTCTTGGCGAGAGCCTGGTAACGCTTGCTGATCTTCGTGCTCATGTTCAGATATCCGTCGTCAGGCCCATGCTGCGGGCGCTGCCCGCGATCGTGCGGACAGCCGCGTCCAGATCCGCTGCGGTCAGGTCGGGCTCCTTCGCCTTGGCGATCTCCTCGAGCTGCTTGCGCGTGACCTTGCCGACCTTTTCGGTGTTCGGGCGCTTGGAGCCGGACGTGATGCCGGCCGCCTTCTTCAGCAGGATCGTCGCGGGCGGCGTCTTGGTGACGAAGGTGAACGTACGATCGGAATACGCGGTGATCACGACCGGAATCGGCAGACCCGGTTCGAGCTTCTGCGTCGCGGCGTTGAACGCCTTGCAGAACTCCATGATGTTCAGGCCGCGCTGACCGAGGGCCGGACCGACCGGCGGCGACGGATTGGCCTGACCGGCCTTGACCTGCAGTTTGATGTAACCGACTACTTTCTTTGCCATTTTTACTCTCCGGGTTCTAGCGCCTGTCGCCAGGCTCCCCATGGGTCGAAGTGGATACGTGCTTCGACGACACGTTTGTCAGAACCAGCGCTGCGCTTGCGAAGCGCGTCGGGCTCGTGCCACGCCGGAAAGGCGCACTGAAGCGCCTTTCGGATGAAACCTGGCCGATCTCAGGCTTTCTCGACTTGCCCGAACTCGAGCTCGACCGGCGTCGAACGCCCGAAAATCAGCACTGCCACGCGCAGGCGGCTCTTCTCGTAATTGACTTCCTCGACGACGCCGTTGAAGTCGTTGAACGGACCGTCGATGACGCGAACCATCTCTCCCGGCTCGAACAGGATCTTCGGACGCGGCTTGTCCGCTCCGTCCTGAACGCGGCGGAGGATGCCTTCGGCCTCGGAATCCTTGATCGGCAACGGGCGGTCGGCGGTGCCGCCGATGAAGCCCATGACCTTCGGCGTCTCCTTGACCAGATGCCAGGACTCGTCGTCGATCTTGATCGCCTTGCCTTCGTCGTGCGTCTCGATCTGCACGAGGACGTAGCCCGGGAAGAACTTGCGCTCGCTGCGGCGCTTCTGGCCGCCGCGCATCTCGACCACTTCCTCGGTCGGCACCAGCACTTCGCCGAACTTCTCTTCCATTCCGGCGCGCGCGACGCGCTCCTTCAGGGAACGCGCGACGGCGTGCTCGAAACCGGAGTACGCGTGAACCACATACCAGCGCTTGGCCATTTCCCGCTCAGCCTCCGAACTTCAAGAGGGTGTCGAGGACGATCCACTTCAGAAGGAAATCGATCAGGCCGAGCAGCAGGCTGAGAATGACGACGACGACCATGATGACGAGCGTCGTGCGCAGAGTCTCTTCGCGCGTCGGCCATACGACCTTGCGCAGCTCGAACTGCGACTCCGCGAGGTACTCGCGCACCGAGCGGCCGAGCGCAGTGAACGCCGCGACACCCGCTGCCGCGAGGAGACCGACCATCATGACGCCGAAGCGCGCCCAGCCGTTCCACGTATCGAAGTAGTAGTAGGCGACGATGCCTGCCACCAGCAGCACGGCCGCAAGCGTCAACTTGACGATGTCGAGCGCATTGCTGCTGCCTGCCGCTTTTTCGACCTTAGTGTTCATGCTCTTCTTTGAGAAGTGCGGCCACGAACGGCCGCTTTTCCTTGCGATCACGAAGGACCGCGAGAATATAGATGGCACGCCAGGAGGGACTCGAACCCCCAACCTGCGGTTTTGGAGACCGCTGCTCTGCCAATTGAGCTACTGGCGTTTGTGTATTCCGTCCTTCCTGACGACCGAAGAGCGGACCGGCGTCACGCGCCGGTCGCCCGATGCCGCTCGACGAGAAAATGCGGAAGGGAAGCGACTCCGCGCCGCGAAGCCCGCTTCCCCGACTCGTCCCGCATCGACCGCCGGGATATTACTGGAAGATCTTGGCGACGA
>DBMH01000157.1 GCA_002297645.1 Rhodanobacteraceae bacterium UBA703 | reverse complement strand
AGCGCCATCAGGCGCTCGCGCACCGCGGCGTGCGCGTCGTCCTGCAGGCGGTTGAGCAGGTGATGCAGGGACTGGTAGCTCGTCGACGCCGCCATGAACGCATGGCCCAGCACGCGCAGGCGCGGGCTGCGCACGCGCAGGCCGGCATCCTCGAAGACGACCGAGCTGCGCTGGTTCTCGATCTGCACGACGTCGCGCACGAAGCGCAGGTGCGCCTTCTCGAGGTCCGCGCGCGGCAGCGCGCCGCGCAGGCTGTCGCGCACGAAGGCCGTGAAGTCGACGAACTGCGCGCGCACGCTCTCGCGCAGCACGTTGCCGAGCCGCTGCGGGAACACCGCGTCGCTGACGATGCCCGCCACGAAGACGCCGAGCAGCACCTCGCTCACGCGCATCACCGCCGAATCGAAGACGTTCCGCGGGTGGTTGACCACCGGCAGCGCGACGATGGCCGCGGTGTACCCGGCGAGCACGAAGCCGTAGGACTTGAAGTTGCGATGCAGCGACGCGCCGGCGGCGCAGAGGCCGATCCACGAGGCCATCGCGACCAGGAACGGCACGCTCTGCTGCGGGAAGGCGGCAACGACGGCGAACGCGGCGAGGCAGCCGACCAGTGTGCCGAGCGCGCGATAGAAGCTCTTGGCGAGCACCATGCCGCTCTGCGGATGGATCACGATCGAGACGGTCAGCATCGCCGTGCTCGGCTGCTCGAGATTCATGCGCATCGCGATCCAGCCGGTCAGCAAGGTCGCGAAGACGGCCTTGGCGACGAACAGCCAGTCGAGTGCCGCGCCGCGCGCGAACGCGGTCGCCTCGTCACGCGACCAGGCCGGCACGAACGCCCGCAGGTACGCGTTCATGCCGGACGTCCGAGGGCTTCGACGTTGACGAGCAGGCGCTTGAGCAGGTGTTCCAGCTGATCGCGCTCGTCCGGCGCGAAACCGAGCATGCAGCGGTCCAGCAGGTCCGTCATCACCGGCAGCAGCGTCTCGAGCAATTCGACGCCGCGCCGCGTCAGCGACAGCTGCACCTTGCGGCGGTCGCCTTGCGGATCGGCGACGCGGTCGACCAGGCCGCGATCGACCAGGCCGTTGCAGATGCGCGTGAGATTGGCGGACTTCTCGCCGGCCGCGCCGCCGAGCTGCGATGGATTCATCGCCTGGTCCGCGCTGCCGTACAGCATGATCAGGATGTTGTAGTCCGCATGGTTCAGCCCGTGCTCGCGCAGGATGGCGTTCGCCGCATCGTGGACCTGGGCCTGGATGTGCCGCACCAGCCGGACCAGCACGGCGGCATCGCGGCGAAACGCCGGAAAGCGCTCATGCGTCCTGCGTATGCGTGCCTCGGTGGCGGCGAAGCTTCCGGGATCCGTGACGGGCGATTTCTGGCTGCACATGCGCCTATTGTACTTCAGAAATGAATTAATCACTTGTGAATGATTGACAGGATTGCCTGCGCTTTCCCGATACAGGGCGGCGCACAGCAAGTCATGCCCGACGAATGACTACCCCGACCGCTTACCGTTTCGGCGATTTCCGCCTCGACACCGCCATCCGCACGCTCCAGCGCGGGACCGATCCGGTCGTGCTGCCGCCGAAGGTCTTCGATTGCGTCGCCTACCTGATCGACCATCGCGAGCGCGCGGTCGGCCGCGACGAACTGATCGCGGCGGTCTGGGGCAAGGTCGTCGTCGGCGACGGCGTGCTCGGCCAGACCATCCTGCTGGCGCGGAAGGCGTTGGACGACACCGGTCGGGAGCAGCAGGTCATCCGCACCGTGCCGCGCTTCGGCTACCACTGGCTGGCCCGCGTCGAGACCGATGCGGCGGACGCTGCTGCTGTCTCCCCGCCGCCGATGCCGGCAGCGGACGAATGCCACGATGCCGACCGCCTCGCGAGCACCCTCCCGCCTTCCCCGCCGCATCGGCGCCCTCCGTGGCGCATCGCGGCCGTCGCGACCGCCTGCGCGATCGCCGTGGCGGCCGGACTCGCATCGATGCGGCCCCGTGCCACGTCGGGCGGCGACACCGCCGGCTTCGCTTCCGCCGCACCGAAAGCGATCCTGGTACTGCCCGTCACGGTGAGCGGCGACGACGAGGCGAGCTGGATCCGCTTCGGCGTCATGGACCTGATCGCCAGCCGCCTGCGCGCCGCCGGGCAGGAAGTCGTGCCGAGCGACAACGTCGTCGCGCTGGCGCGCGCCTACGATCGCGCCGCCGTCGATCCCGTCCAACGGGCCACCCTCGCCGACGCGGCCGGCGCCGCGCTGGTGATCGAGCCGCATGCCGAAGCGCGGGAGGGACGCTGGCGCGTGACGCTGCGCGCCGTGCACGGCGCCGCCGTACCTGCCGCCCTCGGCGAAGGAGCGGACGTGCTCGCCGCCGCGCGCAGTGCCGGGGACCGCTTCGCCGCCACGATCGGACTCGCGCCCGTGCAGAACGGTCCCGCGGGCGATCCGCTCCTGCAGCAGATCGAAGCGGCCCTGCTCGAGGACCGCAACGACCGCGTGCGCGCGTTGATCGACCAGGCCCCGGCGGAACGCCGCGAACAGCCGCTGCTGCGTTTCCAGCGCGCACGGGCCGAGTTCCAGACCGGCGACTTCGACGCTGCACGCACCACGCTGAGCCGGATCGCCAGCGACGTCCCGCCCACCGTCGACGCGGTGCTGCATGCGCGCGCGCTGAATGCGCTGGCCGGCATCGAGCTGCAACGCAGCCGGCCGGCCGCGGCGATGCCGGATCTCGACCGCGCGATCGAACTGCTGGCGCGCGAGCGCGCCTACGGCCCGCTCGGCAAGGCCTACAACAACCGCGCCGCGGCGCATGCCGCGCTGCACGACCACGCCGCCGCCCAGGCGGACCTGGCGCAGGCGCGCATTGCACTGGCCACGGCCGGAGACGCGCTGGGGCTGGCGATCGTGGACGCGAACGTCGGCGCCGGGGCGGTCACCCGCGAGCGCTTCGCCGAAGCCGTGCCGATCCTCTCGGGGGCGAGCGAACGCTTCGCGATGTTCCGCGCCCATGCCCCTGAACTGAATGCCCGCGTCAACCTGGCCGAAGCGCAGCTGGCGCTGCTCGATCCGGTCGCCGCCCTGGCCAGCGAGGCGCGGATCCGCGGCCTGGTCGAACAGGTCAACAACCCGTCGTGGCGCCGCGCGGCCGATCTGGTGCGCGTGGAGGTACTGTCGGCCAGCGGGCGGCGGCGCGAGGCCGCCGCCTTGCTGCTGCAGGTGCGCCGCGAGGCCGAAACGCAGAACGACGCGATCGCGCTGTCGCGCGCGCAGGCGATCGCCGCCCG
>DBMH01000351.1 GCA_002297645.1 Rhodanobacteraceae bacterium UBA703 | reverse complement strand
CCGAACGTTGTCTCTTACAGGTCGGGCATGCTTCCATCATCCAGTAACTGGGCCAGGGGATATAAAAGCCACACCGGCTGCACACCGGTCTGGAGATCTGGCGGCTGATGGGCAGGCTGTCGGCAAGAAGATTGACGATCCAACCGGCTGCCCACCCCAAAACTACCAGGCCTAAGATGAGAAGAATGTTCATTGGTTTCCCACTGTCACAGTCTGAAACAACACCTCCAGTATAATGCAATCGTTGATTCGGCGAGGAAAATGAAAACTAATTGCAAACCTTGATATTTGTTCTATTATGGTGTAAAACAAAACCCAACGATCAAAATGCAGAATATCGTCCACGCCCGCGTAGAGCAGGTTCTCAATATATGGAAAAACGAGCCAACCATCGCAGAGAATATCGTTGGCGTTTTTACCATTCCGGCGCGCCGCGCGCAGGTAAGCCAGATTCCTGCGGACCTACCTCGAGAACTGCGCCAGATGTTACAGGCAATGGGGATAACCAGTTTATACTCTCACCAACAGCTCAGCCTGGAAATGACTCGCCAGGGGAAAAACATCGTCGTGGTCACCGGTACTGCCAGTGGGAAAACCCTTTGTTATAACCTGCCCGTTTTACGAGAACTAAACGCCTACTCCAAATCAAGGGCGCTTTACTTATTCCCAACCAAAGCCCTGGCGCAGGATCAATACCAGAATTTGGTGGATTGGATCAAGGAGCTCGAGGGAGATGGTTCTCTCACAGCGGGGGTCTACGATGGCGATACCCCCACGAATGCCCGCCAGGCAGTGCGCAGCAAAGCCAGAATTGTATTATCCAATCCGGATATGCTGCATAACGGCATATTGCCGCACCATACCATCTGGGCCGAATTCTTCAGGAATCTCAGGTTTGTGGTCATCGACGAGATGCACACCTACCGCGGCGTGTTCGGCTCGCATGTGGCCAACGTGATCCGCCGGCTCAAGCGGGTCTGCGCGTTCTACGGCGTGACGCCGCAGTTCATCCTCTGCTCGGCCACGATCGGCAACCCGAAGGAACACGCCGAGGCGCTGATCGAGGACACGGTCACCGCGATCACCGAGAGCGGCGCACCCACCGGCGACAAGCACGTGCTGCTGTGGAATCCGCCGGTGGTCAATCCGGACCTGGGCCTGCGCGCCTCGGCACGGTCGCAGACCAACCGCATCGCGCGACTGGCCATCAAGTCCGGCCTGAAGACGCTGGTGTTCGCGCAGTCGCGCACGATGGTCGAGGTGCTGACGAAGTACTTGAAGGACGTGTTCGACCACGACCCGCGCAAGCCCGCGCGCATCCGCGCCTACCGCGGCGGCTACCTGCCGAAGGAACGGCGCGCCGCCGAGCGCGAGATGCGCGCCGGCAGCGTCGACGGCATCGTCAGCACGTCCGCGCTGGAACTGGGCGTGGACATCGGCAGCCTGGATACCGTGGTGCTCAACGGCTACCCCGGTTCCGTCGCCGCGACCTGGCAGCGCTTCGGTCGCGCCGGCCGCCGGCGGCAGTCCGCGCTCGGCGTGCTGGTGGCCAGCTCCGATCCTCTGGACCAGTACCTGGTCCGCCATCCGGAGTTCTTCCAGGGCGCGCCGCCCGAGCACGCGCGCATCCAGCCCGACCAGCCGCTGATCCTGCTCGACCACATCCGCTGCGCCGCCTTCGAACTGCCCTTCCTCGGCGACGAGATGTTCGGCAACGGCACCGCGACGCCCTGGCTCGAAGTGCTGGGCGAGGAAGGCGTCCTGCACCGCGAGGGCGATCGCTGGGAATGGATCGCCGACAGCTACCCGGCCATCGCCGTGTCGCTGCGCTCCGTCGCGGACGGCAACTTCGTCGTGGCCGACCGCACCGACGGCCGGCAGACCATCATCGCGGAGGTCGACTACACCGCCGCCGCGATGACGCTCTACGAGGGCGCCATCCACATGATCCAGTCCGTGCCCTACCAGGTCGAGCGGCTGGACTGGGAAGGCCGCAAGGCCTACGTCACGCGCACCCACGTGGACTACTACACCGACGCGATCGACTACACCAAGCTCAAGGTGCTCGATTGCTTCGACAGTGCCGGCGCCGGACGCGGGCAGGCCCACCACGGCGAGGTGCACGTCGTACGCCGCGTCCCCGGCTACAAGAAGATCCGCTTCTATTCGCACGAGAACATCGGCTACGGGCCGGTCAATCTGCCCGACCAGGAACTGCACACCACCGCCGTGTGGTGGCAGCTCCCGCAGGCGGTGCTGGAGGCGGCATTCGACCAGCGCCAGCAGGCGCTCGACGGGTTCCTTGGCGCGGCCTACGCGCTGCACGTCGTGGCAACCGTGGCCGTGATGGCCGAGGCGCGCGACCTGCAGAAGTCGGTCGGCAGCGGTGACGGTGCCTGGTTCGTCAGCGCGGACGTCAACGGCCGCGGCCAGCTCCGCGGCAGCGACGGACAGCCAGCGATGCTGGCGCCCGATGCTCCGTTCACGCCGACGGTCTACCTCTACGACGCGTTTCCCGGCGGCATCGGCCAGAGCGAGCCGCTGTTCAGGCGGCGCGAGGATCTCGTCGCGCAATCGATGACGCTGATCGAGCGCTGCGACTGCCGCGGTGGCTGTCCGGGCTGCGTGGGGCCTGTGCTCGCCGCCGACGAGGACGCGGCCACGACGCCGAAGGCCCTGGCCCTGCGCGTGCTCGCGCTGCTGGCAGCCCTGTGAGCGCGCTCGCGACGCGGTTGCGCCAGTTGCGCGCGCAATCCGGTCAGCCGGCCGCAGTGCCGGCGCCGAAGCCGGCGCTCTCCGCCGACGTGCGCCGGCTGATCCAGCAGCGCGCGCGCATGCAGGACGCGAGGCCACGTACCTCAGCGTCCGACCGCCTGGTGCCCGGGACCGAGATCGCGGCCGGGCTGTTCCTCACCGAGGCCGTAATGGATTGGGGATGCCCCGCCCCGCTGGTCGACACCACCTTCGCGCGATGGGGCGAGCCCGTCGCCCACGGGCGCCTGCTGCACGTCGACACCGAGACGACGGGCCTGGCCGGCGGCACCGGCACGCGCGCCTGGATGATCGGCGCCGCGGACTGGCTGGCCGACGGGCGCTTCCGGCTGCGCCAGCTGACCATCACCACGATGGGCGCCGAAACCGCGATGCTGCGGACCTTCGCGCAATGGCTGAAGCCCGATACCGTGCTCGTCAGTTACAACGGCAAGTGCTACGACGCGCCGCTGCTGAAGACGCGTTACCGGCTTGCGCGGCTGCCCGATCCGATCTCCGGATTGGGCCACCTGGACCTGCTCCATCCCGTGCGCAGGCACTGGAAGGACGTGTGGGAGAACTGCCGCCTGACGACGGCCGAACGCAAACTGCTCGGCGTGGTGCGCGAGGACGACCTGCCGGGATCGGAGGCGCCGGCCGCCTGGCTCGGCTACCTGCGATGGTTCCGCCGTGAATCTGCGGCGGGTGCTCGTGCACAACCGCCAAGACTTGAAGAGCCTCGCCGGCATCCTGCTGTATCTCGCGCGACTGCCTCGCTAGGCAAGCCCCAGGATCAATCGAGGTAGCGCTGGTACAGCAGTTCTCCGCAGCGCTTCCCCAGCGCAGCGAACATGATGCCCAACAAGGCAATCCCCGCGAGCCAGCAAGAGACCCCGAGGCCAACCCACGTGAACACCGACTCATGCTCCAGTGCCTTGATGTACTCGGGCCACAACCGCCCAAGCATATAGGTCACAAGTGCCGCCCCCAGCATCGACGCCGAACCCAACATGCACAGCAGCCAGGACTTCATGTCCTTGAACTTCGTTTCTTTCCGTTCTGCCATCGCCATGCTTCTCCCTAACTCGAAAACGACCGGGCACGTACACGGGTGAATTGCCGGTCACCTGCCCATTCTGCAGCAGAAGAATCTGTCCATCTCCGTGCATCTCGAGAACGCTCAATATCTTCGATGACCAATGGGTCGCGTTGCTACCCACCATCCATCCAAGAACATCAACCGATGCTCTGTCCCCGCGACCGTCCGATCGCCCACGACACGCCGCCGCCGCGCACTGTCGCGGCCAGGTGCTGGCCCAGCCGCGGCTCGATCACCGGCCGCCACGGCACGAGACTGAAACCCACGCCGTCATCGAGCATCGCGAAGCGCCCGCTGGCGAGCATCACGCTGCGGCGGTAGCCGCCAGCCACGCGCTGGCCGTCGGCGACCGGGCGATGCACGAGCCCGGTTTCCGCGGCGATGTCCTGCCCGGCCTTTGCCAGCTCGCGATCACGCAGGGTCGCGAGCAGGTTGCGCGCGAGGACTACGCGCTGGCCGCGCCGTTCAGCCAAGCCCCGTTCCACAAGCACGTCGACCGCCAATGCGTTTTCCGAGAGAGTCGCAACGCTGGCAAGCGAAGCGCGCAGGTCCGGCATGGCGGGCCGGAGGCGTCAGCCGAGCGCACGCTAGGGAACGATGGACGCCCGCAGGGGCGAGGCCCGCACCGCGAGGCTCGATGCACAGCACGACGGCGCGCCCAGTCGGCTGTCGACCGAGGATGCCACGAACCGACTCCGTCTCGATGATCCCGTTTGTTAGTACGATGGCGAGGGAAGGCAAACAAGTCATGACATGCAGGGGGAGAAATGGCTTCCGCCAGACAGGATTTCGGGCGCTTTGTACGATGGCTTTATCAACCGGAACAGCCGACATCTGCGGATGTACGCCGCCTGGCCAATCTGATACTGGCCCACTTCGATGTAATCGCGGGAACGTCCCGCCAACGCAGCCAGCGGTCAAGCTGCCTCGTAGGATTGATGCGCCAACACTTCGCGCAGACCGCAGACGAGGCTCCTCCGGCCGAAGTCGAAGTGGAGCGCGGTACGTGGCCATGGGTCCGATTGAGGCATCTGACCCTGGGACCATTCCGTGGTTTCATGACCGCAGAGCCTTTTGATCTGGCGCAGCAGGTTCTTCTCTTCTACGGCCCGAACGGAAGCGGCAAGACAAGTCTATGCGAAGCCTTGGAATATGCCCTCCTCGGAGATGTCGAGGAAGCAGGAACCAAGCGCATCGCGGCAAGAACCTACCTTGCGAACCTGCACGCTGGCCGCTTCGAAACTCCGGTACTCAAGGCAACCGATCATCAGGGCCGCGAAGTCGACGTCACAGCCAACGCCGACGGCTACCGTTTCTGCTTCATCGAGAAGAATCGTATCGACGCGTTTTCCCGGATTGCAGCTCGCCCCAACGCACAGCGAGCGGAGCTTATTGCCACTCTTTTCGGCATGGATCAGTTCAACGACTTCGTGAGTCACTTCAACGAAGGTATTGATGGCCAGCTTGTATTGATAGATGAAAAGCAGAACACGCTGAGTGCGCGTCGCGTCGCTCTGGCCGCCGATCAGGAAATGGTTCAGGGCGAAGGCGAAGCACTCCAGAAGCTCGACAGTGAGGAAGCCGAACTGGCAGCAGCCTATGCCGCTGCCACGACCTACGCCAACCTCAAACGATTGATTGGAAGCACCGATGCACCGGGGCGTCTCCAAGAGCTTGACGGCATTCTTGAAGCCATACCTGCGCCTATCACGGGCGTCACCGGTCAAGCTCTTCGGGATGCCTTCGAGAGCGCACACCAAAAGCAGAGCGACCTGGACGGCATCACCACCGCTCTTCGCGTCCAGAGCGACGAGGTCTCGTTTAAAGGTCTATATGAGGCAGTACTTGCGCTACAAGGGACCGTCGGGGACCGCTGCCCGGCTTGCGACACACCGCTGGCTGGGCAGGGACGCGTCGCCAGCAATCCTTTCGACAAGGCAACCATGGAGCTCCAGCAACTTCAGGCCCTAGGGCAACTGCAGGAAAGCCGTCAGTCGGCACAGGTGGACGTTACACGTGCGTCACGCCAGCTTCGCCAAGTGTTGGGATCGCTGGCAGCATTCGTCGTGGCCCAGCAAGAAGGAGATACCCAAACTGGACGGTATCTCACAGGGTTGCCCGAAGAACCCACCGGCTCCTGGTGGACCAGCGTCTATCCGCCGCCCGAGGCCCCTCAAGCGGATATTCCCTCCTTCGATGAATTGCAAGCCATCGCCGAGCGAATGACAGCGCAGGATGCTGCTTCCCGTGCCGCCCAACAAGCGCGACAGCCTCACCTTGATGAGCGGAGGCGTCTTGCGGAATTCCAGCTCAAGGTCCAGGCCCAGGACCTGAAGCGACAGCGACTGCGCGAAAACCTCCAAGCCGCCAACACAAGAATCCAGGCCTTCGACGCCGCCAACGCAGAGCTAATCGCGCAGATCGAACAGGAGCGGCAGGACATTGCGCGCGACACACCCTTCAAGGCGGCTTACGACAGCTTTCTGCAGACATTGAGAGCCTATCGGGACCAGCTTCCGGGCCAGCTCATGGCCGGTCTCAATGAAACTGCCACGGACCTTTACAACGCATTCAACCGGAACGATCTGGATGCGGACAAGCTCGCGACTCTCCACCTTCCTTTGACGGGCGAAGAGCGAATCGAGATTGTTCTCCGCGGAGATCCGAAGAGACGAGTCGACGCGCTCCAAATCCTTAGCGAAGGGCACATCCGATGCCTTGGGCTAGCCATCCTGCTGGCCAAGGCCAAAGACATCGGCTGCCCCGTCATCGTATTCGACGACGCCATCAATGCCATTGACCACGACCATCGAGGCGGCATCCGGGAAACGATCTTCGAGAGCGACCACTTTGCGCAGACCCAGCTCGTTGTGACCTGCCACAGCAACGAGTTCATCAAGGATGTTCAGCAGCACCTGCCCGTCCAGCGACGTGGCAATTGCAAGGTCTACTTGCTTCGTCACCACGATGGAAACTACCAGCCCCGCGTAACGGGCAATGTGCCGAGTGCGAACTACATCGCCAAGGCCAGGGCCGCGAGGAACGCGCTGAACGATCGCGACGCACTCGCCGCATCACGCCAAGCTTTGGAGATGCTGTCCGAAAAGGTATGGCGTTGGCTGGGCAGCCACGATCAGGGGGTCCTGAACCTTCTGCTTCCTGGCGTCAATGCCGAACCGGCATTGCGCAACCTTTGCGAAGCACTGCTCAAGAGGCTCAACGATGCTCGCACCTTCAACCACACCAACAAGGGCGCCCTCGTAGCAGCCTATGGCCGCATTCTCGGCATTCCTGAGAACAACCTGATCTGGACTTACCTCAACAAGGGAACACACGAGGAAGCCAATCGGGATGACTTTGACGGTGAGTCGGTTGAGCGCGTTGTTCAAACCCTCGAAGAACTCGACCACCTCGACCTGCGACCGGGTCGATGATCAGTGCGCAGAGACTGAAAAAAAAAGCCCTAAGTTCCTTCGAACGGCATGGATCAACCCCTGCTTCGATCGTGCTCCGTACCGGCACCGCCAGAAAGCGGCACCGGTGCGGATGACGACAATCAGGAGGCTTTATTCGGCTCTCGGCGCTGCGAAAGGAATTCCCGCAATCGCGTGTTTCTCGGATTTGACTTCCGTATGCCGGCGGCCGTCACCGTGCCAGTATCCAACAGGGAAGATAGCTCGTCTTCCCAGCGGACGACTCGATGGGATCTGAGGAACGCCTCGAACGCCTCCCATTCCTTTCCCTCCGGGCCTACGGCATTGCCGCGCAGGAACAGGTCACTTGCGGTAGACACGCCTCGCTTGCCTTGGATCTGCAACACACCAAGTACGGCGACGATCCGCTGTAGTGCATCGGCCTCCCTCCGACCGCTATTCGCGACCATGTTCAACGCGATATCCATCACGTCGTGCCCGTAGGTCCCTCCGATGAACAAGACATCATCGTAGTCCATCCAAGCCTTTCCTTGCGCGCAAAGCGGGTCCACCAACATGCGCCGGTAACCTTGGGCATGCGCGCTTTCGATGGATGGCAGGAATGGCAACTCCTTCATCGGCTCCGGAACCATCCAGTCCTTCGCTGGCGTGCCGCGGTGTCGGGACATGATGCGAGCCGCCGGACCCGCGTGTTCGGTCAACGCCAATGCTGCGGACAGCTGCTCGCAAGCGCGGTGCTCACTGAGCACCGACGATCCGAACAGCACCATGCCGCACGTGCGCGCAGCAAGTTCTCGACGCAGAGGCTCCAATACTGCTCTCGGAATGGCCCCCGTATCCGCCTGCACCTTGATCGCCACCGGCCTCGAATAGCCTTTCGTAAACGGCCGGCGATCCCTGAGTTCGCCATCGTCGGCGACCACGCCGCGCAACGCTGTGTGGAGATCGCTGTTTTGTTCTTGGATCGTCCTGACCATCAGATCCACGTCTTCACACAAGCTATCCGGCGTCGGCGTATCTACCAGGACCGCCACGCGATGCTCCGAATTGAGCGCATGCAGACATGCCATCTCCAGTCGCTTCGATGCGTCCTCCCACAGGGTCTGATCCAGTTGCAGGGGACCGACGACCAACAGGGTTCCGCTGGGCAACCGATCTATCCCACTCGACCACAGGCCGTATTCGCCAAGATCGATGCTTCCCTCCCACCCACTGGCCGCGCGCTCGGCATACACCAAGCCTCCGTCGGTGGCTTCCTCATAGCGTGCGAGCAAGGCGCTGATCGCCGTTTCCGAACCGGTGACGTAGACCCCGGGCAACGGACCGCCGGGCCATACTTGGAGCACGTTGCGCGGTACCGAAACCCCCGTCTCGGCAAACGATGTCATCAACTCTTTCGCGCCTACGTCCAACGAAAATTTCCTGTTGATCCGATAGGCCAAGCGCGTAGCAGCGTTGACGTCGAGCGTGCACGCGGCGACACGTTCGGGAAAGGCCATCACTTCAGGCCAGTTACGCAGGCCAGGAAGTGCAGCGATCAGATCCAGGGCTTGGCTGTGCCCCACCAGACAGGACGATTGCTGGAGCTGATCGCGAACGCGACCGGCCAGCAGCTTCAACTGCGGGATATCCATTGTTTGTGCTCCTGGGCGCATATCCGGTGCATGCATTGCGGGCCGCCCATGGAAACAATGGTTTCAGGAAGGTCTGCGCTTTACTCCGTCTTCGTCTTACCCCGAGGGGCGCATGCGGCAGGCGACGGCAACCGGCAGCCAATATACGCCGCAAAGCGATGCAGGGAAACTCCCCTTTTCCCTGCACTAGGGAAGCTTCCTAGAATGGCGGGATGTGGAAAAAATGGCTGAAATCCCATGCACCGCAGCAGCCGCTCAATCTAAGATTGCAGCCCGCTGCGCGGCACGTTGTAGCCGCTCCGCCAGCACGTGTCTCGGCGGCAAGGCAGTCAGGTACCCGGCAAATTATGTCTCGAGGATGGCTAAGAAAGGCTGGGCGGTTCAGTCGAGAAGCGAGAAGCTGCGGCCGATGTATAAGCTCTACGACTTCAAGCCGAACGAAGACGGCACGGAATTCCTCTACATGAAATGGGGTACCTGCTGTACAAAGGCGCCCTGCAGCGAGACAACTCGTCGCACAGGCGTCCTGAGCGCCCGCGACTGCGCGGGACGCTCAACCCCCACAATGGCGGCCAGACTCCCTATAGATCGACAGGATCGAACCATGGACGCGCTGGACGAAATTCTCGACGCGCAAACCCCATCGGGGGTGTTCCACCCCGTTCACCTACGCAATCCGGAAGCGTGGTTTCCCGGCAACGAAGCAGCCAGCCTGCTTCTGCAATCCCAATACATCTGGGAGGACATCTTGCATCTCGCGGACATGCATCGGAAGACGCACGACGGGTATCGCAAGAAGCTGATCCTTAAATACGTCTTCATCGAACTGCGATCGCTTCTCGAAGTGTTCGATACGCTCCAAGGCAACGTGATGAAGGCGACGGTGTTCGATCCCGCGGATCGGGCGAACCGCCCTTATCGCGGCGTCACGCAGGCGGAAAACCAACACGCGAAGGAACTCTACAAGGCCTATACGACCGCTAAGGCGGCAACCGAGCAGGCCATCATCCAAGTAAGGAACAACATCGGCGCACACCGCGGGAATGTGAACTGGCAGGAGGTCATGCACTTCTGGGACGCGATCTCGATGACCACGATTCAACCGCTACTCGATTCCATCCCGCCAGTATTCGAGTACATAAAGGAGCTGAACATCTATGAGTGGAACCGTATCCCACGCGAAGGCACTATAGAGATATTGGGAACCGTCCTGTATGCGGACGATTTTGATCCGGAAGATTCGCGAGCCTGACGCCTAAGGCCCATACCGGCCTCCGAGCGCTGCTCTTCTATTTCGATCCTTGCCCCGATCTGATCGCGGAGCATTGCGACCGCCTCCTTGAAACGCTTCTCGTCGGCCGGATGGCTGGTGTGCCACGTGGGAATCCTGGCCCAATGCGAAATGATCTCGTACACCTTGTTGGCTTGGCTCGTGCGGTCGCTCATGATGCAGGCGGCGGGATAGGCGAAGAACTACTCTAACCCTCCGCCGCGCATACCATTGAGAGTCCGCGATCGCGCGGACGAATCGGTCGCGGATCGGATGACAGTCAGTGAGGCCGGCCCGTGCGATCCGACCGCACGGCGGACGATATCCACGATATCGTGCAAGCCAATACCCATCGCAATGCGAACCGAGCCGTTCTGTTCTTCTGGGTGGCGGATGACGAGAGGCGCGGCCTCGACTCCGAGGAGTTCTGGCGAATCCTGGCGCACGCGCTGCCGCTATGCGGCGCGAAAGTGCTGGCATAGGGCCATCCAAGATTCGCGTAGCAGTGAAACGAACCCTTGGCCGCACAAGGATATTGACGGGGTACAAACGTGAGTACAGAGGCCAAGGTCGTCAAATTTTTATATATAAAATAAGAACTTCCATAGGAGCTTCGGCCCCTCTCCTGGCACCACTACATCGATCGTCGCAGTCGCTTCCGACCCGCGACGGATCCCGAAAAACCCGCGAGCGATCGCGGGTTTTTTGTTGCCTCCGATTTCCCCTCTTCGCGTGCCGCACGGGAATTCCACCCGCCGCCGGCGATGCTACGATCCGCCGCGGATTCCGCAGGGGAAGAACAAGACGGAATCCCGCCGATGGCCGCCATGCCGGCGGATCGTCCTGCCTTCACCGTTGCCTTGGGGAGTCCAGTCCATGTCATCCGTTTCCCGCGTTTTCCCGCGGCAGGCACGAGCACGCGCGAGCCGCTGGCTCGCGTGCCTGTCCGCCGCTGCGCTGTGCGTCGGCGCCGCGATCCGACCCGTATCGGCCATCCAGCCGTTCGACGAGAGCCAGGGCGCCGTGCCCAAGCTGTCGCGCTCGTTCGTGGCGCCGGAACTGCAGGTCCAGCCGGACCTGGAACCGAGCGTCTCGCTCGCTCCCGGTCGCTACGTGCCGATGAAGAGCGGCGTCGCCGAGTTCCTCCAGCGCTCGGGCGGCGACTGGGAGCTGCGCTGGGATCGACGCTCGGATCGCCCCAACCTGATCCAGGGCAGCGGCATCCCGCTGCTGCCGGGCAAGGGCAACACACTCGACGCGCAGAACGTCGGGCTCGCACCGGGCGCCACGCCGGATCTCGCGACGGTCGAGGTGCGCCTGCGCGACTTCATTGCCGCGAACGAGGATCTGCTGCGCGTGCGCGATCTGGAGTTCCGTCTCGACCGCGAGTCCAGTTCCGCCTACGGCCAGGGCGACACACACTGGTTCGTCGAATTGGCGCAGTACGCGGGTGGCGTGCGCGTGGACCGCGCGCACCTGTTCTTCCGCATCTCGCACGGCAACATCGTGCAGTTCGGCGAGGAGCTCGTCGCGCCGGTGCGCATCGACACGCGTCCGTCGATCGCGCGGGAGGATGCGTTCAAGGCGACATGGCGCGAACTCGCCTTCCCGGCCGGTACCGAGATCGTGGAAACTGGCGAGGCGGGCGAACTGCTCCTGCTACCGACCGCCATCGCGGGAGACGCGCTCAAGGAGATCTACACCGGTGCGACCGGTGCCGGCTATGCGCATCGCCTCGCCTGGCGTTTCGTGTTCCGCGTGAACGACGACGACTCGACCTACGAGGTACTGTTCGATGCGCACGCCGGCTCGATCATCGAGGTGCGCAACCTCACCGTGAACATCGACGCGACCGTCACCGGCGGCATCTATCCGACGACGAACACCGATCCCGAAGTCGTCAGGCCGATGCCGTTCGCCGCCGTGACCAACGGCGGCGCCAAGATCACCGACGTGCTCGGCATCTACGACTACAGCGGCGGCAGCGCGACCACGGCGCTCGACGGCAAGTACTTCAAGATGGCCGACAACTGCGGTGCGATCTCGCTGTCGAACTCGACCGACGGCAACCTCGCCCTCGGCACCAGCGGCGGCACCGACTGCACCACGCCCGGTGTCGGTGGCGCTGGCAACACGCACGCCTCGCGCACCGGCTTCTATCACCTGACCAACATCAACCGGAAGGCGGTGACGTTCCATCCGGCCAACTCGTGGCTGGCCGGCAAGGTCACCGCGAACATGAACGTCAACCAGACCTGCAACGCCGCCTGGTCCGGCGGCACCCTGAACTTCTACAAGTCCGGTGGCGGCTGCTCCAACACCGGCGAAATCGCGGCGGTGTTCCTGCACGAATGGGGACACGGCATGGACACCAACACCGGCGGCGCCGCCAGCGAGAACGGCAGTGGCGAAGCGGTCGGCGACACGTTCGCGTTCCTCGAGACCAAGGACGCCTGCATCGGCAAGAACTTCAAGCCGGGCGTGCCCTGCTACAACTGCGACAACACCTGCACCGGCGTGCGCGACGTCGAGGCGTTCAGCACGCACGGAGCAGCGACCATCGCCAAGCCATCGACGATCACCGCCACGACGGGGGCGGCCTGCGCGCGCTGGGCCTGCCCGTATCTGCAGAGCGGCATCTTCCCCTACCAGGGACCGATGGGCTACGAAGGCCACTGCGAGAGCTACATCGCGAGTTCGGCGAACTGGGACCTCACGCAGGCGCTGATCGACAAGTTCGGCCCGACGCAAGGCTGGCAGGAAATGGACCGCATCTGGTACGGCTCGCTGATCCCGTCCAAGAGCGCCTATCGCATCGCCAGCGGCGGGACCTGCAACGTCAATGCGCAGGTCGATGGCTGCGGCGCGAACAACTGGTATACCGTGTTCCTGGCGGCCGACGACGACGACGGCAACCTCGCCAACGGCACGCCGAACGCCTGCCGCATCTGGGACGCGTTCAACGCGCACGGCATCGCCTGCGGTACGCGTCCGGTCTGCTCCGCCGATGCCCCCGACTTCACGATCGGCGTGCCGAATCCGTCGCAGGCGATCTGCGCTCCGGGCAGTGCGACCTACACGATCGACATCGGCGCGCAGATGGGTTTCGCCAATCCGGTGAATCTCGCCGCGGCTGGCGCACCGACCGGCGTCACGGCGACGTTCTCGCCGAATCCGGTCGCGCCGGGCGGCAGTTCGGTCCTGACCTTGAACGCCACCGGCGCCGCGGCGCCCGGAATCTCCACGATCGGCATCGACGGCACCGCCTCGGGCAGCCCGGGCCACTCCGCGAGCGTGCAGTTGCAGATCACCAGCGGAATTCCGGCCACGCCGAACCTCACCGCCCCGGCGAACAATGCGAACGGCACGGCGCGCAGCCCGACGTTCGCGTGGGCGGCGGACGCGGCCGCGCTGAGCTACACGATCGAGGTGGCGACGGACAGCGCGTTCGCGACGCTCGTGGCGAGCGGCAATCCCGTCACGAACAGCTGGACTCCGGCGACGCCGCTCGCGCCGATGACGACGTACTGGTGGCGCGTGAAGGCGAACAGCCCCTGCGGCAACAGCGCGACGTCGCCGGCCTACACGTTCACCACCGGAGTGACCTTTCCCGAGCCGTACTGCTCGGTGGGATTCTCGAATGCGGTGGAGCCGATCACGCGCGTGAAGTTCACCGGCATCGACAACCCGAGCTCGGCCACGGTCGGCGGCACGCCGGCGCTGGAGGATTTCCTCGGCGTCGCAGGTGGCGCCGTGGTGGCCGGTCAGAGCTACGCCATCGCAGTCGAAGGCAACACTGCCGGCACCTTCCACACCTACGTCACTGCCTACATCGACTGGAACCGCGACGGAACCTTCGGTGCAGGCGAGAAGTTCGATATCGGCGACCTCTACAACTCGACCGGCGCCGACGGCAAGCAGGTGACGACGACGATCGGAGTGCCGGCCGGAGCGCTCGCGGGCGCCACACGCCTGCGCGTGATCAAGAAGTACTCGAGTTCGGTGGCATATCCGGGCGCGTGCAACGTCGATGGCTACGGCCAGGCGGAGGACTACACGATTGCGGTGCAGGCCGCCGGTCCGACCTATACCGTCGGCGGCAGCGTTACCGGTGCATCGGGCACGGGACTGAAGCTCAGGCTCAACGGCGGCAGCGACTACGCGATCCCCGGCAACGGCCCGTACACGTTCCCCGACGCCCTGCCGGACGGTGGCAGCTATGCCGTGACGGTCAGCGCCTCGCCGGCGGGCCAGAGCTGTGCGGTCTCGGGTGGCAGCGGCACGATCGGCGGCTCCAACGTCACGAACGCGAACGTGAACTGCACGGCGCTGCCGACCTACAGCGTCGGCGGCAACGTCGGCGGTCTGGCCGGCGCCGGACTGACGCTGAAGCTCAACGGCGGCAGCGACCTGGCGATCGCCGCCAACGGCAGCTTCGCGTTTCCCGGCGCGCTGGCCAGCGGCTCGGCGTACGCGGTCACGATCGGCACGCAGCCGGGCGGCCAGACCTGCACGGTAGCCAACGGCTCGGGCACGATCGCGAACGCGAACGTGACCAACGTGGATGTCACCTGCGGCGCGACACCGACCTACACGATCGGCGGCCACGTGACGGGCACGTCGGGCGCGGGCCTGAAGCTCCGGCTGAACGGAGGCCCCGAGCAGGCGATCGCGGGCGACGGTGCGTACACGTTCCCTGACAACCTGGGCGGAGGCACCGCCTACGTCGTCGTCGTCGCCGCGTCGCCGGCCGGGCAGACCTGCACGGTGGCCAACGGCACGGGCACGGTCGCGAATGCGAACGTGACCAACGTGGACGTGACCTGCGCCGGCATTCCGCCGCAGAACTACACGGTCGGCGGCCGCGTGCGCGGCCTGGCCGCGGCCGGCCTGGTGCTGAAGCTCAACGACGGCCCGACGCTCGCGATGAGTGCCAATGGCCTGTACGCGTTCAGTCCGGGCTTGCCGGCAGGAGCAGCCTACGCCGTCACCGTCCAGGCGAATCCGGCCGGGCAGGCCTGTTCGGTCCAGAATGGCAGCGGCACGATGGGCGCTGCCGACGTGACCGACGTCGACGTGGACTGCGCAGCAGCGATCGTCGATTCGATCTTCAAGGACGGATTCGAATTGCCCATGCCTTAGTCGACCCGGCTGGCGAGGGGCGCGCCTCCGCGCGGCTCCGCCGCTCGCGCCCCGTCGCTGCAGCGACGGGGCGTTTTTCTTTCCGGATTCCGTGCTCGGGGCATCCGGCCTTCGCGGCGCCGCCGGCGTGTCGCGGAGCGATGACGGCCGAGGAGGTAGCGTCCACGCAGCGACCATCACGCAAGCGACCGCCCCGCAGGTGCAGCGCTCCCTCTCCCCCGCTCCGGATGCGCCTGTTCGCGTCTATAATCGCGTTTCGATGCACGCATCGGGAGAAGCGGCTCCGGCCGCTGCCGACGGCGCAACGCCCGTAATCGCTCAGGCCCGATACCGGCGCGTGCACACACTCTGGAGAGATCGGCGGCGCACGTGCGCACGGCCGGCGCCGAAGGGGCAAGAAGCGACTGCTCGAACGGGCATGGCTTCCAAACTCTCAGGCAAAAGGACAGAGGGGCGCCCGCGTGCGGCTTCGCACGTTGCTTGCCAGCCTTTCCGGACGCCTCCATGACCCAGAACGCCTCGCCGTCGCCGCGCGACCCCAGCCTGCTCGAACTCGAGCACCATTCCGCCTTCGTCGAACGCCACATCGGCCCGAACGACGCCGAGATCGCGCAGATGCTGCGCACGGTCGGCTACGACTCGCTCGAAGCGATGACCGACGCGATCGTGCCGGCCACGATCAAGTCTGCCGCGCCGCTGGCCCTGCCCGACGCGATCACCGAAGTCGAGGCGCTGGCGAAGATCCGCGCCATCGCCGGCAAGAACGACGTGTTCAGGAGCTTCATCGGCCAGGGCTACTACGGCACGCACACGCCGAACGTCGTCCTGCGCAACATCCTCGAGAATTCGGCCTGGTACACCGCCTACACGCCGTACCAGGCGGAGATCTCGCAGGGCCGCATGGAGGCCCTGATCAACTTCCAGACGATGGTCGCCGACCTCACCGGCATGGAGATCGCCAATGCGTCCCTGCTCGACGAGGCGACCGCCGCGGCCGAGGCAATGACACTGGCGAAGCGCTCGGCCCGGTCGAAGTCGAACACGTTCTTCGTCGCCGATACCGTGCATCCGCAGACGCTCGAACTGCTGCGCACGCGCGCCGAGCCGCTCGGCATCGAACTGCATGTCGGTCCGGACGCCGACGCGGCGGCCGTCGACGCCTTCGGTGCGCTGGTGCAGTACCCGGACACCTTCGGCGGCATCCGCGATTACCAGGCCGTCGCCGACGCCGTGCACGCACGCGGCGGCATCCTCGCCGTCGCCAGCGACCTGCTCGCCTTGACCCTGCTGAAGTCGCCGGGCGAGTTCGGCGCCGACATCGTCGTCGGCAACACGCAGCGCTTCGGCGTGCCGTTCGGATTCGGCGGCCCGCACGCCGGCTTCATGGCCTGCCGCGACGCCTACAAGCGCTCGATGCCGGGCCGCCTGATCGGCGTCTCCGTCGATGCCGACGGCAAGCCGGCGTACCGCCTCACGCTGCAGACGCGCGAGCAGCACATCCGCCGCGAGAAGGCGACCTCGAACATCTGTACGGCGCAGGTGCTGCTGGCGGTGATGGCGTCGATGTACGCCGTCTACCACGGCCCGGAGGGCCTCGTGCGCATCGCGCGGCGCACGCACCGCCTCGCGTCGATCCTCGCCAAGGCGCTGCGCGATGCCGGCATCGCCGTCGGCGACGGCTTCTTCGACACGCTGCACGTCACCGGCGTCGACGCGGCCCAGGTCCACCTGTACGCCAGCCACGAACGCATCAACCTGCGCCACATCGACGCGTCGCGCGTCGGCATCAGCCTCGACGAAACGACCACGCGCGCCGACCTCGCCGCGATCGCCCGCGTGTTCGGCGCCCGGATCGACGACATCGACGCACTGGACGCGGCCACGCCCGACGCGCTGCCGGCGGCGCTGCGGCGGCAGTCGGCGTTCCTCGAGCATCCGGTGTTCAACACGCACCACAGCGAGCACGAACTGCTGCGCTACATGCGCTCGCTCGCCGACAAGGATCTCGCGATGGATCGCACGATGATCCCGCTCGGTTCGTGCACGATGAAGCTCAATGCCACCGCCGAGATGATTCCGGTCACCTGGCCGGAGTTCGCGAACATCCACCCGCTCGCGCCGCATCACCAGACGCAGGGCTACAAGGAGCTCATCGACGGGCTCGAGGCGATGCTGGTCGAGTGCACCGGCTACGACGCGGTCAGCCTGCAGCCGAACTCCGGCGCGCAGGGCGAATACGCCGGCCTGCTCGCGATCCGCGCCTACCATCGCTCGCGCGGCGAGGGCCACCGCGACATCTGCCTGATCCCCGAATCCGCGCACGGCACCAACCCGGCCTCGGCGCAGATGTGCGGCATGACGGTCGTCGTGACGAAGTGCGACGCCAACGGCAACGTCGACGTCGAGGACATCCGCCGCGCCGCCGAGAAGCATTCCGACCGCCTCGCCGCGATCATGATGACCTACCCGTCCACGCACGGCGTGTTCGAGGAGGACGTGGTCGAGATCTGCGAGATCGTGCACAAGCACGGTGGGCAGGTGTACACCGACGGCGCCAACATGAACGCGCTGGTCGGCCTCGCCAAACCCGGCAAATGGGGCTCGGACGTCTCGCACCTGAACCTGCACAAGACCTTCTGCATTCCGCACGGCGGCGGCGGCCCGGGCGTCGGCCCGTGCGCGGTGAAGTCGCACCTCGCGCCGTTCCTGCCGAAGGCGTTCGGCACCGACGGCATCCGCACGCACGGCACCGGCACGGGCGCGATGGTCAGCGCGGCCAGCTTCGGCAGCGCGTCGATCCTGCCGATCTCGTGGATGTACATCGCGATGATGGGCAAGACCGGCCTGCGCAAGGCGACCCAGGTCGCGATGCTCAACGCGAACTACATCGCCAGGCGCCTCGCGTCGCACTATCCGACGCTCTACACCGGTCGCAACGGCCTCGTCGCGCACGAGTGCATCCTCGACCTGCGCCCGCTCAAGGACGCCACCGGCATCAGTGCCGAGGACGTGGCCAAGCGCCTGATCGACTTCGGTTTCCACGCGCCGACGCTGAGCTTTCCGGTCGCCGGCACCTTGATGGTGGAACCGACCGAGAGCGAATCGCAGCACGAACTGGACCGCTTCGTCGACGCGATGATCCAGATCCGCGAGGAAATCCGCGCGGTCGAGGACGGTCGCCTCGATCGCGAGGACAATCCGCTGAAGCACGCCCCGCACACCGCCGCCCAGGTGTCGGCATCGGAATGGACGCATGCCTACCCGCGCGAGCTGGCCGCATTCCCGCTGCCGTCGCTGAAGCTGTCGAAGTACTGGCCGCCGGTCGCGCGCGTGGACAACGTCTACGGCGACAAGAACGTCATGTGCGCCTGCATTCCGGTGGATGCGTATAAGGACGAGATCGAGGCGTTCAGCGAACCGAACGTGGCGTAAGCTGCCCGGTGCCTGTGAACGAAGAAGGCTCCGCGATGCGGAGCCTTCTCTTTCGTCCCGAACGGCACATCGGCGAAAAGTATCGCCGAGAAAAGTATCGCCAACATAGCATCTGTGACCGTTGTGCCATGGCGGACGATAGCCGATCAGGCTTTCGACGCCTCCCGCAAACGCCGCGCATTGCGGTCGATGGCGGCCGCGGCGCGCTCGATTCGCGCCGGTTCCGCACCTTGTCCGATGAGCGTTCGCCCGACGGCGTCCATGGCATCCAGCACCGCTCCCGCCAGTTCGGCGGCGCGGCGTTGCACGAAACGCGCTGCATAGCCGGCCTGCCCGGCGAACCGCCTCCAGTCCTCGGCGTCGATACCGTCGATGCGCGCGGCGTTGCCGATCGCCAATGCAGGGCGACGATCGACCAGACGTTCCGGCAACACGATGGTCGGCACCAGGTCGTAGAACGGCGCGACGCGACGACGACCGTCCGCGCCGCAGAGCAAGGCGAGATTCTTAGCATGCGCGTCGGCGTTGCCGATGACCGCATTGAAAACGACCCAGTCCAGCAACGACTGCACGGCAGCCGGTCCCAACCGCAACTGGCGAATCAGGTTCGCACATTGCGCCAGCGACGGGCCGCCGCCGGCCTCGTACTTGAGTTCACCCGGGTAGCCCAAGGCTTGGCAAAAATCCTCCTGATGCAGGCGGGTCAATCGGCCGTCCGCTGCAATCTGACGATCGTAGCGCTCGATCAACAGCGCTTTGTGCCCGGCTATCGTGACGATCGACGACGATGCCGTCGCCAAACCGACCGCGCGGGCGAGCGCGAGGCCGAATGCCTCGAAATCGCGCAGGCCGCGAAGGCGCAGGCTGTCGGGCTTGAGGATGTGCGTGGTGATCTCGCCGATCGCCGGAAGGCGGATCGAACCGTCGACTCCGAGCACGACCGCGATCTTGTCTTGCGCGCCGG
The DNA here is from genome assembly GCA_002297645.1 of Rhodanobacteraceae bacterium UBA703. Taxonomy (GTDB): domain Bacteria; phylum Pseudomonadota; class Gammaproteobacteria; order Xanthomonadales; family Rhodanobacteraceae; genus Dokdonella_A. The sequence goes on along the minus strand of DBMH01000351.1, from coordinate 16,311 downwards.
CAAGCGACAGCCGGCGCGGCGAGCCGATCAGCGCGAGGGAGGCCTCGCCCGCTTCATCGCCTTGCGTGGCGAGCAGCGCTGCGAGATCCAGCACGCCGTCGACCGTCTCCGGCATCGTGGCATCCGGCGGCACGAGGCTGACCGCGCCCGCGCATTCGCCACCGATCGCGGCCAGCAATTCGAAGTCGTCGCGCAGCGGGATGCGCAATCGTGCCGCGATTGCTTCGCGCACCGGGCCTTCGGGCAACAGGTTGCCGAACCAGTTGCGCGCGATCGCACCGACAAACGGCTCGCCGCGCAGGGGCAGGCTCGCCGACAGCGCGACCGGCTGCGTGCTGGCCAGATAGTCCGGGTCGTAGGCGAAACGCCAATCCTCGGGCGCACGAACGTCGCCGGAAATGCCCAGTTCGCCGACATCCCGGTCGAACAGGCGAACTTGCAGACGCTCGGTCATGTTTCGTCCCCGATCTGCACGCGCAAGCCCAGCACGGCGAGCACCGCGAGTACCTTGTCCAGCGCAACGCTGGGTTTGCCGCGTTCCAGCTCGCTGATGAAGCGTAGCCCGGTACCGGACAAGCCGGCCAATTGGGTCTGCGTCAGCCCGTGGCGCCGCCGCGCGGCGTGGATGGACCGGGCGATCCTCTCGACGTCCGGGGAAACGGCTGGATTTTTTCCCGATCGGGATAGCGTTGGATGCATGGTCTTGCACACGGAGACAATTATCCCAATCGGGATAATCGTACCTACCAAGCGACAGATCAAGCGAAATTATCCCGTTCGGGACAACTGAGGACGCCCTTCGGCTAGCGCCTGCCCGACCATCGCCAGCATGAAGGCCCGCCTGCAATCCCGCTGCGGGCGTTTGGTCCTTGGGATTCATGAGGCCGCCCTTTCCCGCAGGAACAAGGTGTCGACTCATTTCAGACAGGCTGCGTCAGACAGGCCGCGCCATCGAAAAAGGCCTCCGCAAGGAGGCCTTTTTCGAGTTCCGCTCATGCTTCCGACGAAGTGCTCAATGCCTTTTCGGCACCAGCCAGTCCTTCGCCGGGACATGTACGGTTCCGCGCGACGCGCGGCGCGACGCGAAGCTGGTCGAATCGATCGTCACGTCGTCGATGAGGGTACCGCCGTCCGAACCGCCGCCCGGATAGACGTACTCGAACTTGACGACATGCGTCCCGCCGTCCGCGTAGCTGCTGATGTCCACCGACTGCGGCACGAAGTCGTCGTCCGGTGCGGCCAGCGCGCTGAAGTCGACCGTCTGCACCGGTGCACCGTCGACCGATACGGTCAGCGTACCCGCCGAATCCGGCAGGCTGCCGACGTAGCGCCAATAGTTGAGGTACGCCGGCGGGCTGCTGAGCATTTCGACGCTCTGCGAGAAGTACTGCGTTTCCGGCTCGGCATTCTGATGCGCGCCGAGCACGGCTGCCCAGCCACCGGTATGGCCACCGAAGTAGCTGTAGAAGACCGTGCCATCCGGATTGTCCGGGTTCGTGTCGCCGGACTGCCAGTAGGGATTCTGCCCGGCATTGCCCTGCGTCTTCTCGAAGCTCGGATCCTTGACCGGCGGCGGACCGTCGAAGCCGTTCGAGAAGATCCTGTCAAGCTGCGAATCGAGGCCGGTGACGACGTACGACTGCATGCCGTTCGGGCTGTCGATGGTCCAGCCGGCGGCCATCGTGCCGTCGCCGGAAACCGCAGTCAGGCCTCCCGAGAATCCCCAGTCCGCGGGAACCTCGATGTTACGGGCGGCGAGATAGTCGGTCATCATCTGGGTGCCCCACTCCTCCGTCCAGATGAAGGCGGCGCGGGCCGGGAAATCCCAGAAGCCGCTGGCCCCGACCACGATCTTGCCATCGTCGCTGACGCCGAACGCGAACGGGATGCCGGGGATTTCGGTCAGTTCACCCGTCTCGACGTTGTAGCGCCAGGCGGCATTCGTGCCGCTGGAGTTCGGATACTGGCTGCCGACCACCCATTTGCCGTTGCCGCTCACGGCGGAGGCTTCGCCCACATTGTATTCCGCGCCGTCGATGACCACGCTCGGGTAGATCTGCACAAGGTCCTTCCAGACCACGCCGCGCCGGAAACCGGTATCGGGGTCGTCGTTCCATCCGGCGATGATGCTGCCGTCCGCGCTGATGGAGTTGCCACGCGACGCTTCCGAGGGCGTATCGACTGGTAGCACGACGATCGCGTTCTGCGCAGCCGAATAGTAGTAGGCCCTCGAAATGCTCCAGTCGCTGAGCCAGGTCAGGCCGACCGCCGAGCCGTCGTCGGAGACGTCATAGACGTCGGCGTTGTCCGTATCGGCCGGCAATGGCAGCAAGGCAGGCATGGCCGCGCCGACCGGCGACAGGGCGGGAACGTCGGTACCACCCTCGCGCGAGCCGCCGTTCACGGGGACTGATCCGGCGATCGTGCCGGCGTTGTTGACGCCCTGGGTCGTGCCCAGGCCCGGAACGATCTCCTCGACCCCCGTCTCGCTGTTCCAACGCGCACTGCCGCCGCCATTGATGGAGATCGACAGGTACTTGCCGTTCTGGGAGAACTTGATCGCCTGGCCGAACTGGGTCTCGAGAGGAATGAACGTACCGCTTGCCTGGGCGGAGGCGCTGATGACCATCGCGATGGCGGCAGCGTAAGGGGAGAGACGCATTGCGAGCTGACTCCTTGTAGATCGTGCGGGTGGATGCGGTCGCCACCGGGAACCGGCCGCATTGCAGCACCGCCTCCCAAGGGCCGTCCCGACGCTATCCCGCGCCAGTCGGAAGCGGACTCCCGCGGCATTCGCGGACCATTCGCGATCCATTCGCGCAGGCATCGTAGCGCGGCGCCAAGCGGTTTCGGCGATCCGGACACGCCGCGCGGACAGGATCGTCCGGTTACACTCCGGCGCATGCTCAAGATCGACACCCACGCCCACATCCTGCCGCCGACCTGGCCCAACCTCGCCGAGAAGTACGGCGACGAACGCTTTCCCGTCATGGTGCAGACCGAGGGCCGCCACCGCATCTACAAGGACGGCAAGTTCTTCCGCGAGGTCTGGGCGAACGCCTTCGATCCCGAAGTGCGCATCGCCGAGTACGCCCGCTTCGGCGTCGACGTCCAGGTCGTCTCGACCGTCCCGGTGCTGTTCTCCTACTGGGCGAGGCCGAGCCAGGCGCTGGAGCTGCACCGCTTCCTCAACGACCACACCGCCGGCATCTGTCGCGACTATCCGCGCCACTATGCCGGCATCGGCACGGTGCCGCTGCAGTCGCCGACCCTGGCGATCCAGGAAATGGAACGCTGCATCGACCAGCTCGGGCTGCAGGGCGTCCAGATCGGCTCGCATTGCGAGAACTGGAACCTCGACGCGCCGGAACTGTTCCCGTTCTTCGAGGCTGCCGCCGAGCTGGGATCGGCGGTCCTGGTGCATCCGTGGGACATGATGGGCGGCGCCTCGATGCCGAAGTACTGGCTGCCGTGGCTGGTCGGCATGCCGGCCGAGCAGTCGCGTGCGGCGTGCAGCCTGATCTTCGGCGGCGTCCTCGAGCGCCTGCCCAAGCTGAAGGTCTGCCTCGCCCACGGCGGCGGCTCGTTCCCGTACACGATCGGCCGCATCGAGCACGGCTTCCGCATGCGCCCGGACCTCGTCGCGACCGACAATGCGCGCAATCCGCGCGAATACCTCGATCGCCTGTACTTCGATTCCTGCGTGCACGACAAGGCGGCGCTGCGTTACCTGCTCGACGTCGCCGGCCCCTCGCACGTGATGCTCGGCACCGACTATCCTTTCCCGCTGGGCGAGCAGGAACCCGGCAGCGGCATCGCCGCGCTCGGTCTGGCGCCGCCCGAACAAGCCCGCCTGTTCCACGGCACCGCGCTGGAATGGCTCGGGCTTCCCCGCACCCGATTCGCCGACGATACGGAGTGATCCACGTGAGGTTGCCGATCCTTTCCGCTCTCCTGCTGTCCGCCCTCTTCGCCTCCGCCGCCGTTGCGCAAGGCAGGACCGACTACACGCTCAACGAAGGCCAGGTGCATTTCCGCGTCCCGGCGGGCTGGAGCGCGGTGATGGAGAAGACCGAGGGCGATCCGCAGGCCGTGGCCTTCCAGGTGCCGGACGAAACGGCGCAGGGCAGCGAGGACAGCGCCACGGTGGTGGTCAAGACGCGCCGGCTGAAGGCACCCGCGGCATTCGCCGCCTTCGTGCAGGACGAGCACGCGCGCGCCGAGTCCCAGGGCGGATACGCCAAGGACGCGTCGAACAGGAACGACTCCTTGCACCAGTACTTCGTCGTGCGCGGCAAGACGCGCTATCTCGTGCGCGACAGCTATTTCCTGAGCGGCGAGACCGCTGTCGAGGTGCGCTGCCAGCGCCCGCTGCTCGATGCCACGCCGGCAGCCTGGAATGCGCAGTTCGACAGTGCGTGCGATGGCGTCACCGCCTCGCTGAAGAAGTAGCCGCAGTCCTCCTCTCCGACGGGTATCCGCGCCCGTCCCGTACCGCTCGCGGCCGCCGGTTCCCCGGCAGCCGCCGCGGCGCCACTCCATCGACGCCACTGCCCATGACGCCTTCCGATCTCGCCGCTCTCGAACAGCAGGCCATCGCCCTCGACGCCGCCGACCCGCTCGCGTCCTTCCGCGACGAATTCCTGATTCCGCGCCAGGGCGACGGATCGGAGCAGGCGTATTTCTGCGGCAATTCGCTCGGCCTGCAGCCGCGCGCCGTGCGACAGGCGCTCCTCGACGAACTCGACGAATGGCGCGATCTCGCGGTCGAAGGCCATTTCCGCGGCAAGCATCCGTGGATGCCGTATCACGCGTTCGTGCGCGACGACCTGGCCGCCATCACCGGCGCCCTGCCGTCGGAAGTCGTGGCGATGAACTCGCTGACCGCGAACCTGCACCTGATGATGGTCAGCTTCTACCGGCCCACGAGCGAACGCCACGCGATCCTGATCGAGAAGAGCGCGTTTCCGTCCGACCACTACGCGGTCGACTCGCAGATCCGCTTCCACGGTTTCGACCCGGCGACGTCGAAGATCGAACTCGACGGCGACGAGAGCGGGGGCGCGATTTCGCAGGACGCGATCCTGCGCGCCATCGAGGAACACGGCAGCCGCATCGCGCTGGTGCTGCTGCCCGGCGTCCAGTATCTCAGCGGACAGGCCTTCGACCTTTTCGCGATCACGCAGGCGGCGCACGCCCGGGGCTGCAGGGTCGGCTTCGATCTCGCCCACGCGGTCGGCAACCTGCCCCTCGCCCTGCACGACAGCGGCTGCGACTTCGCCGTGTGGTGCAGCTACAAATACCTGAATTCCGGCCCCGGAGCGGTCGCCGGCTGCTTCGTGCACGAACGCCATGCGCGTTCCGACCTGCCCCGCTTCGCCGGCTGGTGGGGCCACGACCAGTCCACGCGCTTCGAGATGGGGCCGCGTTTCCATGCCACCCCCGGTGCCGACGGCTGGCAGCTCAGCAATCCGCCGATCCTCGCCCTCGCGCCGCTGCGCGCCTCGCTCGAGGTGTTCCGTCGTGCCGGCATGACGGCGCTGCGCGAAAAATCGATCGCGCTGACGGGCTGGTTCGAGACGCTGATCCACCGGCATCTCGCCAAGGTCCTCGACATCACCACGCCGCGCGAAACCGAGCGCCGCGGTTGTCAGCTCAGCCTGCGCGTACGCGGACCGCGCGAGGCTGGCCGGTCGTTGTACGACCATCTGCACGCGTCCGGCATCGTCGTCGACTGGCGCGAGCCCGACGTGATCCGCGCCGCACCGACGCCGCTCTACAACCGCCGCATCGACTGCCTGCGCTTCGTGCGTGCGGTCGCGGACTGGTCCGCCCCCCGCGCCTGATCCGCGCGATATTTCATTTTCATTGCAGCGTGCGCTCGCCGCGCACGCGATGCGACGGAACTTCTTCTTTCCGCGTCTTTCTGTCGTTAACAGGATTTTTCCCATTCGCTTGGGAGAATTCCTGTTGCTAAACAGGGGAAGCAATCGGACCGCAGCGTGGGGAAACCGGTCGGCCTGAGCCGGCCACCCGAGGCGGTTCCGTAACGGCGGAGATGCCGCATCCAGTTCCATCCATGACCGGGTGGATCGGTCGCGGCTGCATGGAAGGACGTTGCCTTGGCTTTTTTCCCCCTGATACAGCCGCAGTCGCTGTTTCTCTTCGACGAACTCCTTCGTCGCGAGATCTCGCAGCGCTACAAGGGATCGCTCGGCGGTTTCGCCTGGGCGCTGGCGCAGCCGCTGTTCATGCTCGCGATCTACACGGTCGTGTTCGGCTACATCTTCCGCCCGCGCTGGCCGGGAATGGAAACAGGCTGGGACTACGTCGTCGTCCTGTTCCTCGGCAAGATCCCCTACATCTTCGTACAGGAGTCGATCGGCCGCGCGCCGGTGCTGATCGTCTCGCACGCGAACTACGTCAAGCGCCTGCGCTTCCCGCTGGCGATGCTGCCGCTGGTCGCCGTGGTCAGCGCGTTCTTCTACGCGATGATCGCCTACCTGATCTGGCTCGCGTTCTACGTCGCCATACGCCACGAGTTCTCGCCCCTGGTGCTGGCGGCGCCGTTCGTCTACCTGCCGATCGCGTTGTTCGCGCTCGGAGGCACCTGGTTCCTCGCCTCGCTCGGCGCCTATTTCCGCGACACCCTCCAGGTCGTGCAGCCGGTCGTGTTCGCGCTGATGTTCCTGTCGCCGATCTTCTATCCGATGGCGAGCGTACCGCCGATGCTGGCGGCGGCAATCCGCCTGAACCCGCTGACCTATCCGATCGAGGAGATGCGCGGGCTGCTGCTGTTCGGACAGCCGTTCCACGCGCAGGCCTACGCATTGCAGCTGGGCGCCGGCCTGCTCTGCGCAGTGCTCGGCTACCTGTGGTTCCAGCGCACTCGGCGCGGCTTCGCGGACGTCGTCTGATGGCGATCGAATTCGACCGCGTCGGCAAGGCCTTCCGCCGGATCGAGAACCCGGCGCGCGTGCTGCGGCAGACCTTGTTCGGCGGCCAGTCCCCCGAGACGGAGCTGTTCTGGGCGCTGCGCGACGTGTCGCTGCGCGTGGAGCGCGGCGAGGCCGTCGGCGTCGTCGGCTGCAACGGCAGCGGCAAGAGCACGCTGCTGCAGCTCCTGTGCGGCGTGTATCCGCCGACGCGCGGCACCATCGCCGTGCAGGGACGCATCGCCGCCCTGCTCGAACTCGGCGCCGGCTTCGATCCCGAGTTCACCGGCCGCGAGAACGTCTACATGAACGCGGCCGTGCTCGGCATGCAACGACGCGAGACCGACGCGCGCTTCGACGCCATCGCCGCCTTCGCCGACATCGGCCATTTCATCGACGAGCCGGTGAAGACCTATTCCAGCGGCATGTTCGTGCGCCTCGCGTTCTCGGTCGCCGTGCATACCGACCCGGACATCCTCGTCGTCGACGAGGCGCTGGCGGTCGGCGACGCGCGCTTCCAGGCGAAGTGCATGAAGCGCATCAAGTCGCTGCGCGAAGCCGGCGTGACGCTGTTCTTCGTCAGCCACGACGTCTCGTCCGTGCGCACCGTCTGCGACCGTGCGGTCTGGCTCGACCACGGCCGCGTCGTGCGCCTCGGCAGCGTGTTCGACGTCACCGCGCACTACATGGAGCACCTGTTCGCCGACGAGGCGGCCGAGGCGGCTCCGGCCACGGAACCACCGTCGCCGGAGACGCCGCCGGAAGCGGCGCCGGGCGGCCCGATCAATCACTGGGGCAGCCACGTCGGCTGCATTCGCGGGCATCGCCTGACCGATGCCGGCGGCGCGACCGCGCGCGTGTTCGAGTACGCGCGGACGATGCGCGTCGAAGTGACGTTCCGCATTCCCGACGGTGTCGACACGGCACACCTCAGCGTCGCGTTCTCGATCAAGGACCTCAAGGGCACCGACCTGCTGGTGTGCACCACGCACGACGAGAACGCCGGCTGCTTCCGCGGCCACGCGGGACTCGTACGCGCCACGTTCGAGTTCGAGAACCGGCTCACGCCCGGCCGCTACCTGCTCGTGCTCGCAGTCGAGGACCGCAGTGCGCCGGTGGTGCAGTACTACGAATACATCGAGGGCGCGGAGTACTTCGCGACCGCGAGCGAGACGACCCGTTTCGGCCTCTTCAACCTCCCCACCCGCATACAGATCGAAGCGGCCCGGCAAGCCGCGATGGAAATGGAAGGCACATGACGAACGACGTGAACAGCCACGAATACTGGAACGAACGCTTCCGCACCGACTGGAACGAACTGGGCGGCCCGCAGCAGACCGAGATGTTCGCGCGCGTCGCGCTGCGGATGATGCCGGCCTGGCTCTGCGCGGATATCCAGGCGCATGCGCGTTCGATGCTCGACGCCGGCTGCGCCGAAGGCGAGGCCGTCGCGCTGCTGCGCAACCGTTTCGGGCCGCACTGCCGCGTCGAAGGCATGGACTTCAGCGAAGAGGCGATCGCCCGCGCCCGCGCGAAGCACGGCGACGGGGACTTCCGCACCGGCGACCTGTCCGAACTGGATTCCCATCACGACGTGATCTTCAGCTCGAACACGCTGGAGCATTTCCGCGATCCGCTGCAACTGCTGGAGCGCTGGTCGCGACAGGCGCGCGACCACCTCGTGCTGCTGGTGCCGTTCTGGGAATGGAACCGCGACCCCGAACACGCCTTCACCTTCGAGCATTCCTCCCTGCCGGCGGTCGTCGGCGGCCGCCTCGTCTGCACCCACGTCGACGTGCAGAACACCGCGCGCCTGCCGCAGACCCGCTGGAACGGCCATCAGGCGCTGATCGTCTATTCCTCGCCCGAGGCGATCGCGCGATCGCGGCTGAGCGTCGATGCGCTCGGCGACGGCCTGCTGCCGGGGTCGCTGTCCGCCGAGGACATCGTCGCGGCCCGCGCGTTCGGCACGACGATGAGCCACGCCGCCGCGCTGGCCGACGAGGATCCCCGCGCGGAGGCGCGCGACCAGCGCGTCGCGCAGACGCTCGAAGCCGTCAACACGCTGTCGCGCGCGATCGGGGAACAGTCGGCGCAATTGCAGCAGGAGCGCGAGGCCGGCGAGCGCATCCGCTCGGACCTGGTGCACCTGATGGACCGCCTGCAGGTCATGCAGGAGGCCGTCGCGCGCGGTGACGAGCGCCTGGCGGCAATGCAGGACGAACTCGCGTCCGTGCAGCCCGTGGCGAGCCTCAAGGAGGCCGTCGCGCAGGCGCAGGACAACTTGTTCGCGCGCATCGAAGCCTCCGCGCGCCGCACGGATGCCGCATTCCAGCGGCAGTCCGAATCGCTCGGCGAAAAAATCCACGTCTTGGAAGCACAGATCGGCGCGCAGCGCGAGGCGCAGCGGCTGCACGCGGAGCTGGAAGCACTGCGCGAGAAACAGGCGGCGGCCGATCTCGAGCTCGGCCGCCTGGCCGTGGCCGAGCGGCTTCTGAAGCAGGAGCTCGAACGCGAACGCGGCAAGATGGCCGAACTGCTGGACAGCTCCTCGTGGCGGCTCACCGGTCCGCTGCGGACGGTCGCGACCGGCTGGTATCGCCTGCGCGGGAATCCGCGCCTGCGCGCCGTACCGGATGCGCCCGTCGCCGGGACGCTCGCCGCCGGCGCTCCGGCGACGATACCGGCCACCGCCACACCGCCTCCCCTGGCGGACATCGCCGTCGTCGACGAGCACCGCGCGGCACTGCGGGACATCCTCGACCGCCACGCCGGCCAGCCGGTCGTCGTGCTGCGTCCGGTCGTCGACTGGGACCTGCCGTTGTTCCAGCGGCCGCACCACATCGCGCTGCGTCTCGCCCGCGCGGGTTACCTGTATTTCTATTGCACGCCGAACGGCCGCGACGGCGTCAACGGTTTCCGCCGCATCGACGACAACCTCTATCTCACCGACCAGTTCCTGCTGGTCAACCGCATCGCCGGCGGCAAGATCCTGCACCTGTACTCGACCGACAACCATTGCACGACGGAATACGTGCAGGAGCGCGTCGCCGCCGGCGACCGCCTGATGTACGAGTACATCGACGAGATCCATCCGACGATCTCGGGATTCGAGATTCCGCCGCACGTGATGGAGAAGCACGCTCTGCTGCTGGAGCGGCCGGACGTGCTGTGCGTCGCCAGCGCCGACAAGCTCCACAACGAGGTGCGCGCCGTCCGCGACACCGGCCTGGTCATGGCGACCAACGGGGTCGAACACGAGCACTTCCACGGGCGCGGGCGCGAGAATCCGCCGGCGGCGATCGCCGACCTCGTCGCGCTGGGCAAGCCGATCATTGGCTACTTCGGCGCGTTCGCGGTGTGGTTCGACTACGAACTGGTGGCGCGCCTCGCGGCGACGCGGCCGGACTACACGATCCTGCTGCTCGGCTGGGACTACGACGGCTCGCTCGACCGCAGCGGCATCAAGCACTTCCCGAACGTGCACGTGCTCGGCCCGATTCCGTACCGCGAACTGCCCGACTACGCGCGCTTCTTCGACGTCTCGACGATTCCGTTCCTGATCAACGACGTCACCGAATCGACCTCGCCGATCAAGCTGTTCGAGTACATGTCCCTCGAACATCCGATCGTGACGACGAACATGCCCGAATGCCGCAAGTACGCCTCGGTCATGGTCGCGCGCGACCACGGCGAATTCGTGGCGCTGGTCGATCGCGCGCTTGACCTGCGCGGCGACATCGCCACCCTCGAACTGCTGCGCAGCGACGCGCGCGCCAACACCTGGGATTCGAAGGCGTCCGCGATCGCGGACGGCATCGCGCGGCAATGGCCCGAGTACGCGCCCGCCGCGAAGCGGCAGGAGAAAGCCGCATGAGCGTCCGCCGCCGCATCATGGTCGTGATCGGCACGCGTCCGGAAGCCATCAAGATGGCGCCGGTCGTGCTGGCCCTGCGCGAGCAGCCCTGGGCCGACGTGCGCGTGCTCGCCACCGCGCAGCACCGGCAGATGCTCGACCAGGTTCTCGCCGCATTCGGCATCGTGCCGGACGTCGACCTCGACATCATGCAGCCCGGGCAGACGCTGACCGCGCTGACCGCGCGCCTGCTGACACGGATCGACGACGTGCTCGCCGCCGAACGGCCCGACATCGTGCTGGTGCAGGGGGACACGACCACGGTCCTGTCGATGGCCCTGGCCTGCTTCTATCACCGCATTCCGGTCGGCCACGTCGAAGCCGGACTCAGGACCGGCGACCTCGACAACCCGTTCCCCGAGGAAATGAACCGCATCGTCGCCGGCCGGCTGGCGCGCTGGCACTTCGCGCCGACGCAGACGTCGCGCGACAACCTGCTGCGCGAGGGTTTCGACGACGAGGCCATCTTCGTCACCGGCAACACGGTCATCGACGCGCTGCAGCAGGTAGCGGCGCGCGACCTCGACATCGGCGTCGACGTCGATCCGGCCAAGCGCCTCGTGTTGGTGACAGCGCACCGGCGCGAGAATTTCGGCGAGCCGTTCCGCGCGGTGTGCCGCGCCATCCGCCACCTCGCCGATGCCCATCCGGATACCGCGTTCCTGTACCCCGTGCATCCGAATCCGAACGTCAGCGACGTCGCCCACGACCTGCTCTCCGGGCACGAGCGCATCACCCTGTGCCGGCCGCTCGACTACCTGCCGTTCGTGGCCGCGATGAAGCGCGCGCACCTCATCCTGACCGATTCCGGCGGCGTGCAGGAGGAAGCGCCTGCACTCGGCAAGCCGGTGCTCGTGCTGCGCCACGAGACCGAGCGGCCCGAGGCCGTCGAGGCCGGCGTGGTCCGGCTCGTCGGTACCGACTACGACGCCGTCGTCGCCGAAACCAGCCGCCTGCTGCGCGACGACGCCGCCTGGCGCGCGATGGCGCGCGGCGTGTCGCCGTACGGCGACGGCCGCGCCGCCGCGCGCATCACCGAACTGCTCGGACAACGGCTCGCCGCCTGAGGCTCCCATGCGCATCCTGCTGCTTGCCTACGCCTTCCCGCCTCTGGCGACTCCCCAGGCCCTGCGCTGGTACTACCTGACGCGCGAGCTCGCGGCGCGCGGGCACGACGTGCACGTGCTCGCACCGGACCTCGTCGTCGATCCGTCCGATTCGATCGACGAGCCGCCCGGCGTGGTCGTGCATCGCTGCAGTCCCGGCGGCCTCACGGCGCAGATCCACGAGTATCGCCGCCGGCGCATCGACGCCCGCCCGGTGGAGAACGCCGCTCCGGTCGTCACGACGCCCGCCCCGGTCGCTTCGAGCCTCAACTGGAAAGGACGCCTGCATCGCAACCTCGATCTCGGCCTCGGCTATTTCATGTACCCCGACAGCACCTCGCAATGGCTGCCGCCGGCGCGCGCGCAGTTGCGCCGGCTGCTGCCCGCGCTGCGGCCCGACGTCCTGATCGCTTCGCACGAGCCCGCCGGCGTGCTGCAACTGGCACTCGACTCGCGCGGGGATGCGCCATGGATCGCCGACCTTGGGGATCCCGTGCTGGCCGACTACACGCCAGTGCGCTGGCATCGCCGCGCGCACGCGCTCGAAGCGCGCGTGTGCCACGAGGCGAGCCACGTCGTCGTCACGACCGAGGCGACGCGCGCGCGGCTGCTGCGACGCCACGGCGCCGCGCCATCGCGCATCAGCGTGGTCTCCCAGGGATTCGACGCACCTCGCGAACGCCCGCCTCGTTCCGCCGCGATGACGGATCCCGGCACGCTGGAGCTCTTCTACGGGGGCCGTTTCTATCCGTTCCGCGATCCCACGGCGCTGATCCAGGCCGTCGGTGCCGTGCCCGGGGTACGGCTGCGCATCGCTTCGCCGGAGCTTCCCGACGAGATCCAGCGCCTGTGCCTCGCGAATCCCGCGCAGGTGGAGCGGCTCGGACGCCTTTCCCACGAGGCGACGCTGGCCCTGCAGCGGACGCACGACGTGCTCGTCAACCTCGGCAACCGCTCGCCGGACCAGACCCCGGGCAAGCTGTTCGAATACTTCGGCGCATGTCGCCCCATCCTGCACCTGTCCTCGTCGCCGGGCGATCCCGCCGAGAGCATCGTCACCCGGCAGGCGCGCGGCTGGTCCCGGCCGAACGAAACCCCGGCGATCGTCGAAGCCCTGATCGGCCTGCTCGAACGCAAGCGCGCCGGCGGACTCGAGGCGGGCCTGGATCTCGGATTCGATTCCGTCGCGGCCTACCGGTGGAGCGCCCTCGCCCGACGCATCGAGCGCCTGCTGCCGTGGCCCGCCGCCCGTACGGCGATTGCCTAGACGTACGCGATCCCCGGAAGGTCCGGAAGACGCCGAGCCGTTCCGGTGCCCGCCGACCGGTGTCCGGCCCATGCACGCGGACAGCTCGGGGGACGTTGCAATTCCAGCCCCGGAACGCGAAAGTCGCCCGCCTCCACCGAAGCGGAACCACGCGATGGGCAAACCGGAAACCACCGTCGTCGGCGGCGGCCTCGTGGGCGCGCTGCTCGCCACGTTGCTCGCGCAGCGCGGCTTCGGCGTCGACATATTCGAGCGCCGGCCCGATCCGCGCGAGGCCGGCTATGCCGGCGGCCGCTCGATCAACCTCGCGCTGGCCGAGCGCGGCTTGCATGGCCTGCGCCTGGCGGGACTGACCGACGAGGTCATGCGTCTGGCCATCATGATGCGCGGGCGCATGGTGCATCGCCCCGACGGCCACGCGGAACTGCTGCGCTACGGGCGCGACGACAGCGAAGTCATCTGGTCGCTGAGCCGGGGGCGGCTGAACGTCGCGCTGATCGACGCCGCGGAACGCGCCGGCGCGCGTTTCCATTTCAACCGCCGCCTCGAATCGGCGACGTTCGACGACGGCGCGACCCTTCGCTTCCACGACGACGTCGACGGCGGCACGCACGAGCATCGCGCGGCGTTCGCGCTCGGGGCCGACGGCGCCGGCTCGGCGCTGCGCGCGGCGATGAACGCCGTGCGCCCGCTCGGCGAGCGCATCGAAGAGCTCGGCCACGGCTACAAGGAGCTGGAAATCCCGGCCCTCGCCGATTTCCCGGCGGGCCTCCTGCCTGCCGGCGCGGCCGAAGCGTTCGCGCGCGGCGGGCGTTTCGCGATCGAACGCAACGCGCTGCACATCTGGCCGCGCGGCAACTACATGTGCATCGCGCTGCCGAACGCGGAAGGCAGCTTCACGGTCACGCTGTTCCTGCCGTCGCAGGGGGATCCGAGTTTCGCCACGGTGGACACGCTGGCGAAGGCACGCGCGTTCTTCGAGCGCGACTTCCCCGACCTGCTGTCGCTGGTACCGGACTTCGACGCGGACTACGCCGCGAATCCGGTCGGCGTACTCGCGACGCTGTACCTGGATCGCTGGCACCTCGACGGGCGTGCCCTGCTGCTCGGCGACGCCGCCCATGCGATCGTTCCGTTCCACGGCCAAGGCATGAACTGCGGTTTCGAGGATGCGGTGGAACTGGCCGAGCTGCTCGACGCCCACCACGACGACCTCGCCTGGACCTTCGCCGAATTCGAACGCCGACGCCGGCCGAACGCGGAGGCGATCGCGAGGATGGCGCTGGAGAACTACGTGGAAATGCGCGATTCGGTCGCCGACGCCGGCTTCCTGCTGCGGCGGGAACTCGGCCGCCGGCTCGCCGAACGGCACCCCGGCCGTTTCGTGCCGCGCTATTCCATGGTCACGTTCACGCGCATGCCCTACGCGCAGGCGTTCGCACGCGGTGCGATCCAGGACACGCTGCTGCACGAGCTGGCCGCCGGCAAGTCGCACGTCGACGACGTCGATCTCGCGCGTGCCGATGCACTCGTGACCGAGCGCCTGACGCCGCTGGCGTGAACGGCTCGCCGGAGCGCCTCGCCGAACTGCTAGCGTCGTACCGGCGCACCCACTACGGAGTCGCGCTGCCCGGCGGAGTCTCCGCGACACTGCGTATCGGCACGCCGACTCCGCGGCCGGTCGCGACATGGATCGGCGTCGACGGCTTCGCCGTCTACCTGACCGCCTGCAACCCGCACTCGGAGCCCCTGCCCGCGGCCGAGAACGAAGCGCGTCTGGCCGAACTGCGGCAGCGTCTGCGCGCCGGCGGCGCGCGCTGGCTCGAAGGCAGTGGCGCGATACCGGGCGCCCCCTGGTGCGAAACGAGCCTGCTGGCGACCGGCCTCCCGCTCGCACGCCTCGACGCGCTCGCGCGCGACTTCCGCCAGAACGCGTGCGTACACGTGCGCGCAGGCGCTCCTTCGCGCCTGCGCCTGTACCGCCCCGATTGGCGCGGCCGCCTGGAGCCCGCCGACGATCTCGAATGGGGCGATGACTGACCGTCGCCACGATGTCCCTTTCCGGCCCGCTTGCACGTACTCTTGAGGAACGGGCCGGCGCGACGCGGCCGGCGACCCAGGGGCGGCATGAGCGCGGATTCCGGCGAAATCCTCGAGCGTCGACGGCGCGCGTTCCTCCTCCTGCGCGAGGTCCTCGACGTCGCCAGCGATGCCCGCGTCGAATGGATCGACCGACGCTGTGACGGGGACGATGCGCTGGCCGCCGAACTGCGCGCCCTGCTGGCATCGGAGGAAACCGGCCTGCTCGACGGCGATGCCGGCGCGGTCGCCGCTCGCCTGATCGAGGAAGACGAGACCCACGACCCGCTCGCGGCCGGCACGCGGCTCGGCGGCTGGACCGTCGTTCGCCGCATCGGCCACGGCGGCATGGGCACGGTGTTTCTCGCGGAGCGCGGTGGAGACGGCTACGCCCAGCGCGGTGCGCTGAAGCTGATCAAGCGCGGCATGGATTCCGCGACCGTGCTGGCCCGCTTCCGTCGCGAGCGACAGATCCTGTCGCGGCTGGAGCACCCGAACATCGCACGCCTGCTCGATGGCGGCGTCAGCGTGGAGGGACAGCCGTACTTCGTGATGGAGTATGTCGACGGCGCGACGCTGCGCGACTGGATCGCCGCGTCGCGTCCGGATCTCGGCGCGCGAGTCGACGTCTTCCTGCAACTCTGCGAAGCGGTCGCCCACGCGCACCGTCATCTGGTCGTGCATCGCGACATCAAGCCGGAGAACGTGCTCGTCGCCGGGAACGGCCATGCACGCCTGCTCGACTTCGGCATCGCCAAGCTCCTGGGGGCCGACGAAGACGGCGAGCACACCGCTGTCGAGCGCCGCTTCGTCTCGCGCGCCTACGCCGCGCCCGAGCAGATCGAGGGCGATCCGACCACGACCGCGACCGACGTCTACCAGCTCGGCGCGCTGTTGTTCGAACTGCTGACCGGCGCGCGCTTCGACTCGTCGCGTCCGACGACGGCAGTGTCGGGCTGGCTCGCGCGCGCGCAGACGTCGGGCGATGCCGCGACGCGCGAGGCCGTG
>DBMH01000336.1 GCA_002297645.1 Rhodanobacteraceae bacterium UBA703 | reverse complement strand
CGATTCCAATCGTTTGCAAACCCGCGCGGCGGGCCGGCGACCCGCCGCGCAGCCGGAACGCGTCACTCGCCGTTGCCGCCGCCGCTGCCATGGCGGCCCTGCCGCCCCTTCGACGCGAACTGCTCTTCCGTGACCGAGTCGGCGCCGCCGGACAGGTTGTCGAAGCGCTTCATCGCCTTCGCTTCGAAATCGGCCTTGGAAACCTTGCCGCTGCCGCTCGCGTCGAAACGCTGGACGAAGCGCTCCGCGCGCCTGTGCACGCGCTCCGCCGTCGCAGGCGAATTCGCGATCTCGTCCGCATCGACGACGCCGTCGTGATTGGTGTCGAGCTTGTCGAAGCGGGCGTCGACCCAGGCCTGGTATTCGGCGCGGCTGATCTGGCCGTCGTGGTTGGTGTCGATGCGGTCGAACATCTTCTGCTGGAACTCGGCGCGCTTGGCGGCGCGCTGGATGTCGGCATCGGTGGTGGGAGCCGCCAAAGCTGCGCCGGCAGCGCACAGCGCGGTGGCGGCGAGCAGGAGGGAAATGGAATGGCGCATGGTCGGAACCTCGTGCAGCGGCCACGTCGGCCGCATCATCATGGAACGCTCCGAACGGCCCGGGGTTCGCCCCGGACGCGCAAAGATCGCGCAAATTCCTGTGAAGACGGGTTCGTCGCCTATGGGAGAAATGCCCCGGCCCGCCGACCGCGAACCGGACGCCCGCGTGCCGCCGCATGCCGATCCGAACCAGCCACCTCGAACGCTGCGGGCCTATCCGCCTCGTCGTTTTCGTTCAGGAATGCTTCTTCAACCAGCGGACCAGGCTCGCCCAGTCCTGCTGGTGCGAGCGCACCAGCTCGGAGTGGTAGTCGAAGATGCTCTTGCCCAGCGCATTGGCGAGCACGTAGCCCTGCGTGTCGCGCAACTGCGCGACGACGGGAAACGGGAACCGGCGCATCTCCTCGACCGCGAGCTGCGAGGCATTGGTCCACGGCTTGAGCCGGTTCGCGACGAGTCCGACGGCGACCTTGCCGCGCCGCACGCGTCCGAGGCCGGCGAGATCGTTCAGGAACGGCTCGGTCGCTTCGAGGTCGATGGCCGACGGCAGCACCGGCACCAGGACCGCGGCGACCTTGTCGAGATAGGCCTCGACTTCGTCCGGCCGGATGCCTGCCGGGGAGTCGACGACGACGCGCTGCGCGTCCGGCGGGATCGGCTTGTCCCAGTCGCGCCGCGTGCCGGGAAGGCCGAGCACCGCGTCCGCATGCTGCGCCCGTCGCTGGCACCAGCGCAGTCCGGAGCCTTGGCGGTCCGCATCGACGAGCACCGTGTTCTTGCCCTCGACCGCGTAGTACGCGGCCAGATTCGTCGCCAGCGTGCTCTTGCCGGCGCCGCCTTTCGAACTCGCCACCAGGACCTTCAGCATGGATGCCTCCGCCGGTACGCAAAGTGCCCGGAAGCGTACACCGCGTCGCCGCGACGATGAAGTTCAGGGTTTTCCGCGCGCCTTCGCCGCGTCGCGCGCGCGCTGATGCGGGCTGATCCACCCGTCCGGTGGCAGCACCGGCCGGGCGGCGCGCTGCGCCCCGCGCCGGAGGACCTCCATCTCGCTGTCCAGCGCCGTCCAGTCGGCCATGAACGCGGCGAATTCGGCGCTTCCGGGCGCGAGGTCGCCGCGCAGCATCGGCTCCGTCACGGTGGCGAGCCAATCCTGTCGGCGGCGCTCCTCCTCGTCCGCCGGCGTGAGGGCGTGCAGATGGCCCAGCAGCGAGTATCCGACCGCCTTCGACACCAGCGTCCGGCCGTTGTCGAGCATGCCGCGCGCGCCGGCTTCGCATTGGCGGTGACGTGGCGTGTTCGCAGGCGCGGCCTTGCAAAAGGCCAGGGCGGCCTGCGGGAACGGAAACACACTGGCCGCGGTGAATTCCGACGCGACGAGGAAGTCCCGCTCGGCCCGCTCGCAGCGCTCGCCGGCGACACAGGCCGGTGCGTCCGGCTGGCGCCGCAGGGCGTCCTGCCACGCATGCAGCAACTGGCCCTGGTGGTCGTCGAAGCGCGTGCTGGCCGCCAGTCCGGCCAACGCGGCATCGATGCCGGCGCCGTCGCCCCGCTCGACCGCCAAACCCAGCGCCGGCAGCCACGAGGCGCCATTGTCTGGCTCCAGCCGCGTCAGTGCCGCCGTCGCGGCCACGTTGCCATGCACGGCGGCGATCCATTGCACGAGTGCGTCGTCCGGCGCCGCGGCGCTGGCTTCGGCGATCGCGGCGGTGGACCGCGCGGATTTCGGCGCCGGCATCGACGCGGCCAGGATGCGCTCGCGCGGCCGTGGGCTTGCGGCGAGTGCCCGCTCGAGCCGGGCCTGCTCGGCCTTCCAGGCGACGGAGTCGTCCACGACGGCGCGCGCGACCGGCGCTGCGGCCAGGGCGAGCAGCAGCAAGGGCAGGGGCTTCATGCGGCAGGCTCGGACGCTTGCATGCAGTCCATCAATACCCGGCCGCCTGCCCGTCCTTGCGGCTCTCGCTGGCGCCGACGAACGTACCGTTCCGCGCGTCGCGGAGGATCGCCTGGTAGCCGCCGTAGGGCCCGTCGGCGTAGCGCACCGAATGCCCCTTCTGCATCAATCCGCGCACGGTTTCGTACGGGAAGCCGGATTCGAGGTCGATCCAGCCGCCGTTCGTCATCGGCGCGGCCTGGCCCTCGGGCGAGGTCGAGCCCTCGTGCTGGATGCGCGGCGCATCGCCGGCCTCCTGCAGGTTCATGCCGAAGTCGATCAGGTTCATGACGATCTCGACGTGGCCCTGCGGCTGCATGTCGCCGCCCATGACGCCGAAACTCAACCATGGCTCGCCGCCCTTCGTCACGAAGGCCGGAATGATCGTGTGGAACGGCCGCTTGCCGGGCGCGTAGGTGTTGGCGTGGCCTTCCTCGAGCACGAACATCTCGCCGCGATCCTGCAGGATGAAGCCGAGTCCCGGCGGGGCCATGCCCGAGCCCATGCCGCGATAGTTCGACTGGATCAGCGACACCATGTTGCCGTCCTTGTCCGCCGTGGTCAGGTAGATCGTGTCGCCGTCGAGCTTGTGGGTACCGGGCTCGACCGCCTTCATCGCCTTGTCCGGCGAAATCCGCTTGCGCCGCTCGGCGGCGTATTCCTTCGACAGCAGCCATTCGACCGGCGCCTTGGCGAACGCCGGATCGGCGTAGAACTTCGCACGATCCTCGAACGCGAGCTTCTTCGCCTCGGCGAACAGGTGCACGTGCTCGACGCTGCCAAACGGAATCGTCGAGAAGTCGTAGCCCTCGAGGAGGTTCAGCATCTGCAGTGCGGCGAGGCCCTGGCCGTTCGGCGGCAGTTCCCATACGTCATAGCCACGGTAGTTCGTCGAGATCGGCTCGACCCACTCGCCCTGGTGGGCGGCCAGATCCTCGTAGGACAGGAAGCCCTCGTTGGCCTTCACGTAGTCGGCGATCGTGTGCGCGATACGCCCCTTGTAGAACGCGTCACGGCCGCCGTCAGCGAGCGCCTGCAGCGTGCTCGCGAGATTCGGGTTCTTCCAGATCTCGCCCTTCGCGGGCGCCTTGCCGTCCTTCGTGAACTGCTCCGTGAAGCCGGGATACGTGCCGAGCTTCGGCACCGACAGCGCCCAGTAGTGCGCGATCAACTCGGTCACCGGGAAGCCCTCGCGCGCATACGTGATCGCCGGCTTCAGCACGGTCTTCATCGGCAGCTTGCCGAAGCGCTGGTGCAGCGCGAACCAGCCGTCCACCGCACCTGGCACGCTGACCGGCAGCGGCCCGGTCGGCGGAATCGCCTTGTAGTCGTGCTGCCGGAACCACTCCAGCGTCAGCGCCTTCGGCGAGCGCCCGGAGCCGTTGTAGCCGTAGAGCTTCTTCGTCTTGGCATCCCATACGATCGCGAACAGGTCGCCGCCGACGCCGTTGCCGGTCGGCTCCATCAGGCCAAGCGCAGCATTCGCCGCGATCGCCGCATCGACCGCGCTGCCGCCGGCCTTGAGCACGTCAACGCCGACCTGGGTGGCCAGCGGGTGCGAGGTCGCGACCATGCCGTTGCGCGCGATGACTTCCGAACGCGTGGCGAACGGCTTCCCGGTGATGCGGTCACCGGCCTGCGCGGCGCAGGTGGCGACGGCGGCGAGCAGCGCGAGCGCGAGACGTGTCATGGCGACGATTCCCTGGCGGAAAACACCGAGCATACGACGGTCGGCTTGACCTTGCGCCAGCCGCATCGGCGATGATCGCGCGATGTCCGAAGACCACGACGTTCCCCTGATCGAGCTCGACCGCGCGACCGCCTGCCGCGGTCTCGTCCCCGTGCTGCACGACTTCAGCCTGCGCCTCGAAGCCGGCCGGCACGCCGCGATCCTCGGTCCGAACGGCTGCGGCAAGTCCACCTTCGTCAAGCTGATCACGCGCGAGCTGTACGCCGTCGCGCGCGAGGGCGCGCCGCCGGTGCGCGTGTTCGGCCGCGAGCGCTGGGACGTATTCGCGCTGCGCGCGCGGCTCGGCCTGGTCGCGCCCGACCTGCAGCGCGACCTGCTGCGCGCCCCTGGTCTGACGGCGGTCGAGGCCGTGCTCAGCGGCTTCTTCGCCAGCCAGCGCGTACCGGAAGAAGGCGTCACCGCGGCGTTGCGCGAACGCGCACGCGAAGCGCTGGACGAATCCGACGCCACGCACCTGGCCGAGCGCCCGATCGCGGAACTGTCCACCGGCGAGACGCGCCGCGTGCTGATCGCGCGAGCGATCGCGCACCGCCCCCGCGCGCTGCTGCTCGACGAACCGACGACCGGCCTCGACATCGCCGCGCAGACGCACTTCCTCGCCCTGCTGCGCCGGCTCGCGCAGAACGGCACGACGCTGCTGCTGGTCACGCACCACGCCGAGGAGATCGTGCCGGAGATCCAGCGCGTGATCCTGTTGCGCACGGGCCGGGTGTTCGCGGACGGCACGCCGGACGACGTGCTGACCGCAGCGAATCTGTCGGCGCTGTACGGGCTTTCCCTGGACGTCGAACGCGGCGCCCGCGGTTTCCGGCTCGTCGCTGGCGAGTGAGGTCGTCGTGCAGCGAGGTTCGAGCGAGTCGCCATGCCAGGATCGCGGCGACCCGCGCTGAAGTAGCATCGGTCGCAAGGACATTGGGGGAAGAAGGGGAATGAAGGCAGGAATGGTGTTCTTTGCCGCGGCCGCACTGGCATCGCTGCCTGGCGCACGCGCGATCGGGGCCGACGGGATCACCTGGCAGGTCCCGCTGTATGCGTCGCTGCCGTCGGCGGAGTTGCTTAGCAATACGATCGCCACGCGCGACGCAACCGGGACCGAGCTGCTCGTCGGCGGCGCAGGATGGATCGCCTCGGGGAACTTCAACTCCGAACTCGCGACGCGCGTGATCGCACTCGACCGCCGCGATGGTTCACGACACTGGCAGACCGAACTCAACGAGGCGTGTGCCATTCCCCCGCGTGAGCTCAAATTGAACCGGCTCCATCTGTTCGCCATGCCCGATGGCGATATCGGCGTCGCGATGGATGCGCAACACCAAGGCATCTATCCGCCGTATCTCGTTTCCGCCTGCTACGCGCGCCTGAGTGCCGACGGCAGGATCCTGTGGGCGCGCACGGACAAAACCACATCCCCCGCGCAGAGTTTCGCCGTCCATACCTTGAGAACCTTCCGCAACGGCGATTTCGCGGTCGCCGGCCTGCATGGCCGTCGCTTCCGGACAACCCGCTTGTCCGCACAGGACGGGCACGTATTGTGGTCGAGCGAATCCGATTTCCAGCATTCCGACCGAACCTTCACACCGAAAGTCGCGCTGCTGGAAGTGGACCCTGCAACGGACGACCTCGTACTGCTGAACCACGGTGACTCCAGCGACGCTCCGCCGGCCATGCTCAGCCGGGTGGACGGACGCAACGGACGGACGATCTGGCATCAGTCGTGGTGCGCCGATTCCTATTGGACCGGCCGCCTCGCTCCGACGAAAGATCGCGGCGTCGCGTTCTCCCTCGAATGCACGTACCAGGAATTCGATGAATTTCGATTTGGAATCGCCGACGGGGCCGGAGCGAGCGACCACCGGCTTCCGTTCCCAAGGTCCCACCGTCCGATCTCGTTTCAGCACGGACCGACCGGAGACGTATTCGCCGTCGGCGACATCGAAATCGACGGCATCCAGTCGGCGATCGCGCGGTTCTCCGCGGCCAGCGGTCGCGTCCTGTGGACGGTTCCCGACAGCATCGGGGGGCCGAATGGACAGGGATTCGGGCCGAACCTGCCCTTGGCGGTGAGCGCAGCCGGGCTTTTCGTATGGGAGCCATTCCGGCAGCAGAACGCCTATTCTCTGCCCTCCCCGATGCGGCTGACGCGATTCGATCCGGACGACGGGCACCTCGTCGATCAACGCGACATCCCTCTCGCCGCCGCCGAGACCCTGCGCGTCGCGCAGATGTCCATGCTGCCCGACGGATCGCTCTTCCTGAGCGCCCTGCCTTGGGGATCCCAGTTCGCAGGCGGTTGGTTCTGGCTGTCGACGATCGGGGCCGACCTCGACACGGAATGGCTTCGCCGCGAGCCGGTCGCCGCGGAACATGCCGTACTCACCGGTACCGCCCGCGGCGATTTCGACGCTTCGCCGCTGACGGTGCCGACGAAATCGGGACCGCCGGGACTGCTGGTCGCCACGCTCGCGATCGGCGATGTGCTGTCCAATGATCTGCCGGTCGGCGAACCGGTCGTCCATCGCCTCGCACGAAGCGACGGGCGCAGCCTGTGGCGCTGGCGGCCACAGGACGAACTCCCCTACGCGCCGGCACGTCTCCACGCCTTTGCCAGTGACGGTGACAGCTACGCCTACGCGGCGGGCCGGTTCACAGCCGGGGCCCGGGAACCTTTCATCACACGCATCGACGTCGCCGACGGACGTACCCGCTGGCAGATATCCGAGCCCGTGCTGTCTCTGGCCCGACACGGCGCGGACGCGCTGTACACCGCCGACGAGACCGGCGTATCCCGCCTGTCTCCCATCGACGGCCGCTCCGTCTGGCGCATCCAGTTCGCGGAGGACATGCCTACGACCGCAACACCCAGTGTCGCGGTCGGTCCCGACGGCAATCCCATCGTGGCGCTGGCCTCGCCGGGCGGGCCCTTGCACGTACTCAAACTCGCCGCTAGAGACGGACATGTCCTCTGGACAGTCCGCGAACAGAAGGGCTACGCGCCGGCCGTCCAGCTCGCCACGCTGGCCGATGGCGACGTGGTGATCTCCTCGCCTCCGATGCGCCTGAGGCGCGACACCGGCGAGGTGGTATGGCGTCGCGACGCGCTCGCGACTTCCGGAATGCAGATATCCGCCGACGGACGCATCGCCTTCCGGAAGATCGAGGCCGACTCGTCACCGGCAACGCGCGCGATCCTCGACGCCGCCACGGGTGCGACGCTCTGGAGCGAGAATCTGTCGGCATTCGAGTCGACCTATCCTTACCTGCCCCTCGCGTTCGACCGGGACGGCAGCCTGCTGGTCGTGAACGCAAGCGAAGACGACTTCCGCGTCCGACGGGTTTCGCCGAGCGACGCATCGGCACGGGAGATGGCGCGTATCGGGTCCGCCAACAATCGCTACGGCCGCTACCTTGAAGGCCGGTCGCCGAAGCCGACGGACCTCGCGGTCGATATCGACGGCAGCGTGTATTTCCTCGCGGATCTGGAAAATGAGGAGGGTGGGCCGTTGAGTGCTCTCGTCACGAAGGCCATACGCATCGGCGGCGCCGACGGACCGGATACCCCCGCCTGGAAACCTCGTCACGATGCGAGGCCGCTGCCGCCGCTGCTGCGCTCGCGGCCCGATCGTGTCGCGCCGGGGTCGGTTCCGTAGCCGGTCGGAGCGGAGGCGCGCCCATCGACAGCACCGGCTTCGCATCGAATCCGGCGCAACGCGACATGCCCTGGTCGGCGCACGCGACAATGGCGGCGGGATCGCGGGCGCCGATCCGAACATTTCGTTCAGCACGCCATGCCCACACTAGCCCTCCCCGCCCTGCGACGCTCGTGGAGAAACTCCGCCATGCTCGACGCCCTGCGACGACACTGGGATGCTTTCCGGTCCGAGCCGGCGGGCACGCGCTTCCAGCGCCGCTACCGTCGCAGCGCGTCGCGTCCGAGCGGCTGGTTGCGCAAATGCGGCGTCCTGCTCGCCGCCACGGTGCTGATCGTGCTCGGCCTCGTCATGCTCGTGTTGCCCGGACCCGGCCTGCTCGCCCTGCTCCTCGGAGCGGCGCTGATCGCGGAGGAGTCGCTGCTGGCGGCGCGGCTCCTCGATCGCGTGGATTTCGCGATCCGTCGCGGCCTCGCGCGCCGGACACCCTGACCGCCGCGCAGGCGCCTATTCGCAAGCCGCCTCGCCCTGCATCACGCCGCTGCGCACCAACGCCCCGTCGACCGACTTGCGCAGCACGTCCTTCAGCACCGGGGCGAGCGGCGCGAGGTCGGCGAGCTTCCTGGGACCGGCGACCTGGGCCGCGTCGAGCGGCGCCGTGACGAGGCATTGCGGCGCGCCGTCGATCTTCGGCGTCACCGCGCCGGTGACCAGCAGGGGAGCGACGTTCGCGTAGGCGACGGAACCGTCGGCGCCGCGCGCGATGCCGTAGCCGCTCTGTACCGGCGCGCCTTGCGCGAGCGGACGCGACAGCGTCCGCAGCACGACCACGCCGTCGAGTTTCTGTTCCTGCATCCAGCGGCCGAGCGACTTGGAGAAGGCGGCATTCAGGCGCACCTCCAGGCCGCTCACGTCGAGGGCTCCGCCGCGACGGACGGTGTCGACCAGGGACGACGGCAATTCGGCCGCCGACGCCCGATAGCCGAGTCCGGAAAGACGCGTGACCGCCTGTTCCTGTGCGACCGCGCCCAGGCGCCAGTCGTCGCGGATCGTCGGCGCCTTCGCCGCGTTCGCTGCCGTGCCGAAGCCGGCCGAAAGGCGCGGCGCGAGCGCATCGACGACACCGAGGCGTGCGTCCTTCGGCAGTTCCGCCGCCGCCGCGGCCGTCGCGGCGAAAACGAGCGGGATGAGGATGGGGGCGGCTCGGCGTGACATGGCGATCTCCTCGCGGGGCAGGAAAACCCCGGCAGCGTGGGAGCAGCCTACAGGAAGGCCGCGCCCTCGGGTGTCCGTGGTGGCACCGCGACCACCACGCTGCCGCGCACGGGAATGACGGCCGGCGACGGAATGACGCTTACTCGCCGAGCGCCTCGCGCATGAATTCCGGCGAGGCCAGCGCGGCCTTGTGGATGTCGACGTTGTAGTAGCGCGTCGGGAACTGCTTGGTCTGCGCACCGCGCTCGCGGAAGCCGGAAAGATCGGCGCCCTTGCGCGCCATCGTGCAGCTCCACCAGCCGGTCGGGTAGATCGGCTGCGGGAAGGCCAGCGTCTTCACCGCATGGAAGCCGGCCACGCGCATCGCCGAGCGCATCGACTTGATCAGGTCGAGGTGCACCAGCGGCGATTCGCTCTGCTGCACGAGGATGCCGCTCGGGCGCAGGGCCTTGTAGCAGCTCGCGTAGAAGTCGGCATTGAACAGGCCCTCGGCCGGGCCGACCGGATCGGTCGAATCGACGATGACGAGGTCGATGGATTCCGGCTCGAGTTCGGCCATGTACTTGATGCCGTCGATGAACTTGAGCTCTGCGCGCGGGTCGCCGTTGGACTCGCACAACTCGGGGAAGTAGATCTCGGCCAGGCGCGTGACGCGCTCGTCGATGTCGACCTGAACGGCGTGCTCGACCTCTTCGTGCTTCAGCACCTCGCGCAGCGTGCCGCAGTCGCCGCCGCCGATGATGACGACGCGCTTGGCGCGTGCGTGCGTGAACAGCGCCGGATGCGACATCATCTCGTGGTAGAGGAAGTTGTCGCGCGTCGAGACCATCGTGCAACCGTCGATGACCATCAGCTTGCCCCAGTCGGTCGTGTCGTAGATCTCGATCGTCTGGAACGGCGTCTGCTCGACGTGCAGTCGCTCCTTGATGCGCAGGCCGAACGACGAGCCGGAACGCTCGTGCTGCTCGGTGAACCAGCCCTGGACGGGGGTCTGCTGTTCGGACTCGGACATCTTGATGCCTGCGCGGTAAGGGGGCGAAAGGGGCGCGATTGTAGCCGGTCCGGATGGCGCGGACACACGCACTACGCAACGTCTCGTTACACTAGCGGGCCAGCCCGCCCATACGGCGCGTGCACGCGATCCCCGCGTGCGGCGAAACCGGCTTCGCGGGCCTTCCCCCAACGATTCTGGAGCATCGAGGTGAGCGAGCAGCGCTGGAGCGTCGAGGAGGCGCGTCATACCTGGGCCGTGCCGCACTGGAGCGAGGGTTACTTCGACGTCGGCGCGGGCGGCGACCTGCTGGTGCGTCCACGCGGCATCGAAGGCCCCGCCCTGTCGCTGCCGGACATCGTCGAGCGCGCGCGGGCGCGGGGCTCGCGCCTGCCGCTGCTGGTGCGCTTCGCCGACATCCTGAACGACCGCCGCGAGCGCCTGCAGCGCGCGTTCGCCAAGGCCATGCGCGAGTGGGACTACGGCGGCGGCTACACCGCGATCTATCCGATCAAGGTGAACCAGCAGAGGAACGTCGCCGGCGAACTCGCCTCCAACGGCGCCGAGGGCTTCGGCCTCGAGGCCGGTTCGAAACCGGAGCTGATGGCCGTGCTCGCGCTCGCACGGCGCGGCAGCACGGTCATCTGCAACGGCTACAAGGACCGCGAGTACATCCGTCTCGCGCTGATGGGACGACGCCTCGGTCTCGACATCTTCGTCGTGATCGAGAAGCCGTCCGAACTGCGCTACGTCATCGAGGAGTCGCGCGCACTCGCCGTCGAGCCGCTGCTCGGCGTGCGCATGCGCCTGAAGAGCCTCGGCGCCGGCAAGTGGCAGAACTCCGGCGGCGACAAGGCGAAGTTCGGCCTGACGCCGCGCCAGCTCCTGACGCTGCTCGACGAACTGAAGGCGGCGGACCTGTCGCACACGCTGAAGCTGCTGCACTTCCACATGGGCTCGCAGATGTCGAACGTGCGCGACATCGCCAACGGCATGCGCGAGGCGGTGCGCTACTTCGTCGAGCTGTCCCGCATGGGTCTCGCCATCACGCACATGGACGTCGGCGGCGGCCTCGGCGTCGACTACGAAGGCACGCGCTCGCGCTCGGACTGCTCGATCAACTACGGCCTCGACGAATACGCCTCCGCCGTGGTCGGCGCGCTCGCCGAGGCGTGCGCCGCGAACGGCCTGAAGACGCCGCACGTGCTGACGGAATCCGGTCGCGCGCTGACCGCGCATCACGCGGTGCTCGTCGTCAACGTCAGCGAAGTCGAGCAGTCGCCGGCCGGCCGCGTGCCGCCGCCGCGCGCCGACGAACCGGCCGTGCTGCGCCGCCTGCGCGAGACGCACGAGGAAATCGACCGCCGCCCGCCGACCGAGCTGTACCACGAGGCGCAATACCATCTCGCCGAAGGCTATTCGCTGTACGCGCTCGGCCAGATGACGCTGGCCGACCGCGCCGACCTCGACGATCTCTACTACGCGATCGTCAACGCCGTGCGTTCGCGCCTGAAGCCGGACGAGCGCGTGCACCGCCAGGTGCTCGACGAGCTCGCCGAGACGCTGGTCGACAAGTACTTCGTCAATTTCTCGGTGTTCGAATCCGCACCGGATATCTGGGCGATCGACCAGGTGTTCCCGATCGTGCCGATCGCCGGGCTCGATCGCGCGCCGGACCGCCGCGGCGTGATCGCCGACCTCACCTGCGATTCGGACGGCCGCATCGACCAGTACGTGGAAGCGGACGGCCTCGATGTCAGCCTGCCACTGCATTCCCTGCGCGAGGGCGAGCCTTATCGCCTCGGCCTGTTCATGGTCGGCGCGTATCAGGAGACGCTGGGCGACATCCACAACCTGTTCGGCGATACTGACGCGGTCAACGTGAAGCTCGCCGGCGACGGCTACGAGTTCACGCACCTGCGCCGCGGCGACAGCACCGACCTGATGCTCGACTACGTCGGCTACGACCTCGCCGCGCTGCGCGCCGCGTACCGCGACAAGATTGCCGCCGCCGGACTCGCCGACGGGGAGGCACAAGCCTACGAAGCCGCGCTGGAGCAGGGCCTGACCGGATACACCTATCTGGCGGAAGCGGAGTGACCGGGAGCGCATGCAAGCGCTGTACAGCGGCGAGCCTGTTCGCCGGGGCACGGCACTGACGAAACGAAAGTCTAGCGGAGACGCAGCGACGGCCCTTCGAGCGCTTCGCTGCGCTCTCCGCGACTCTGCGAGGGAGGCTTCTCATCCGTCCCTCGCGCCTTCCGCATTGGGATTTTCGCCCGTCGCCGATCGAACGGGCCAGCCTGGAGTTATCGCGATGAATGAGTTGAAAGTCGGTTTCGTCGGTCTCGGCGCGATGGGCTTGCCGATGGCCGGCCACCTCGCGCGGACCGGCCTGCTCGGTGCCGTGTGGAACCGCTCGCACGACAAGGCCGCCGCGGCCGCGCAGGACTATGGCGTGTCCGCGCCGACCGAGATCGCCGAGATCGCACGCCGTTGCAACGTCGTCGCACTGTGCGTCCCGGCCGACACCGACGTGCTCGAACTCGCGCAGGCCATCGCCGAGCACGCGCAGCCCGGCACGGTCGTGGTCGACCACTCCACCGTGTCCTCGGTGACGGCGAGGGCCGCGCATGCGGTTCTTGCCGCCCATGGTTGCGACTTCATCGACGCACCGGTGTCCGGCGGCGTCGAGGGTGCGAAGAGCGGCAAGCTGTCGATCATGGTCGGCGGCGATGCGGCCGCGCTCGAACGCGCGCGACCGGTGCTCGAAAGCTATGCGGCGAAGATCAGCCACATGGGCGAGGTCGGCGCCGGCCAGAACACCAAGGCGGTGAACCAGGTGCTCGTGGCCGGCATCGCGCAGGCGGTGTGCGAGGGCCTCGCCTTGTCGGAACAGCTCGGCCTCGACCCCGAGCGCCTGCTGCCGACGCTCGGCGCCGGCGCGGCCGGCAACTGGTTCCTCGACAAGCGCGGCGCGACGATGCTGCGCGACGAATTCAAGGTCGGTTTCAAGCTCGCGCTGCTGCACAAGGACCTGAAGATCGTGCGCCAGCTCGCGCTCGATGCCGGCACCGACCGCTCGATCATCGAGAAGTCGCTCGCCGACTACGCCGTGTTGCTCGCGCAGGGCCACGGCGACGACGACATCTCGTCGCTGATCCGGCTCAAGCGCAAGCGCTGAAAGGGAGCGACGGCGTCCGGCGCGAGCTTCTGCACCGGACGTGCGGCAGAGGATGCGGGCCGGGCGGAAACTCGCACGAACCCTTTTTTCGCCAACGTGCGTGCCGACCCGCGCTGGCTCCTTCCTGCGCAGGCGGGGTCAGTCGCCCGAGCAGCTCGCGAAGATCGGGTTCAAGGTGACGCTGCCGGCGGATCAGGGCATCGCGAGACAGCCCTGATCGCGGCGAAGACGGCTCTCGAGCAGGGTCGTGCTCAAGGCAGCGCGAACTTCCACAGCCGTGCGTCGTTGTCGGCGAAGTACACCGCGCCGTCGACGACGATCGGGCTCTGCCAGTGCGCCCCTCCGATCTGCGGCGAACTCCAGAGCACGTCACCCGTCGCCGGATTGCGCGCGACGAGGCATTCGCCGTTGCCGCTGGCGCAGACGCCGGCGTGGTAGAGCACGCCGTTGGCGACGGCCGGCGACGTCGCCGCGTGGCCGAGGCTCCAGCGCGACGCCAGTTGCGGTCGATGGTTCGCATCGAGGCCCAGTTGCAGGCCGGACAGGCCGGCCCAGTTCGCGACGAACACCCACGTCGAGCCGGCCGGATCGACCCATACGGCGGGTTGCTCGCGCATGCCGCTGCCCCCTTGCGGCACACCGAGCAGTTGCACTTCGCCGCCGACGCGCGCCGGCACCGGAGTTCCGTCGAAGCCGTCGCGGAACAGCACGCCGCTGCCCGACAGGTCGGCGAGATCGATCAGGCGCAGTTGCGCGTCCTTGCCGACCTGCAGGCCGAGATGGCGGACGATGCTTGCGGACGGCACCGGCAGCATCGCCGGCGAGGTCGAGCCGAGATCGGCGTCCGCATCGGCGAGGGCCTGATGGTTCGTCGGGGTGTAGCTGCCCAGCGGCACGCCGCCGCCACCGCTGCCGTCTGGGGCGAGCGCGAGCACGCTGTCACCCCAGTGGCGGCCGCCTGGCGAATTCGCATCGAACTGGCCGTTGCCGGTCGCGACGAAGAGCCGGCCGGTGCCGGCATCGAATGTCGCGCCGCCGCGTCCCCAGGCTCCGCTCATGCGTCCGTCCGGACAGCCGCCGTTCGCCAGCAGGGTCGTCGTCGCGCTGCACATGAAATTGAAGACCTTGCGCGCGCCGCTGCCGAGATCGATCGAAACGAGGTGGCCCTGGTAGTCGCCCCCGTCGCCGATGTAGCCGTCGGTGACGGCGACCAGATACTCCGCGCCGCCGGACTCGACGATCGTCAGGCTCGACGCGACCTTCTCGACGTCCGGCTTCAGCGTGACCTGCGCCGGCCATCCGGCCGGCCCCGGCGCCTGCACCTCCGTGCCGTCGCCGATGCGGTACTTGTGCACGTAGCCGTCGATGCCGAACGCATAGACGAACTGTTTCGCGGCGTCGATCGCCGGGGAGGACGACGCGTGCTGGCGGCTGTTGTGGCCGCTGCCGCTGACGGACTTCGACCACACCACGGCACCGTTCGCGGCGTCGACCGCCATCAAGGTGCTGGTGGTCGAGGAAAAGTCCGAGAACGAATCGCTGCCGAGCAGGAACAGCAGGTTGCGCGCGCCGCCCGCGGTGGCGACGCCGCTGGCATAGACCGGCGCGCCGTCGACCTTCGCCGGCAGCACGACCGGGTTCGCGTAGCGCGAAATGAGTTGCGCGACGTTGCCGGCGCCGAGCGTCGTCTCGCTGCGGTTCCAGCCGCTGTGCGCGGCATCGGCACCGAATTGCCGCCAGTCGGCGGCCTGTGCGACGGAAAGACAGGCCGCGCAGGCCACAGCCAGCGCGGCAGGATACGGACCCGTGGCGGGCCGCTGGTTCGCTCGCATGTCGCGATCTCCGTTTCAGGGGGTCGGAAACCGCTGTCGGCGCTCGGGCCGTCTCTGATCCGGGCGTCATTCCCGCGGGCGCGGGAATGACGTCGTGGAAGACCGATCGGGCTTTCCGGACTACGGGCGCGCCGGCAGTTCGAAACCGTCGCGGAAGATCCAGTCGTCGACCGAGAATGCGACCGAGACCGTGCAATCCGCCGTGACCGGCGCCGTAGTGTAGACCGATCCGCCGAGGCTGCCACCGCAACCGCTGGCGTCGAACGTCGTGCCGGCGTTGCCGGGCGTGATCGTGAACGACGTGGTGTCGCCGTCCGTCACCGTTTGCGCCGCCGACGGCGACACGCTGCCGCCGGCCGTGGCCTGGATCGAGACGACGTGCGTGAGCACCTTGAACGTCGCGTCGACCGTGCAATCGGCGGTGATCGAGGCGGTCGTGTAGGTCGTGCCGTTCAAACTGCCGCCGCAGCCGCTGACGGTGTCGATCACGTAATGTGGATCCGGCGTGAGCGTGAAGCTCGTCGTCGTGCCGTCGGCGACGCTTTGCGGCGTGCCCGGCTGGATCTGCCCATGCGTTCCCGCATGCGGCGTCACGGTGTGCAGCAGCTGCTTGAACGTCGCGGCGACCGTGCAGTCGGTCGTGACCGGGCCGGTCGTATAGAGGGTGCCGCTCAGGGAGCCGCCGCAGCCGGTGACGGTGTCGATTACGTAGTGCGGATCGGGCGCGAGCGTGAAGCTCGTCGTCGCGCCGTCCGCGACGCTTTGCGGCGTGTCCGGCGAGATCTGCCCGTGCGCACCGGCCTGCGGCGTGACGGTATGCAGGTTGCCTGCGGCGACGAAGCTCGCGCTGACCGTGCAGTCGGCGGCGACCGGACCGGTGCGGTAGACCGTTCCGGCGAGCTGGCCGCTACAACCGCTCACGCTGGCGATCGTGTAGCCGGCATCGGGGACGATCGTGAAGGGCTGCGTCGCCCCGTCGTCCACGAGCTGCGGCGTGCCCGGCACGACGCGGCCGTGCGCACCGGCAACCGGCGACACGGTGTGCGTCGCCGGCGGATTGCCGAGATCGAAACGCTGCAGCCGCGTGCCGGCCGCGACGTAGAGCGCGCCGTTGGCGAGGATCGGGCTCTGCCACTTGATGCTGCCGATCGTCGGCGAGGTCCACAGCACCGAGCCGTCGAGCGGCTTGCGTGCGATCAGGCAGTACCCGCCGGTGCACGAACCGACGTGGTAGATCACGTCGTTGGCGACGATGACGGAAGTCGCGTTGGCACTCGTCTGCCACGTCGGCTGCAGGTAGGGCTTGCCGGTCGTGGTGTTCAGCGTGACCTTCAGGCCGGACAGACCGGAGCCGTTGCCGACGAAGACCCAGTTCGCGCCGTCGGGCGCGATCCAGGACGTCGTCTGCGTCTTCATCCAGAACTGGCTGACCGGCACGTCGATGACGTCGATCGCGCCGCCGATGCTGCCGGCCGAGCCGGTACCGCCCATGCGGTCCAGGTCGAGCAGGTGCAGTTTCGAATCCTTGCCGGTCTGCACGCCGAGGTGCTGCACGCTGCTGCCGGCCGGCGGCTTCAGGATCGTCAGCGACGCCGAACCGAGGTCGATGTCCTGGCTGTCGAGCTGCTGGTAGGTGGTCGGCGTGTAGCTGTCCACCGGCATGCCGCCGCCGGCACCGGTGCCGTCCGGGTTCAGGGCGAGCACGCTGTCGCCCCAGTTCTTGCCGCCGGTGTGCGCGTTGAACGGACCGTTGCCGGTCGTGATGTAGATGCGGTCGGTGCCGGCGTCGTAGGTCGCGCCGGGGCGCCCCCAGATGCCGTTCTGGCGCGACGAACAGCCGTTCACGCCGTTCTGGCCGTTCAGGATCATGTGCACCGTGACGTCGCTGCACAGCGTGTTGAACACGGTCTGCGCATTCGTCGTGAGGTCGATCGAGGTGAGGTGACCCTGGTAGTCGCCGGCGTCGCCGATGTAGCCGTCGTTGACGACGTACAGGTACGTGGTGCCGCGGGTGATCGCGAACGCCAGCGCCGAGGCGCCCTTCTCGACGCTCGTCTTCAGCGTCGCGATCTGCGGCCAGCCGTCGCCCGTGACCTCGACGCCGTCGCCGATGCGGTATTTGTGCGCCTTGCCGTCGATGCCGTAGGCGTAGACGAACTGGCGGTTCGGGTCGATCGCCGGCGAGCTCTCCGTCGGCGCCTTGCCGCTGGTCGTCGCGGTCCACACGACCGATCCGTCGAAGGCATCGTAGGCGGTGGTGCGGCCGCTCTGCGCCGTCACCACCAGGAGGTCCTTGACGCCACCGGGCGTCGTGATCGCGCGCGCGAGCACCGGTGCCGCGTTCGTGGTGTCGGTCATCGTCACGTTGTAGCGGCGCGTCAACTGGGCGACGTTGCCGGCGTCGATCGTCGCCTCGTCGGGATTGTTGCCGCTGTGAGCGGGATCGTAGCCCCATTGCAGCCAGTCGGCGGCGGAAGCGGTCGGAACGACGCAGCAGGCTGCGAACAGGCTTGCCGGAAACAGGAATCTCGAACTCATGTTTTCTCCGGGCGGGAACACCGCGATCCAGGGGCCGCAAGCGTACGACGGAGGGCCGGGAACCCCTGCCTCCCCCATCACATTCCGCGGCGATGACGTCGACGCAACGAAATTCGAATCGGCGGCATGCTATCAGGCGGATTGCTTCGCGATGCGTGCCGGGCGGCGGCGTGCATCCCATCCATCAACGGGGAGACAGACGATGCGACGAATTCACCGGGAAATCCTGCTGGGCGCCGGGCTGGCGCTGCTCGGGCTGTCGAACTCCGCGGCCGCGGCAGGGAATGCCCCCGCCGCGGTCACGCTGACGCCGATCGCCACCGATCTTTCCGGCCCCACGGCGCTGGCGTCGCCGAACGACGGCAGCGGCCGCCTGTTCGTGGTCGAGAACACCAGCAATTCGGGCCGGCTGCGCATCATCGACGCCTCCGGCAACCTGCAGGCGACCCCGTACTACAGCCGCGCCACCACCGGCGGTCCCGGCAACGAGCAGGGCATGCTCGGCCTGGCGTTCGATCCGGACTTCGCCAGCAACGGCATGCTGTACCTCACCTACACAGCGCCGTCCGGCGATCCGCGCCTCGGGGCGCAGCCGGACCAGGTACTGATCCGCCTGACCGCCACCGATCCGGCCGCGAACGTCTTCGCCGGCAACGAGCAGGTCGTGCTGCGCATTCCCGACATCTATTCCAACCACAACGGCGGCGGCATCGCGTTCGGCCCCGACAACCTCCTGTACTGGGGCATGGGCGACGGCGGTTCGGGCGGCGACCCGAACGGCTTCTCGCAGGACCTCTGGAAGAAGACCGTCGGCGGGAAGTCGTACTACCTGCTCGGCAAGATGATGCGCCTCGACGTACGCCATCCGGCCGCGACGGCCGCGGCGAACCAGTGCGGCGCGACCGCCGGCCAGCCGGCGCAGTACTCGATCCCCGCCGACAATCCGTTCGCCGGCGCCGCCGACCAGTGCGGCGAGATCTGGCTGTACGGCCTGCGCAATCCATGGCGGTGGAGCTTCGATCGCAAGAACGGTGACCTCGTGATCGGCGACGTCGGCCAGGGCCAGTACGAGGAGGTCGATTTCCGCGCTTACGGCTCGACCAGCAACCGCAACTACGGCTGGAAGCAGTGCGAGGGCAACCACTACTACAGTCCCAGCGGCAGCGGTACCACCTGTCCCGCGACGACGGGCACCGTCGCGCCGGTGATCGAGTACAGCCACAGCGGCGGCGCGTGCTCGATCACCGGGGGACACGTCTATCGCGGGCCGGTGGTCGAGCTTCGCGGCAAGTACCTGTTCTCCGACTACTGCGACGGCGGAATCCGGGTCGCCGACGCGAATCCGGCGGCGGCGACGTGGACCTATTCGACGATGGCCGGAACGCCGGCCATGAACGTCTACAGCTTCGGCGAGGACGACGTCGGCAACCTCTTCGTCGTCACCGGCGGCGGCACGATCTACCGTTTCGACGGTCCCGCGGCACCGGCCACCTACACGATCACGCCGCTGGCCGATCCCGGCGGAACGATCGCGCCGCACCTGCCGCAGACGGTCGAGGAAAACGAAACGGCGACCTTCACCGTGACGGCCGATGCCGGTTTCGCGGTCGATTCCGTGACCGGCTGCGGCGGCGCGCTCGCCGGCGGCCTCTACACGACCGCGCCGGCGACGGCGGACTGCACCGTTCACGCCCGTTTCCGCGTCGACGACCTCATCTTCGCGGATGGCTTCGAACCGTAGCGCCCGGTGGCGGCGCCCCGCTGCCGCCGCGTCGCGCAGCGACGACCCGTGCCTTCCTGTCGTTGCGGCCGCAGCCGTGCAGACGGTAGCCTCCGGCCGTTCTTCCCTCCTCGCCCCGGCATCGACGCCGGGGCGGCAGAACCCCAAGGAGCTTCCTCCATGCGAAAGCAGATCGCCGTCGCGTTGTTCACGCTCGGCCTGGCCCGGGCCGTATCCGCCTCGACGGGCGACATCGATGTCCCGTTCACGCGTTTCACGCTGCCGAACGGCCTCACCGTCGTCGTCAGCGAGGACCACAAGGCACCGGTCGTCGCCGTCAGCGTCTGGTACCACGTCGGCTCGGCGGACGAGCCGAAGGGCAAGACCGGCTTCGCGCACCTGTTCGAGCACCTGATGTTCCAGGGTTCGGAAAACCACCAGGACGAATACTTCCGGCCGTTCGAGCTGGCCGGCGCGACCGACCAGAACGGCACCACCTGGTTCGACCGCACGAACTACTACGAGACCGTGCCGACGACCGCGCTCGACATGGCGCTGTGGATGGAGTCGGACCGCATGGGCCACCTGCTCGGCGCGATCGGCCAGAAGGACCTCGACGAGCAGCGCGGCGTCGTGCAGAACGAGAAGCGCCAGGGCGAGAACCAGCCCTACGGCCGCGTCGATCAGCGCATCAGCGCCAACGCGTATCCGGCCAACCACCCGTACCACCACGACACGATCGGCTCGATGAAGGACCTCGACGCCGCGTCGCTCGACGACGTCAAGCGCTGGTTCCACGACTACTACGGCGCGGCCAACGTCACCGTCGCGCTGGTCGGCGACATCACGCCGGACACCGCGAAGCAGAAGATGATGCAGTACTTCGGCGACATCCCGGCCGGTCCGCCGGTGGCGCGCCAGCAGCCGTGGACCGCACCGCGCACCGCGTCCACGCGCGATACCATGCAGGATCACGTCGCGCAGACGCGCATCTACCGCCAGTGGAATGCCCCCTGGCTCGGCGACGCCGACGTCGCACAGCTCGAGCTCGCCGCGGCCGTGCTCGGCGGCGGCAAGACCTCGCGCCTGTACGACCGCCTGGTCTACAAGGACAAGCTCGCCGACGGCGTGTCGGTGAGCGTCCAATCGTTCGCCCTGGCCTCGCAGGTCCAGCTCCAGGTCGACGTCAAGAACGGCGTGGAGCCGGCCAAGGTCGAGGCGGCCGTCGCCGACGAATGGAAGAAGTTCCTGAAGGACGGCCCGAACGCGGACGAACTCGAACGCGTCAAGGTACGCACGCGCGCCGGCTTCGTGCGCTCGCTCGAACGCGTGAACAACAAGGCGTCCATCCTCGCCGAAGGTCAGATCTATCGCGGCGACCCGGGCGCGTACAAGACCGACCTGGCACGCATGGACGCGGCGACGCCGGCCAGCGTGCTGGCCGCGGCGAAAAAGTGGATCGGAAAAGGCGACTACACGCTGACCGTGACGCCAGCCGCGCCGGGCGCCGATTTCTCCGACGAGGACGAACTCGAACGCGCCGGGCGCCCGGAACTCGCCGGCCGCCCGGCGCCGAAACTGCCGCCCAAGCAGGACTTCCGCACCGTGAAGTCCGACGTCGACCGCAGCAAGGGCGTGCCGGAGGTGACCAGCTTCCCGGACCTCACGTTCCCTGCGCTGCAGCGCGGCAAGCTGAAGAACGGCATCGAGGTCGTGCTGGCCGAGCGCCACGCGATCCCGGTCGTGCAGGTGCAGATGCTGCTCGACGCCGGCTACGCCTCCGACCAGGGCCGCAAGCTCGGCACCTCGGCGTTCACGATGGCGATGCTCGACGAGGGCACGAAGGAGCTGGATTCGCTCGAGATCGCGCGCCGCGCTGAGCGCCTCGGCGCCGAGATCGGCTCCGGCTCCGGCCTCGACACGTCAAGTGTCGGCCTCAACGCACTGGTGTCGCAGCTCGATCCGTCGCTGAAGCTGTACGCGGACATCGTGCGCAACGCGGCATTCCGCGACGAGGACTTCGCCCGCATCCGCGGCCAGTGGCTGGCCCGCATCGCGCAGGAGAAGACCCAGCCGACCGGTCTCGCGCTGCGGACCCTGCCGCCGATCCTGTACGGCGAAGGCCACGCCTACGCGATCCCGTTCACCGGCTCCGGCACCGACGCCTCGATCCAGTCGCTGACGCAGGACGACCTGCGCGCGTGGACGCGCGACTACGTGCGCCCGGACAACGCGCGCATCCTCGTCGCCGGCGACACCACGCTCGAGGCGATCGTCGCCCGGCTCGACGCCGTGTTCGGCGACTGGAAGGCGCCGGAGGCGACGCCGCCGAAGAAGAACCTCGCCGAGGTCGCGCTGCCGAAGCAGCCGCGCGTGTTCCTGATGGACCGCCCCGGCGCGAAGCAGACCCTGATCCTCGCCGGCAGCGTCGCGCCGTCCACGAAAGCGAAGAACAACCTCGAGATCCAGACCATGAACGGCGCGTTCGGCGGCAGCTTCACTTCGCGCCTCAACATGAACCTGCGCGAGGACAAGCACTGGGCCTACGGGGCCGGCAGCTTCCTGTCGAACGCGCTGGGGCAGCGTCCGTTCATGATGTACGCGCCGGTGCAGACCGACAAGACGGCCGAATCCGTCGCCGAGATCCTGCGCGAGGCGAAGGACGTGGTCGGGCCGAAGCCGCTGACGCACGAGGAGATCGAGAAGATCAAGGTCGGCGACGTGCGCAGCATGCCGGGCGAGTACCAGACCACCGGTGCCGTGCTCGGCGCACTGACCTCGATCGTGCTGTACGGCCGTCCGGACGACTACGTCCAGACGCTGAAGGACCGCATCGAGGCGCAGAAGGATGCCGACGTGCAGGCCGCGGCCGCCGAGATCATCCATCCGGGTGCGCTGACCTGGGTCGTCGTCGGCGATCTCAAGAAGATCGAAAAATCGGTGCGCGACCTCGGTATCGGCGAGGTCAGGGTCGTCGACGCGGACGGCAAGACGCTACGCTGAGCGCACGGCAACGCAGCCCTCGCGGAGACGCAGGGAACCGCGCAGGAAGATTTTCCTCCGCGACCTTGCGCCTCCGCGGGATGTCCTCCTCGTCCTTAGTCTTCTCACTGGGTACCGAATCATCGGTCCCGAAGGAAAACCCCATGAAACGCGTTGCCGTGATTCTCGCCGCAGCCCTCCCGCTCGGCGCCTGCAGCTGGGGCATCAAGCTCGATTCCGGCGGCGAGAAGGTGCGCACCGCCTGGACCGGCGACCTCGGCAGCCGCTGCAAGGACCTCGGCAAGATCACCGTCTCGGTGCTCGACCACGTCGGGCCGGTCAATCGCCGCGATCTGAAGGTACGCGATGAGTTGGAAGTGATGGCGCGCAACGAGGCAGCGCGCATGAATGCCGACACGGTGCAGCCGATCGGCGATCCGCAGGACGGCGAACAATCCTGGCGCGCGTTCCATTGCGGCCCCGCCTCGCGCGACGGCAAGCCGCCGGCGATGCGCATCGAGCAGCACGGGAAGGACGGCGCGGTCGAGACCTTCCCGATCGATCACTGATCGGGCGCTCCCTGACGACGCCGGCGAAGGGAGACCTTCCCCGGCGGCCGCGTCGTCTACGGCGTCACGCGCCGCCCGATCGGCAGCAGCGGCGGCAACGGACGGCTGGAGCGCGGCGGCACCTGCAGTGGCTGCGGCGGGCGCGGACGCACGAACTCGTCGAACGGCGCGATCGCCGACACCGGGTCGAACCGGCAGGCCCCTTCGACCTCGCCGCCGGCGACGAAGCGTTCGCATAGGTCCTGCAGGCTGGCCGCGGTCGGCTGCTCCGCTCCGGCACGCCAGGCGCGCAGCGCTTCCCAGCCCGCGACGCCTTCGGCCGTGCTGAAGCCGCAGTGCGTCGGCGCGTCCTCGTCGACGAGGACGCTGGTCAGCTGGTCCGGCGGCATCACCTTGCGTACGAATTCCTGGTTCGACGGGATCACGAGCTGGTCGCGGCTGGTGTGCATCGACAGGATCTTCGCGGCACCGACGCGTCCGCGGAAGTCCGATACCTGGCGCAGCCGCGCCGCCGCGCGCGGATCCGCCGTGATGCGTGCGATCCCGGCCTGGATCATCGGGTCGCTGCCGTAGTCGACGCCCGCCGTCGTGAACGGATTGCGGCCGCCGAGCTTGTCCGGCGCGCGCACGAGGTCGCTCATGACGAACAGCACGTAGCCGATGTTGCTGACGAAGAACTTCTCGTCGGTGATGTGCGCGAATGTCATCAGTTGCGCGAGACGGCGCTTCATCGCTCCATTGCGTATCGAGACCGGCAGGCTCACGCCGGTGCAGAGGTTCACGTCGATCAAGGTGGGCAGCAGGCGCACCTGGTCCTGCAAGTCGCCGAGATCGCCGGGAATGT
Organism: Rhodanobacteraceae bacterium UBA703; assembly: GCA_002297645.1. GTDB lineage: Bacteria > Pseudomonadota > Gammaproteobacteria > Xanthomonadales > Rhodanobacteraceae > Dokdonella_A. Next base: position 22,795 of record DBMH01000336.1, on the reverse strand, counting down.
CCGAGAGATTGCGCGCCCAGGTGAGCGGCGGGTCTCCCTTCTTCAGCGTCCCCGCGTCCCCGCACACGGCGTCGTAGGCGAGGCGCAGGTCGATCGCCGTGTCCCAGATGCGCGAGCCGGCCGCGGCCGGGCACAGCGAATACGCCGCATGCACGGGCGGAAAGCCGGACGACTCCGCCAGCTTGAGCGCGACCAGGCCGCCGAGCGAGCCGCCGAACGGCACGACCTCGCCCGGGCGACCGAGCTTTTCCTCGAACAGGGCGAGGAGTTCGCGGTTGTCGTCGATCGCGGTGAACAGGGCCCAGCCGCGCTGGTTGAACGCGCTGGCGGCGACGGCGTAGCCCTCGGCCAGCATCAGCGATTTCAGCGGTCCCAGTCCGGGCGGCCCTTTCGCCTGGCTGAAGTCGAGGCCGTGCTGGTACAGCACGAGCGCATCGCCGGGTCGCCATCCGTCGGGAGCCTCGATGCGGTACCAGGCACCGGACGGCGCCTGCCCGCTGAATTCCTGTGCCGCCCGGAGGTCGGCGGCGCAAGCGAGCGCGAACGCGCAGACTGCGAGCCATCGACGGATCATCGAACCACCCTGCATCGAACCCTGGTCGGTCGATTGTGCCGCGCCGTATCCGACCCGACCTGAACGCGTCGCGCGGAGACGCGACTCGGCCGGGTAGAATCGCCGCCCATGTCCGATCCCGCCGACCGCGGCGCCCCGCGCGCGCCGAACCCGATCCTCTCCCTGTTCGGCCGCGTGCTCGAAGCCGCACTGAATCGCCTCGTCGCGCTCGATGCCGAAACCGGCAGCCGCCTCTCGACCCTCGACGGCCGTGCGCTGACCGTCGACTTCAAGGGCGCGCTGCCGTCGATGCGGATCGCGATCGACGGCGAGCGCCTGCGCATCGGCCCCGCGCACGAGGACGGCAGCGCACTGCGCGTCGCCGCGACACCCGGCGCCCTGCTCGGCCTCGCCCTGGCGCGCGGCCGCGACGGCGCCCTGGCCCCGGGAAGCGTCGAGATCGCCGGAGACGCGGAACTCGCGCGCCGGCTCGAACGCATCGCGACGAACTTCGCGCCGGATTTCGACGAGGCCTTCGCGCAGGCCTTCGGCGATGTCGCCGGCTTCCGCATCGCGCGTGCAGTGCGCGGCGCCCTCGCCTGGTCGCGTGCCGCCGCGGGCAGCTTCGCTCGCGACACGGCCGAGTTCCTGACCGAGGAGGGCCGCGATCTCGTGCCGCGTGCCGAGCTCGATGCGTTCTTCGACGACGTGGACGTCGAACGCGAGCGCGCCGACCGCCTCGATGCACGCGTGCGCCGGCTGGCGGCCCAGGCCGGAAGCATCGCGCGATGACCAGCCTGCGCCAGATTCCGCGCCTCCTGCGCATCGCCCGCGTGCTCGTACGCTATCGCCTGGACGAGCTGTTCGACGCCACGCACCGTTTCCGCCCGCTGAATGTCGCGCGCCTGCTGCTGCCGAAGCCGCGTGCCGCCATCGCGGCGCTGCCGCGCGGCGAACGCCTGACGCTCGCGCTGACCGAACTCGGCCCGATCTTCGTGAAGTTCGGCCAGATCCTGTCGACGCGGCGCGACCTGATGCCCCCGGACGTGGCCGACGCCCTGACGAAGCTGCAGGACCAGGTCGCGCCTTTCGATCCTGCCCTTGCGCGCGCGGCGGTCGAACGTGCGCTCGGCGCGCCGGTCACGGAACGCTTCATCCGCTTCGACGACGCGCCGCTGGCCTCGGCCTCGATCGCCCAGGTGCACGCCGCGCTGCTGTCGCCGGCGCCGGGCGCGCCGCCACGCGAGGTCGTGGTCAAGATCCTGCGCCCGGACATCCATGCGCGCATCGCCGACGACATCGCCCTGCTGAAGGCGCTGGCCGGCCTGGTCGAGCGCTTCCACCCGAACGCCGACAAGATCCGCCCGCGCGATGTCGTGGCCGAGATCGAGACGACGCTGACCAACGAACTGGACCTGCAGCGCGAGGGCGCCAATGCCTCGCTGCTGCGGCGCAATTTCGCCGGCTCCGACGACCTCTACGTACCCGAGGTGGTCTGGTCGCACACGACCGAAGGCGTGTTGACGCTGGAACGCGTGCGCGGCATCCCGGTCGACGATCTCGCCGCGCTCGACGCCGCCGGCATCGACCGCGTCGCGCTCGCCGAGAAGGGCGTGCGGCTGTTCTACACGCAGGTGTTCCGCGACAACTTCTTCCATGCCGACGCGCACGCCGGCAACATCTGGGTGGACCCCTCGCGCCCGCACGATCCGCGCTTCATCGCGCTCGACTGCGGCATCATGGGTTCGCTGCCCGAACGCGACCAGTACTGGCTGGCGGAGAACTTCCTCGCGCTGTTCAACCAGGACTACGCGCGCATCGCGGAACTGCACGTCCGTGCGGGCTGGATGCCGGCGCACGCGCGTCTCGACGAACTGGAGGCGGCGGTGCGCACGGTGTGCGAGCCGTACTTCACGCGCCCCCTCAGCGAGATCTCGCTGGGCGAGGTCGTGGTCAAGCTGTTCCAGACCGCACGCCGGCACGAACTCACGCTGCAGCCGCAGCTGATCCTGCTGCAGAAGACGCTGCTCAACATCGAGGGCGTAGGTCGCCTGCTGCATCCGCGGATCGACATCTGGGCGACCGCCAGGCCGGTGCTCGAACGCATCTGGTTCCGCCGGCGCGGTCCGCGCGCGATACTGAAGGCGTTGCGCCGGCGCATCCCGGAATGGGCCGCCGCGGCTCCCGGCATGCCGCAGCTGCTGCACGACTACCTCGAACAGTCCACCACGGGCCGCCTGGAACTTCGCATCGCTTCCGACGATCTGAAGCACCTGGACGCGCGCATCCGGCGTGGCCAGCGCGTCGCCATCTGGCTGGCCCTGGGCATCTCGCTGCTGGTCGGAACCGCCGTGGTCACGCTGCTGTCGACCACCGCGACGCGCTACGCCGGCCTGCCGCTGGCCACTTGGCTCGGCGTCGCCGTGGCGGCGGCCTGTTTCGCCACCGCGCGCCGGCGCATCTAGAATTTTCGATATTCCGTTGGAGACCACCGTCATGAAGAAGATCCTGCTCGTCGCGATCGCCTGCGCCATCGGCGCGAGCGCCTGCTCCGGCACGCGCGAACCGACCGACGCCCAGCTCGGAACCCTGCTGCGCAGCGAACGCGCCGATCCGGCCGATGCGAAGGCCGTGCTCGATTCGCCGGCCGTGGAGTGCCTGCGGGCTTGGTCCGGCGACGCCGAACTGCAGAAGAACCTGCCGATTCGGTCGAGCAGCGAGAATGGACGCGCAAGCTGCCGTTCGAAGCTCGACGGCTGGATCGCCGATGCCGCGCGAAATCCGGACAAGTTCACGTTCGCGGATCTCAGCGCCCCGAAGACCGTGAAGCGCGCGGTCCAACTGCTCGCATCGAGCAGCGTTGCCGCGCTGGGTGACAACGCTCCTGTTCCGAAAGCACTGACGAAGGCAGCCGCGGTACCGACCTACTCGGCCCCCGCAACCGCTCCTGCCGGACTGGGAGCCGCAGGCGCGAAGCTGCAGGAAGCCGAATCCCTTTGTCAGCAGATTGCCCAGAAGGCCGCCGTACCCGGGGCGAGTCCACGGCTGACCCAGTTCGCCAAGTTCTGCAGCGGCAATCTGGGTGGCACGCGCACGAAGATGGAGCGGTTCGCGCAGAGCGGCAACTCCGAAGCCGTCGATGCGTTGGGCGTCCAGGCCGAAGGCCTGGCGGGAACCGCCCGCAAGCTACTGGCGGAATCCGCAGGCGGCAACTGATCCCGCTTACCCGGCGCCGGCATCCATGCTCGACATCGACGGCACGCTCGCTCTTCCCGACGACGAACTGGTCGAGCGCTTCGTGCGCGCGGCCGGGCCGGGCGGGCAGAACGTCAACAAGGTCGCCAGCGCGGTCGAGCTGCGCTTCGATGTGGGTGCATCGCGCGCGCTGCCGGAGGCGGTTCGTGCGCGATTGCTCGCGCGGCGCGACCGGCGCCTGACCGACGACGGCGTGCTGGTCATCCAGGCCAACCGCTTCCGCGACCAGGCCAAGAACCGCGACGACGCGCGCGCGCGTCTCGCGGACATCGTGCGCGCTGCGCTGGTCGTGCCGAAGACTCGCGTCGCCACGCGGCCGACGCGTGCCTCGAAGGAACGGCGCATCGAAGCGAAGAAGACGCGTTCGGCGATCAAGCGCACGCGCGGCGGACGCGACTGGGGTGGCGAGTGAGACGCGGCGATCCCGCGCCGCTGCCACCGTCGATTCCACAGTTTCCGTCCAACGGCTGGCGCCGTTTCTGTGCCGGGTTCCTGCGCTGCTGCGGCTGGGGCATCGCCGGCGAGCTGCCGGACCAACCCAAGCTCGTCGTGATCGCCGCGCCCCACAGTTCCTGGTGGGACGGCTTCTGGGGCCTGCTGCTCAAGGTCGCGCTCGGCGTCGACCTCGCCTTCATGGGCAAGAAGGAACTGTTCCACGGCCCGCTCGGCTGGCTGCTGCGCCGCCTCGGCGGCATCCCGATCGAGCGCAGTTCCACGCACGGCGTGGTCGAGCAGATGGTCGCGCGCTTCCATACCGTACCGCGGCTGTGGCTCGGCCTCGCCCCGGAAGGCACCCGCAGGACGGTGACGAAATGGCGCAGCGGCTTCTGGCACATCGCGCACGAAGCCGGCGTGCCGATCCTGCCGCTGTACTTCGACTACCCTTCGAAACGGATCGGTTTCGGTCCGCTGTTCCACACGACGGGTGATGTCGACGCCGACCTGGCGGCCCTGCGCGCGTTCTACCGGCCGTATCGGGGACGCCATCGCGGTGTCTGAGCCCGCATTGCACTAGACTGGTGCAATGACGCTTCGCCCTTCCCGTCCACGACCTCCTTCCCCGGACGTCGCCGTGCGTGCCGCGCTGGAGTCGTGCGCGACGGCCATGGCGATCGTCGATCGTGCGCTGACGCTGCGCGAACTCAACCAGGGCCTGCGTGACTGGCTCGGCGGCGGCACCCGCCACCGGCGCGGTGAAGCGCTCGCCCTGCTGGATGCGATGCCTCCCCGCCTCACCGAGGCCGCGGAGCGCGCCTTGACCGAGGAACGCCGCATCTGGCTGCGCGACGGGCGCCTCCGGACGGCGATCGGGGACCGCGCCGCCGACCTCGCCCTGACGCCGCTCGACGCCGATACCCTTCTTCTCGAGGTACAGCCCGTCGCCGGCGAACTGGTGGGTCTACGCCTGTCCGAATCGCTGCGGGGTTTCGCGCACGAGGTGAAGGGTCCGCTCGCCGGCATGCGCGGAGCGGCCCAGCTGCTGCAGCGGCGGGTCGATGAGGCGGAACTGGCCGAACTGGCCGGCCTCGTGGTGGGAGAGGTCGATCGCCTCGCCGCACTCGCCGACAGCCTGCTCGAGACCGGCACGAAGAGACACGCGAGGCCGGTGAACATCCACGAGCTCGTCGAACGCGTCGCCGCCCTGGTGGCGAGCATGCCGGACGCGCCCCGGATCCGGCGCGACTACGACCCCAGCCTGCCGCCGATCGCCGCCGACGCCGACCGTCTGCAGCAGGCCTGCCTGAACCTCGCGCGCAACGCCGCCGAAGCCGGCGCTCGGACGCTGACCGTGCGCACGCGGGTCGAGCACGGCGTCCGCATCGGAGGACGGGGCCTGAACCATGCGCTGCGCGTGGACTTCGCCGACGACGGACGAGGCGTTCCCGCCGAGCTGGCCGACACCCTGTTCGAGCCGCTGGTATCCGGCCGCGCCGACGGCACCGGGCTGGGCCTCGCGCTGGCGCGCGAGATCGCGCGCGAGCACGGCGGCGACCTCGGCTACGCCAGCCGGCCCGGTGCGACGGTGTTCACCTTGTTGCTGCCTCTCGGCGATGCGGAGGAGCGTCTGTCGTGAAAAGCGCCCAGGTCTGGATCGTCGACGACGACCGCAGCGTGCGCCTCGTACTCGGTGCGGCGCTGCGCGAGGCGGGTTTCACGCCGCGCGAGTTCGCCGACGCCGAAGCGGCACAGGCCGCGCTGGAGATCGCCGCGCCCGATCTCCTGTTCACCGACGTGCGCATGCCCGGCGCGAGCGGACTCAAGCTGCTCGAACGCCTCGTCGCCCACGAGCCCCGCTTCCCGGTCGTCGTCATGAGTGCGTTCACCGACGTGGCCTCCACCGCCTCCGCCTACCGCCTCGGCGCGTTCGACTACCTGCCCAAGCCGTTCGACCTGGACCAGGCCGTCGCCGCGGCACGGCGTGCGCTGGCGCAACCCCGCGGCGCGCCACCTGCCGCCGGCGCGCCGGCGGCCGAGGCGGAACTGATCGGCTCCAGTGCCGCGATGCGCGAGCTGTTCCGCGCGATCGGCCGTGTCGCCGCGAGCGGCCTGGGTGTGCTGGTGACCGGCGAGACCGGCACCGGCAAGGAACTCGTCGCACGGGCACTACATCGCGAAAGCGCGCGCGCGAAGCAGCCGTTCGTGGCGCTGAACACGGCCGCGATCCCCGCCGAACTGCTCGAATCCGAACTGTTCGGCCATGAGGCGGGTGCCTTCACCGGTGCCGCGCGACGCCATGCCGGCCGCTTCGAACAGGCCGATGGCGGTACCCTGTTCCTCGACGAGATCGGCGACATGCCGCTGGCGCTGCAGACGCGTCTGCTGCGCGTGCTCGCCGCCGGCGAGTTCTATCGCGTCGGCGGGCGCGAACTGGTCCGCGCCGACGTGCGCATCGTCGCCGCCACGCACCAGGACCTTGAGGCCAAGGTCGCACGCGGCGAATTCCGCGCCGATCTCCTGCACCGCCTCGACGTGGTGCGTCTGCACCTGCCGTCGCTGCGCGAACGCCGCGACGACGTTCCCGCGCTGGCCGAGCACTTCCTGCACCAGGCCTCCGCGCTCGCCGGCAGCGGTGCCAAGCGCTTTTCCCCCGCCGCGCTCGGCGTATTGCGCGACTATGCATGGCCCGGCAACGTGCGCCAGCTCGAGAACCTGTGCCGACGCCTCGCCGTGCTCGCGCCGGGCCGCGAGATCGGGGTCGGCGACCTCCCTCCCGCCCTGCTCGAAGCAACGCCCGCTCCCGAGGCCTCCGGCTGGAGCTCGGCGCTGCGCCTGTGGGCCGAGCAGGCCCTCGCCGCCGGCACCCCGAACGTCCATGGCGAAGCGCTGGCCGAACTCGAGCGCGTCCTGCTCGACGCCGCCCTCGCCGCCCATCGCGGCCATCGCCAGAACGCGGCGAAAGCGCTCGGCCTCGGCCGCAACACGATGACGCGCAAGCTCGGCAGTTCACGGAAGCAAAAACGCGAGCGCTGAGGGCCAAAAAGTCTCAAGCGCACAACCTACTAGCTCCTCGTTCGTCGGATCGCCTCTCTCGTTGACGTGGAGGCATGATCGTTGCTTACCAGTCGGTAGCCGGGAAACCGACTCGGTTGATCCAAGATCGCGCTTGCCTCAAAAAACTGGCATCAAATGAAACAGCAGCCTGAGAGACCAGTCTTCGGCCTCTTGAAGAGCACGTTTCGCTTTTGCGGAAGCCGAAGAAGAAATTGCCATGCTCCTGAACGGACCCTTCAATTTTCTACCGACCAACACGTGTCAAAGTAGAATCAAAATCTACGATTCGACTATCGAAGGTCATTCACGACCTTCGATAGGGCAGTAAACACGATTGACTAGAGAGCTATCAATTCAAAGGATTAAGATTCACGTCGAGCCACTTCACCAAGGTGTTGTACATCTGAGCCGAAGTGTTGGAAGCGCCGACTATGAGAGGAAACCACATATATCCCGTGTTCTGCTTTGGAAATCCCCGCACATTGTAGGGATTCGTACAGTATACATTGTCTGGCGTGAGGCCAGTGGTTGAAAACGGACAGGAAAAATTGGATGAGAGCGATGTCGTGAACGTCGTCCCTCCACTGAAGAATGGGACCGCCAAACCCGTAGCGTAGGACATTACGTTCACGCGCACGTTGGCGGAATCATCCAAAGAATAGGATATCTTGTACCAACTGTTCGCTTTCAATGTACTCGCCAGGTTCGGAGCACAGGAGATGATCCGGGCTGCGCCGATTTCGAAGAACAGCTGTCCGCCATCGGATGGGGCTCCGCAGGTAACTCCATTCATCGTATTTCCCGGGACGAGAACCAGAGCGATACCGTCGTAAGGTGGTATCGCCGAAAGCTGCGTTGTTCCGGACGTGCTGGCGTAATGCAAATAGATCGGCATGTGGTTGAACGTGCTTCCGGGACTGAAGAACGTTCCTGTGTAGAAATCGAACGAAACGTTCTGCCACACAGCGCCTGTCGGCCTGACGGTGGCATTCGATCCGTAGAACCCGTACTGGATCGTGGTGGTGTTTCCTCCAACCGTGAACGATGAAGTGGAGGGGACGACATTGCGAATAGGCACGCTGACGGTCGTCGAAGGAGAGACGTTGTAACCATTGTAGGTTCCGGTGAACTGGGTCGCTCCGACGGTCGTCCTATTGTCGTATGGAAATACGTATCCAGTGATGCCTTCGTCACTCCATCCCGCCGACAGGAGAACCTGCTTCGCCACGGTGCTCGTCGTATAGCGGTGCTCCTGATCGTGGTTGGCGATATTGGCGCCCAGACTCAGACGGTATAAGGGAGTCGATCCGGCCACTTGGGTTGTGAATACGTACCCTTCTACTCGACCGAAGCTGTAGCCCATGCTCTTTCGCGTATTGAATTCCGCCACCGACGTCGTATACAGGTAGTCGTTGTAGGGCGCCCCGCCCCACATGCTGTATAGAGGAAGGGCTCCGGACGGTTGCGCACAAGCGAAGTTCATCGCAGCGGGATATCCATGGCCGAACCGACTCGGCGTGATCCAATCTCCCGCAGGCACGTCGGGATAGGCAGCGGACCCTTTGTACGATATTTCGCCGTTGGGCCCATTCAGGCTGTTGTTCGAGCAAGGAACCCAAGCAGTGACGCCATGGTCCTCGTGGCCGCTGTCGAGCGCCACGCGGTGATCGTTGTAGTACGTCGTATAGAAGGTCGCCGACACGGAAACGAGCCTAGATTCCCAGAGAGGGACCAGATCATGAGCGGATGCCATTCCGGCGACTAGGAGAAAACTGCTCATGGTGAAGAAAGCGGCCGAACGATTCATGATGCGCTCCCTTTTTGGGATCTTCAGTTTCCGATGCTCGGCAAATTCGTTTCTGTGATTTTCCTCTCACTAAGTGGTCTCCGGCCCTACCGCCATGCCATAGGAATTGGTTCCGATGGTCATTTTTTACGGATCGCGTGTTTTCGGACATGGCATTGCGGGAGCCATCGGACCTTCGCGAGAGTCCCCAATGTCGACCTCGCATCGGGATGTGCGCCGGCATCCGGCCGCTGCGTAAGAACGAAGCAGCACGCTCATGTTCACCGAAGCGCCTTCTGCGGATCTGCTGCGCGAGCAGACGTACAGTATTATTGGTCACTTACCGAACCTTCATCGGATCCGATTCCATGGCCGCAACGAACTACAAGACCTTCTGGGACGACAAGGCGAGCACCACCACCGGCGCCTTCATCGCCGTCGACGGTAGCGCGAACGAGGACGTCGCGCGCCTGACCGGCGCCTATACCGCACGCCAGGTCGCGTGTGCACTGGATCTGCAGCCAAGGGACCGCGTGCTCGAGCTCGGTTGCGGCGTCGGCCGCATCGGGCGCGAGCTGGCGCCGAAGATCGCGCACTGGGAGGGCGCGGACATCTCCGAGAACATGCTCGCAGTCGCGCGCGAGCGCCTGAAGGAATTCCCCAACGTCGGCCTGACCGAGCTGAAGCGCAGCAGCCTCGAAAGCCTGCCTTCGGCGAGCTTCGACAAGGCGTACTGCGTCGCCGTGTTCATCCACATGGACAAGGAGGATTTCTTCCTCTACCTGGAGGAAATCGCACGCGTGCTCAAGCCCGGCGGCCTGGTGTTCTTCGACACCTGGAACCTCGCCAGCGCGCCGGGCTGGCGTCGCTACTCGATCGAAGTGAACCAGCACCGCAACGCCGATCCGAGCCAGCGCAAGGACGTTGCGCGCAACCAGTTCTCCACGCCCGAGGAGGTGCGCGCGTTCTGCCTGCACTCCGGCCTCGAACCGCTGGCGATGTTCAGCGAATCGCCGTGGGTGCAGACCGTCGCGATCAAGTCCGGCGCCGGCGATGCCGCAGCCCAGCGCGCACGCGTCGAACGCGATGCCGCACGCATCGCCTATACGCCGCTGTGGACCGAGCTGTTCGACGCGATGGTGCGCGTCAGCGGCGGCGACATCACGCCGCGCGAGATGGTGCAGTCGCTCGGCGACGATGCCCGCGGCGAGGAGGTGGCGATGTTCCGTGTGTGGTTCCGCGAACTGTGGCGGCACAACGAGGCGCATTGGGGGCCGCTGCCCGAGGAACTTCGCTGAGACGCACGCGGCGCCTGCGGCTTAGAATGACGCGGGCGCCTCGGCGCGGGGCGCCGGCCAGGGCGGCAGCAGCGAATACGGAAGGTAGATCGTGAGCTCGAAACGGGTAGGCATCATCGGCGGCGTGCGCATTCCGTTCTGCCGCAACAACACCGCATACGCGGACGTCGGCAACTTCGGCATGGCCGTCAAGACGCTCGGCAGCCTGGTCGAGCGATTCGGACTGCATGGCGTCGAGCTCGGCGAAGTCGCATTCGGCTCGGTCATCAAGCATTCCTCCGACTGGAACATCGCACGCGAGGCGACGCTGTCCTCCGGCCTCGCGCCGACCACGCCCGGCATCACTACCGCCCGCGCCTGCGGCACGTCGCTCGACAACGCGATCATCGTCGCCAACAAGATCGCGACGGGCCAGATCGACGCCGGCATCGCCGGCGGCGCCGACACCACCAGCGACGTGCCGATCGTCTACTCGAAGGCCCTGCAGCAGCGCCTGCTCCACATCAACCGTGCCAGGACGCCGCGCGAGAAGATCGAGAGCGCGGTGAAGGGTTTTTCCCTGTCCGAGCTCAAGCCGTCGTTTCCCGGCGTGGCCGAGCCGCGCACGGGCAAGTCGATGGGCGACCACTGCGAGCTGATGGCGAGGGAATGGAAGATTGGCCGCGAGGCGCAGGACGAACTCGCGCTGGCCAGCCACCGCAAGCTCGCCGCGGCGTACGAGCGCGGGTTCTTCAAGGATCTCGTCGTGCCGTTCCGCGGCGTCGAGCGCGACAACATCCTGCGCCCGGACACCACGCTGGAGAAGCTCGCGGCGCTGAAGCCGGCGTTCGACAAGACCTCGGGGCACGGCACGTTGACCGCCGGCAACTCGAGCGCGCTGTCCGACGGCGCCGCGGCCGTCCTGCTGGCCAGCGACGAATGGGCCGCCGCGCGCGGACTCAAGACGCAGGCCTATCTCGCGCACGCTCGCGTCGCCGCTGTCGACTTCCTGCGCGGCGAGGGCCTGCTGATGGCCCCGACGATCGCCGTTCCGCGCATGCTCGCCGAGGCCGGCCTCACGCTGCAGGACTTCGACTTCTACGAGATCCACGAAGCCTTCGCCGCACAGGTCCTGTGCACGCTGCGCGCGTGGGAGTCGGCCGACTACTGCAGGAACCGTCTCGGCCTCGACGCGCCGCTCGGCTCCATCGACCCCGCGAAGATCAACGTCAACGGTTCGAGCCTCGCCGCCGGCCATCCGTTCGCCGCGACCGGCGCCCGCGTCGTCGCCACGTTGGCGAAGCTGCTGGAGGAGAGGGGTTCGGGTCGCGGCCTGGTCTCGATCTGCACGGCCGGCGGCATGGGCGTCACGGCGATCCTCGAACGTCCCTGAGAAAAGAGATGTCCCTTGCGGAGACGCGGAGAGCGCGGAGGAAGACGCCGTCGGGCATTTCTCTGCGCTGTTGCGAGATGCCTCTCTTGCCGACGCGTCCCGCCATTCACTTCCGCCGTTCCAGCTCGGTGACTTCGAGCACCGCCGCGATGCGCACGCCGTCCCAGCGATAGATCAGGTGCTGCGCCTGCACGCAGGGCGCGGCGAGATCGGGATAGAACAGCGCGACGCACTCCCCGCCCGCATCGCGCACGCTGTCGTAGACGAGCCCGTTCGAGCCGCGCTCGCGCAAGGTGCGTGCGAGCGCCTGGCTCGCCGCATAGCGGAGCGCATCGTGCTCCGCCGTCCAGCCGCCGCGCAGGTCGTGCAGGCGGCCGTGGATCTCCGTGCGATAGCAGCGCATCTCGACGTCGAGCGGCGCTTCGTTCGTCGCGCGCAGGAATCGTTCGCGATGGTAGATCGTTTCCTCGATCGCGGTCGCGACGCTGTGCGCTGCGTAGAAGACGCCCCAGCTACCGTCGGAAAAGCGGCTGCCTTCCGGGTTGAGATGCGTGAACGCCGCCATGATCGGCGTGGTGCCCGGGCCGCTGACGCGGCGCTCCGCCGGCACGGCGCGCAAGTCGCCGACTTCTTCGCGCAGTCGCGGATTCGTCATCGCCTCGATCTCGTACAGCGCGTCCAGGTCGGCCGGATCGGCGATGCGGTCGAACACGCCGACGGGCGGGAAGCGGCTCGGCACGATGCGATACGCCCGCGTCCAGCGGATGCGTTTCTCGAGGGGCAGCGCCATCGGGATCAGTTCCAGCCGCGCTGGGCGTCGAGGTACTGGCGCACGACGTAGAGGTCGGCGACATTGCCCGACAGCATGCGATCGAGGGCGGATCGTCCGCCGAACACCGGCGCCGCGTTCGGCTTGCGCACCCAGGCATCCGCGCGCGCGGGCTCCGGGAACAGGATCTCGAGATCCTTGAAGATGCCGAGCACGTAGCTGATGCGCTCGATCACGTCGCGGGACAGGACGCCGTCGCGCTCGCGCTTCCACTTGTAGAAGGTCGATTCCGGCGGATCGCCGAGCAGCCGGCGCTGTTCGGCGATCCTCAGGTCCCAGCGTTCCGCGATCGCGAAGAACGCCCGGAGGGCAGGACCGCCGAGCAGGGCGGAAGACGCGACGCGGGGAGAGGCTGCCGACTCCACATTGAACTCCATTGATGAAGTTTTATTTCATATTACTTCATAAAAGAAGTCATCGCCAGCTCGCCGACACCTGCGCGAAACTATCCCGCCGCGACGACGTCCAAATCCGGACTCCGATAGGAAAGCCGCATGAGACCCACCCTTCGCCTCGCCCTGTCCGCGGCCATCCTCTTCTCTGCCGCCACCGTGCAGGCGGAAGTACGGCAAGCCGCGCCGGACAGCTTCTATCTCGCCTGGTCCGAACCGGTGTCGGCGACGCGGGAGCGGACATGGACGGCCCTGGTCGCCGTGTCGTCGTGGTGGAGCGACGAGCACACCTGGTCCGGCCATGCGTCCAACCTGAGCCTGCAGGCGCAGGCCGGCGGCTGCTTCTGCGAGCGCTGGAACGCCGGCAGCGCCGAACACGGGCGTGTCGTCATGGCCTTGCCGGGCGATCTGCTGCGCCTGGAGACCGCACTCGGACCGCTGCAGGAGCTGGCACTCAAGGGCATCCTGGGATTCTGGATCCGCAGCAACGAGGACGGCTCGACGCGCATCGACGTCGAGTACCGCGTCAACGGCGCGGCCACGAGCGGACTGGAAGCGCTGGCGCCGCAGGTCGACGCCGTGCTCGGCACGCAAGTCGCGCGGTTGAGGCGCTACATCGACACCGGCAAGGCGGACGAACCGCCGATCGCGGCGGACGTCAGGGCATCCCCGGAAGTCGCCCGGGCGGCCATGCTCGAGCAGTGGAAGCGCGAGGCGGAAGCCGCGAGCGGCGTGCAGGCTCCGGCGGCGAAACCCGCGAAGGCGAAAGCCGGAAAACGCGACCCCGGCCCCACGCCGTAGTCCGGGCGCGACACTTCTGCGCACATTGTTACAGCGAAAATGTGACGCACTGCTTCCTTCTCGCCGCTCCGCACGGGCATGGCGTTTGCTTCCCCGTCCGATGGCGCTCCGATGCAGCGGCATCCCGCCGCGGCCCGCAACGCGCCCATCACGGAGGAAAGCGAATGAACAGCAGAATGCTCGCACTGGCTGCATGCCTGGGTTGCGTCACCGGCATTGTCCACGCCGCGGAGCGCGGCGATTGGGTGGTGAAATTCGGGGCCCACGCGGTTTCACCGAAATCCGACAACGGCCGCCTCGCCGGAGGCGCGCTCAAGGCCGACGTCGGCGACGACGTACGCCCGACCATCTCGTTCGAATATTTCCTGACGCCGAACTGGGGTGTCGAGGTGCTCGGGGCGCTGCCGTTCGAGCACGAGGTCAAGCTCAACGGCGCGCACGCCGCCGACGTGAAGCAGCTGCCTCCGACCGTCAGCGTGCAATACCACTTCCTGCCGGGACAGCAGTTCTCGCCATTCGTCGGCGTCGGCGTGAACTACACGCGCTTCTTCAGCGTCAAGGAAAAAGGGCCGCTCGCCGGCACCCGACTGGATCTGTCCGACTCGTGGGGACCGGCCGTGCACGCCGGCTTCGACGTGAACTTCGACGAGCACTGGCTGCTCACGCTCGACGTGCGCTGGATCGGCATCGAGACCGACGCCAAGGTCGACGGTGCCAAGGTCGGCACCGTGAAGATCGATCCGTTCGTGTACGGCATCGCGGCCGGCTACCGCTTCTGACCTCCGCTTTCGCCTCCCCCGCACGCGGGGGAGGCTGCCCGATGGGCCGGCGGGAAGCGGTTTCCGCGGCCGATCATCCTTTCCGCTTGGCGATCCAGCGGTCGATCTGGCGTTCCAGTACCGGCAACGGGACGGAGCCCTCGCCGAGGACGGCGTCGTGGAACGCACGCAGGTCGAACTTCGCTCCCAGCTCCTTCTCGGCACGGGCGCGCAGTTCGACGATCTTGATCTCGCCGAGCTTGTAGCTGAGCGCCTGCCCCGGCCACGAGATGTAGCGATCCACCTCGGTCTCGACTTCGTGCCGGCTCAGCGCCGTGTGCGAAGCGAGGTAGTCGATCGCCTGCTGGCGCGTCCAGCCCTTGTGGTGGATGCCCGTGTCGATGACCAGGCGCGCGGCACGCCACATCTCGTAGGTCTCGCGGCCGAACTCCTCGTACGGCGTGTGGTAGATGTCCATCTCCTTGCCGAGCTTCTCGCAGTAGAGGGCCCAGCCTTCACCGTAGGCCGAGATGTAGTTCTGGCTGCGGAAGTCCGGATAGTGCTTCTGCTCCTCGGCCAGCGCGCCCTGCAGCGAATGGCCCGGCGAAGACTCGTGCAGCGTCAACGCCGGCAGGTTGTACAGCGGTCGCGACGGCAGGTCGTAGGTATTGACCCAGTAGGTATGCGCGCTGCCGCGGCCGGCCGTCCAGAACGGCGCGATCGCCTCCGGCACCGGCTCGATGCCGAAGCGGCCGCGCGGCAGCAGGCCGATGAACCGGCCGATCTTGGCGTCGACCTGCTTGGCGATCCACGCCGCGCGCATCAGCAGCTCTTCCGGCGTCTTCGCGTAGAACTGCGGATCGGTGCGCAGGAACTCGAGGAAGGCCGGAAAGTCGCCCTTGAAACCGGTCTGCTTCATCGTCGCCTGCATCTCGGCGTCGATGCGCGCGACTTCGCCCAGTCCGATCCGGTGGATTTCCTCCGGATCGAGATCGAGCGTCGTGTATTCCCGGATCTGCTGGCGATAGAACGCCTTGCCGTCCGGCATCGCCTCCGCCGCGAGGGTCTTGCGCGCCTTCGGCACGTAGTCCTCGCGGAAGAACTTCAGGAGCTTGGCATAGGCGGGGACCACGTGTTCGCGGATCGCGCGCTGCGCATCCGCGCGCAGCTGTGCCTGCTCCTCGGCCGGAATCGACGCCGGCAGCGACTTCAGCGGCTTGTAGAAATCGCTGGCTTCGGGCGACGCCACCTCGGCATGGCTCGCGATCGACACGTCGCGGCCGTCGAGCACCGCGCGCGGCACGCTGAAGCCCCGCTTCAGGCCGGCGCGCATGTTGTCGATGTTCTGGTCGAAATAGCGCGGCACGTCGTCGAGCTTGGCGATGTAGTTGCGCACCGCTTCCGCACTGTTCAGCGGACGACGCGTCATGAAGCCGAGGTTGGACCAGAACTGCGAGTCGCTGTTGAACGGCATCTCGTAGCCGCGGAAGCGGATGTCCGCCGCGAGGTTCTCGACCTGCGGCCGGTAGACGGCGAGGTTGACCTGGTTCTCCGCCGACAGCTCGGCCTCGGGAATCGCGTCGAGCTGCTTGAGCGCGTCGCTCCAGTATGCCAGCCGCTGCTTCTGCGCCGCCGCGCCGACGTCCGGCAGACGGCGGTCGCGTTCGCTGGATTCGCGATCCTCGTCGTCGTAGCCGCCGAACTGCTGCTGGCGCCAGGACCACTCCTGCTTGTACAGCGCCTCGAAGCGCTGGTCCGCGCTTTCCGCCTGCGCCATGCCGGTCATGCACAGGCCGGCGAGCAGCAGGCCGGCGAACGTCGTTCTCATCGCGAGCTCCCGTGGAGGAAAGGCTCGATCATCGCATCGACGCCCCGTGCCGCAAGGTGCCGTTGGTTGGGCACGGGGGTTTGCGGGGGGGGAGGGCGACCGTGCCAACCTGCCTCTACCGAATACAGGGTCTCGCACATGAAGCCGGAAGCCCTCGCGCCCGCATGGCAAAGAGTCGCTTGCGGATTGCTGGGCCTGCCGATGTCGATCGTATCGATATTCCTCCTATGCGATTCGGCGATGGACCGGGGACTCGACGGAGACCTCCTGTCGAGCCTCCTGCCTGGCGCCGGAAGCGGCTTCGTGTTCCTGTGGATTGCCGTCACGGGACGCCTTCCGACCGGCAGGGAATGCCCGTCGTCGGCGCCTCCGGGCGGAGCGGGCGACGCGGACACCCCCGTGTGGTCGTCTCAGCCCGCAAACCAGCCGTGGAAGCCCAGCGGGAAGGCATAGGGCAGCCAGGCCGTCGCAAGCGGCCCGTCGGCCACGCGTTCCGCGTCGAGCACGGCGAGGCCGCTGCGATGGCGCTTCGGATCGAGCACGGTGCCGACGAGCCAGCCTTCGCCGATGCGGCGGCGGCCGGGCTTCGGCACGAAGCGGTGCTCCTCGACGAGCACGCCCTCGTCGTAGCGATGCACGATACGGCGGTCGCCGTCGATCGCGACGATCGCGTTGAAGTACGGCGTCGACACCGGGTCGACGCGCACCGGCGCGAACACGCGCGCCGGCGTTGCGTCCGCATGGCGCGCATCGAACACCGGAAACTCGAGATCGCGGGAACCGGCGGATTCCCAGCGTGCCGTGCCCTTCGAAGTATCGAGACGCAGGGTCGAGAATTCGGAGGGCTTCGCGTCGTCGCGGCGGCGCGACTCCCCGCGCATCGCCGCTCCCATCGGCGAGCGCATCTCCTCGACGTCGAGATGCCGCACCGCGCGAACGAAGATCTCGCTGCCGCGTTCCCACGCGTCGGCGAAGTGGTAGACCGCCGCAAAGTCGGTCTCGAACCAGCGCGGCGAGTCGAGCGCATCCTTCGGCACGACGGCGATGCGGCAGGGTTGATCGGGCGTGAACCGCAGGCGTTCGAAAAAGGCTTTCGCGCTGCCCTGCTCCATGCGGTAGGGCGTCAGCACGAAGACCAGGTGACGCTGCGTCATCGCGAAGGCGTGCAGGTAGCCGGGGCGATCGCTCGACAGCGTCGCGGTGCGGATCGTCCGGCCGTCCGCACCGACGTGCCAGAGCAGCAGACCCGAGCCGCCGAGCAGGTCGAGCGAACCGAAGTTCCACAGCGAACCGTCGCGATCGGGCAAGGGATGCGCGGAGAACGGCGCCGCGACCAGATCCTCTCGCCACGTCACCGGCCCCAGTGTGCGGAGATCTCCGGGGTCGAGTTCGATCGCGGAACCGCCTTCCCAGAGCGCGAGCACGCGGCCGCCGAAGCGGATCACCGCCGTGTTCGCGGTGTTGACGTCGTCGTTGTTGCGGATCGGCGACGCTCCTGGAATCGTCGTCCCCGCCGCCGGCATCAGGAAGCGGCCGGCGGCCTGCTCGCGCGCGTACTTCGAGGTCGCCACCATGCGTGCGCGATGTTCCACCTTGCCCTTCGCGCAGCGCCACGCATGCACCATGCCGTCGCCGTCGAACCAGTGGTGGTAGCGGAGACCCGCGCGCTCGAACAGGGCCGGGCCGTTGCGATACAGCGTGCCGGCAAGCGCGGGCGGCCAGGAGCCCTCCACCGTCGCGACGGTGGGGCCGAACGACGCGGCCTCCACGCTCTTCCAGCCGGCCAGCCACGGCTCGCGTGCGAGCGCCTGGGCGAAACGCGTGCCGTCGCCCGCAACGGCGACCTCCGCGCGTAGCAAACGCGGCGCCAGGGCGCAGGCGGACAGGCCAACAGCGAAATTCCGGAGGAAACGGCGGCGATCCATGGCGCACCTCACCGCAAGTGGATCGTGATCGCGACATCGCCGTCGCCGAGCTCGAACTTCGCCTCGTCGAATGTCGGCTTGCGCATCACTTTCGGATCGTTGCTGAAGCCGTACCCTTCCGTCGGAATGCCCATGAAGTTCGTGTCGAGTTTGCCGTTGTCGTTTTCGTCGTGAATAACCTTCACCGCATAGGTGCCGGGCGGCAGCGTGCCGAAATGGAACGTCTCCTGCGCGCCGCCCGCCTTGCGCGTCGCCGCGGCGACGGGCTTGGCCTTGCCGTCCCAGGCGTCGGTCGACCCGTCGATGGAAATCATCAGCGTGCCTCGGGCCGCCCGCACATCGGCAACGGTCACGTCGAGGTCGGCCGCCTGGACGACGGGGGCGGCGGAGAGGATCGAGCCGAGCAGGATCTTGCAGGGGATGTTCATGAAGATGTCCTCGGAGGAAGGTCAGGCGAGAGAGGCACGGGGCGGTGCGGCGCGCCAGGCACGCGCGAGACACGCGCCCCAGCCGATGAAATAGCCGGCGCAGAAGCCGGAGACCGCGACGTCCCAGCTCATGAGGCGTGCTGTGCCAGCGGGGTCCAGGACGGCCGCGACGTGCAGCAGGTAGTGCGCGCCGAAAATGGCCAGGTTACGCAGCAGAGGGACGGGCGTTCCCGCCAGCACCGCGAGCCCGCTCGCGCGGTCGATCCGCGGCACCGGCTCCAGGCGGGGCCCGATCAGCCCGCCGAGCGTGGCGGCAAGCAGCCACCAGAGCGGCGCCATCGGAAGGGCGGCCCGCTGCGCGAACA
Organism: Rhodanobacteraceae bacterium UBA703; assembly: GCA_002297645.1. Lineage (GTDB taxonomy): Bacteria > Pseudomonadota > Gammaproteobacteria > Xanthomonadales > Rhodanobacteraceae > Dokdonella_A. Next base: position 3,713 of record DBMH01000336.1, on the reverse strand, counting down.
GGCCGGCGAGCCCCCAGGCGATGAACACCGCCGGCAGGATCCACAGGCTGCGGACGCTGCGTTCCCGCGGGCGCATGCGGCGGAGCCCCATCCACGTCAGCCATGCGGCCAGCGCGTAGACCCAGACGGGCGTATGGCGAAGGATGTCGAGGATCATGCGGCGGACTCCGGTGAAGGGCGAAAGAAGGGGCGAGGAAGGACGGGACCGCCGGCAGGCACCAGGTCGGACAGTCGACGGCACAGCAGCAGGAACGCCACGGCGACCACCGCGGTGTGCACCCTGACGAGGCCCGGCCACGCGGCCGTTCCGAGCGACGCCAGCACGCCATGCGCGAGCAGGCCGTTCATGCCGACGATCAGCCACACGATCACGAACAGCAGCGGCAGGCCGCAGAAACCGGCGAAGAGGAGCGGTCGCTGCGCCGACGGCAGACGGCGCCAGGCGAAGAGCAGCGGCGGCATCGTGAATGCCAGCGCGATCGCCACCGCCACCGTGCCCGTGACGCCGCGACCGAGCGCGTCGCCGGCGAGCCGGTGGACGAACGAATACTCGTCCGCAGTCGAGCCGGCGACGAAGACCGTGACGACCTGCGGCAGGACGCGCCCGAGCGGCAGGCTGGCGAACAGCAGGGCGAAGCCGAACGACTGCGTGCGGCGATCCGCGCGTCCCAGGAGCGCGGCACCGAGCCCGAGGCACGCGTACGAGAACAACGGGGCGGCGATGTCGACGAGCGCAAGGCGCCTCGCGCTGCACCCCGGATACGGCAGCACGTTGTCGAACACGCGTCCGGCCCAGCCGCCACAGAGCAAGCGCGTCGCCAGCGCGTGCACCTGCTCGTGCGCCTCGACCAGCAGCAGGGTCAGGCACAGGAACGCCAGGATCGAGGCGGACGTCGGACGGAGGCGCAACGTGTTCGACATGACGGGAGCGGTTTCGTGCCTCGGCAGCGGATGGCGCCATCCTCGCCGTCGCGGCAACGGCGGCCCAGATGCCGGCGGTCACCACTTCGCCCTGCCGGAAGTCACCTTTTCGTCCCCGGCGCTTGAGCCCGCCCCTTCGAGGCGCTACACAACGGCTTCGCTTCCCCTCGGATCGCCGCCATGTCCGCGCGCCGCCACTGGCTGTTCTCGCCGCTGCATTGCGCCGCCTACCTGACCTGGGGGACCGTGCTGGCGGGCCTGATCGCCGGCGGCTTCAACGCCGGCGCGCACCGGATCGCGCAGCCGCTCGCGATCCTCGGCTTGATGCTGGTCTTCCTCGCCGCGTTCCTGTTCGAGAGTGGCTGCTCGCGACGGCATCCGGGCGGCCGCGGGTCGATCGTCGCACTCGCGATCGAGATCGCCGCCACGCTGACGCTGGTTGCCCTGAGCGGTGACGGCATCGCGCCGGTGCTGATGATCCTCGTCGTCGTGCAGACGATCGACCTCACGCGTTCCTGGCGCATTGCGCTCGTCGTCGGCGCGAACCTGGCCCTGCTCGCCATCCTGCTGTCGGTCTCGCCGCGCACGAGCGCCCTCATCGTCTGGCTGCTCTACGCCGGCTTCCAGGCGTTCGCCGGACTGACCGGCCACTACGCCAAGCAGGCCGAACGCTCGCGCGACGAACTCGCGCAGGTCAACGCGCACCTGCTGGCGACGCGTTCCCTGCTCGAGGAAAGCGCACGCGACGGCGAACGCCTGCGCCTGGCGCGGGAACTGCACGACGTATCCGGCCACAAGCTCACCGCGCTGAAGCTGCAACTCGCCCTGCTCGCGCGCGATCCGGCGGGCGCGCCGCCGGCGGTGACGACGGCGGCGGCGCTGGCCGGCGAACTGCTCGACGACCTGCGCGGCGTGGTCAGCCAGATGCGCCGCCACCAGGGACTGGACCTCAAGCGCGCAATCGAAGAGCTCGCCGCGCCCCTGCCGCGCCCCAGAGTGCATCTCGACGTCTCCGAGGAGGCGCGCGTCGACGACGTCGGACAGGCCCAGGCCCTGCTGCGCACCGCGCAGGAAGCCCTGACCAATGCCGCACGCCATTCCGGTGCCGAGAACGTCTGGCTGCACCTCGCGCGCGAGGGCGAACGCATCGTGCTCGGCGTACGCGACGACGGCCGCGGCAGCCGCTCCGTGCACGCCGGCAACGGCCTCACCGGCATGCGTGAACGCCTGGAGGCGCTCGGCGGCGGCGTGGCCTTCGCCGGCGAGCACGGTTTCCGCGTCGATGCCTGGGTGCCGCTGTCGTGAGCGAGGGAATCCGCATCGCGCTCGCCGACGACCAGGCCCTCGTGCGCGCCGGCTTGAAGGCGCTGCTGGAGCAGTTCGGCGACCTGCGCGTCGTCGTCGAAGCCGACGACGGCGAGGCCTTGCTGGCGTCGCTGGCCGCGACCCAGGTCGACGTCGTGCTGTCGGACATCCGCATGCCGGGCCTGTCCGGCACCGATGCCCTGCGCGCCCTGCGCGCGAGCGGCGACGCGACGCCGCTGATCCTGTTGACCACGTTCGACGACGGCGCGCTGCTGCTCGACGCCGTCGCCGCCGGCGCGCAAGGTTTCCTGCTCAAGGACGCGGCGCCGGAGGACCTGCACGACGCGATCCGCGCGGTGGCGCGCGGCGAATCGCTGCTGCAACCGGTCGCGACCGATCCCGTGCGCGCGCGCTACGCCTACCGCGACAACGAGGTGCCGAAGTCCAACTTCAGCGATCGCGAGGTCGCGATCCTGCGCCTGCTCGCCGGTGGCTACTCGAACAAGGAAATCGCGCGCTCGCTGTTCCTCGCCGAGGGCACGGTGAAGAACTACGTGTCCGACATCCTCGACAAGCTCGGTACGCGCGACCGCACGCGCGCCGTGCTGAAGGCGATCACGCTGCGCGTGATCTGAGAAACGCCACCGCTCCCGCATACGGCGTGCGGGAAACGATGCACAGGGGCCCGACGAGTTTTCGCAGCGCCGAAAAGGCCTCCAGCGAACACGTCGCCTTGGTACCGGATCGGCGAGTGCGGACCGGGTCGAGCCCGGCGTCTCGGGCAGCCGGCTACCGCCGCGGCCGCTCCGGAAATGCCATCCTCAGGTCACCTCCGTGCGCGCCTGCGGCTCGATCCGGCGCTCGATGCCGAGCGCGTCCAGAAAGTCCTCGTCGTGGCTGGCGACGAGCAGCGCGCCGTCCCAGGAGGAAAGCGCCGACTCGATCGCAGCGATCGAGTCGAGATCGAGATGGTTGGTCGGCTCGTCGAGCAGCAGCAACTGGGGCGGCGCCCCGCCGCCGAGCACGCACGCCAGCGCCGCGCGCAGCAATTCACCGCCGCTGAGCGTGGCGACCCGCTGCAGGGCAGCACCGGCCCGGAAGCGGAAGCGCGCGAGCGCGGTGCGACACGCGGTGGCGCCATCGTCCGGATTCAATCGCTGGAAGTTGTCGAGCACGCTCGCGTCGCGATCGAGCAGCGCCGCGTGCTGGTCGAGCAGCGCGAACGGCACGCCGCGCAGGATCCGGCCGTGCGTGGGTTCCAGCAGCCCGGCGGCGAGGCGGAGCACCGTGCTCTTGCCCGCTCCGTTGCGCCCGCACAGGGCGACCCGCTCGGGCCCGACGAGATGAAAGTCCAGGTCCTGCAGCAGCGGCGCCGCGCCCGGCCACGCGAAGCCGACCGACTCGAACCCCAGCACGCGCTGCCCGGCCGTGAGGCCGCACGCGGGCAAGGCCGCTTCCAGCGAGGCGTGGCGCTCGACCCGTTGGCG
>DBMH01000002.1 GCA_002297645.1 Rhodanobacteraceae bacterium UBA703 | reverse complement strand
GCGGCCCGGCCCGGGGCCGTCCGGCAGCGCCGGCCACGCTGAAGCGGTCGCGCCGCCGGTTCAGGACGGTACGACGTCCGGCTCGAAACCGGCCTCGCGCAACGCGGCCTCGATCCGTTCCCGTGGCGCGCCCGTCTTCACTTCGACGCGGCGCCGGGGCGGATCGGCGGAGACTTCGGCCGCGGGATCGACCGACTGGATGGCTCGCGTGACGCTGCGCGCGCAGCCACCGCAGGTCATGGACTCGACATGGAACAGCACGGGACGCTCCTTCATTGCCTGGGAGCTGCAGCATGCAGCCTGCCCACGCGGGAAGGTCAAGCACTCGTCCGCATCGACGTCCGGGGAGTCAGCCGTCGAGAATCAACTGTCGAGAACCAGCCTTCGAAAATCAGCCGTCGAGCGAACGGCGCACGGCGGCCCGGCTGCCCTTCGCGGAAGGACCCGCCGACGGCTGCGGGTCGAGGTCCTCGAGGAGAGCGCGCAGGTCGACCTGGATCGTGTTGCCGTCACCGGCGGGATCCAGGCTGGCCATCGAACGCTTCGCCAGGGCGGCACGCGGGACGAACAATTCCCGTTCCAGCTGCGGTGGACGCGTGGGACTGCACAATTTGCGATTGAGACGCAGCAGGCTGATGCCCGAACGCTGCCAGGGATGTCCCGGCAACAGGCGCTGGACCATCACGCTTTCGAGTTCGACGACAATCGTGTCGCCATTCACTTCGGCACAACGACCGATACCGATATCGTAGGACATGGCACTCCTCAATGAACGGAATCCCGGTGCTCCGGCAGCGCCGGAGCCGGACGCGCCGGACCGGCGCGTGGGAACACAGCATGATGACAGATCCGCTGTAAGATTCCGTTAGCGCGCACCACGAAATTAATGAAAATACAATAATAACAATGGCTTGAGTGAAAAACCTCAGCCCATCGTGGCGATGTCTCGCAATGCCTCCATCTCGGGCGGAAGCAGATCCGCCCCCGCTTTCCAGCGCTGCTCGTCGAAGATCAGCGTGCGCGGATCGCGCCGATGCAGCTTGGCGAACACGAGGGCCGGCGGTACCGGCAGCGCCGGCAGCAGGATCCGCACCTCGTCCGCGCGGAATTCCACCGCATACCGGCGCCCCCGCGCATCCACTGGCGTCGCGCTGCCGTTGCGCCTCGGTACCGGGACGCGCCATTGCACGAGATCGCCGCGCACACCCAGCACGAGCAACAGGTCGTGGCCGCGTGACGAAGCCGAACGCGCCAGGCGCAGTTCCCGCTGACCTTCCGGCAGCGGATGGACATCCACGACCTCGAAGCGGTTCGGTCGCGCCGCGATGCCGAGCAGACGCTTGCGGCTGAGGACGAGCTGGCTCGCATGCGCCTCCATCGCGCGCTGCTTCGCGGCCGGATCGCGCCGTGCCGTCACGAGCACGCGCCCCGCCCTGCCGCCTTCGTTCCCGTGCACGACGTAGCCGAGCCGCAGGCAGCGATGTCCGCTGCGCAGCAGGGCGAGTTCCGCCATCACGTGCAACGCGCTGTGATCGGGATGGCGATCGTCGAGCACCGGCACGACGAGATGCGTCGGCGCGAAACCCTCGATCTCCGTCGCCAGCCGTTCCACGGCCGCCTCGTCGCGCATCAGCAACGCGGTCAGGCCCTGGTCGGGCCAGCCGAGGAAACAGGCGGCCGCCTCCGGTTCGTCCAGCCCCAGCTGCGCCAGCGCAGCGAGCGCCTCGCGCCGCCTGCGCGCCCCCCAGCGCAAGCGCTCGTTCGGGCCGATGCGCCAGCGCTTCTCGATCCAGCGCTGCGGCCACGGATTGTTGTCGCCGTCGGTGGCGAACACGACCCTCAGGGCCGCCTTCGCGGCGAGCGACGCCCGGATCAGATCACCCGCCGCCAGCGTCTCGTCGTCCGGATGAGGCGCGAGCACGAGCACGCGATCCTGCGCCGATACATGCAACTCCCCGATCATCGACGATCCATTCCTAGCGGTCCAGTCGATGCGAAGACTAGCGCATGCGCCGCGCCCACCGGCACGTACAGCGCAGCGGTGCAGCACATCGGTTCAGCCGACCGGCGGGTGCCGCACCTGCCCTTCGCCGCGCACGACGAAGCGCTCGATCGTCAAGGCTTCGGCGCCCATCGGACCGTAGGCGTGCAGGCGCGTGGTCGAAATACCGATCTCGGCGCCGAGGCCCAGCTCGCCGCCGTCGCTGAAACGCGACGAGGCATTGACCATGACGACCGCCGAGCGCACGGCGGAAACGAACCGCCGGGCCGCCTCGTCGTCGCGCGTCGCGATGACCTCGGTGTGATCGGAACCGTAGCGGCGGATGTGCGCAATGGCCGTGTCGAGATCGTCGACGACGCGCACGGCGATGACGAGGTCGAGGAATTCGGCGGCGTAGTCGGCCTCGCTCGCCGCGACCAGATCGGGCACGAACGAGCGGGTGCGCCCGCAGCCACGCACCTCCACGCCGCGACCGCGCAGGGCCGCGACTGCCGACGGCAGGAAGTCGCCGGCGGCATCCGCGTGGACCAGCAGCGTTTCGAGGGAATTGCAGACCGACGGCCGCGTCGTCTTGCCGTCGATCAGGAGGCGCAAGGCCAGGTCGCGGTCGGCGTCCGCATCCACGTACAGGTGGCACACGCCCTGGTAGTGCTTGATGACCGGCACGCGCGCGTGCTCGGCGACGAACCGGATCAGGCTTTCGCCGCCGCGCGGAATCGCGAGGTCGACGAGATCGCTGAGTTGCAGCAGTTCGAGCACGGTCTCGCGACGCAGGTCCTCGACCAGCGTGATCGCCGCTTCCGGCAGTCCCTCGGCACGCAATGCGTCGCGCAACGCGGCGGCGATCGCCCGGTTGCTGTGGAAGGCCTCGGAGCCGCCGCGCAGCAGCACGACGTTGCCGGCGTGGAAGCACAGCGCCGCCGCGTCGGCGGTCACGTTCGGGCGTGCTTCGTAGATCATCGCGATCAGGCCGAGTGGAATGCGGATACGCTCGACGAGGATGCCGTTCGGGCGTGTCTCGCGGCGCGTGACCGCGCCGACCGGATCGGGCAGGTCCGCGACCGCACGCACCGCGTCCGCCACGCTGCCGAGTCGTATCTCGTCGAGGCGCAGGCGGTCGATCAGGTGGTCGGCGCGGCCCGCCGCGCGCGCGGCGTCGACGTCCCGCGCATTCGCGGCGAGGATCGACGGCGCCTGGCGGTCGAGTTCACCGGCCATGCGCCGCAGCGCCGCCTGCTTGGCCGTGGCGGACAACGCCGCAATCGTCGTCGCCGCCTCGCGCGCAGCCAGCGCGAGTTCCCGTATGGATGCGCTCATCTCGCTCCCTCCTCGAATGCGACGAGATCGTCGCGGCGGACCACCGTGTCGCCGTAGCTGAAACCGAGGATCGCCTCGATGTCGCGGGTATGCCGACCGGCCAGCCGACGCACTTCGCCGGCCGCGTACTGGCACAGGCCGCGCGCGGCGACGCCGCCTTCCGGCCCGACGATCTCGACCAGATCGCCGCGCGCGAATTCGCCGTCGACGCCGACGATGCCGCCCGGCAGCAGGGAAGCGCCGCCGAGCACCGCGCGCGCCGCCCCGCCATCGACGTT
>DBMH01000215.1 GCA_002297645.1 Rhodanobacteraceae bacterium UBA703 | reverse complement strand
CGGTCGCGCCGAGCACGAAGCGGCACGGGCCGATCGCCGCGGGCAGATCGTCGCTGACCGTCGCCGCCTCGAGCACGTCGACCGCGCCCGCCGCCAGCGCGGTCGCTTCCGCATGCGGGAACGACTGCGGCGCGACCAGGGCCAGGTTGCGGAAACCCATCGTGCGGATCGCGCGCGCGGCAGCGCCGATGTTGCCCGGATGCGACGTGCGGACGAGGACGAAACGCAGGCGCGCGAGCGGGTCGTCGTGGATCGGTTCGGTCATTCCTGGGGGCGGTCGTTTCGGAGGCGGCGCGACGATAGCGCATCGCCGCATCCGAGGGGACCCGTCGCGTCCAGCGCCCACGCCCCCGTCGGCGTGCCCGCCGCGGCCCGCTCGACGTTTTTCGGGCACGGTGCGATCTGCTAGACTGCGCGGCTGCGCCGGCACCGCATGGCGCCCGTTCTTTTCCACTCCGTCCAGCGGAATTCCAGCATGCCCAGACCCGCCGTCAATGTCGCGGTGCGCGCCGCGCGCGCCGCCGGCAACATCATCCTGCGCTACATGAACCGCCTGGACAGCCTCGACGTCGTCGAGAAGCAGCGCCACGACTACGTGTCCGAAGTGGATCGCATGGCCGAGGCGGAAATCCTGCGCGAACTCAAGCGCGCCTATCCGCGCGACGCCTTCCTCGGCGAGGAGTCCGGCAAGATCGGCGATTCCCGCAACGTCTGGGTCATCGATCCGCTCGACGGCACGCGCAACTACCTGCGCGGCTTCCCGCACTTCTCGGTGTCGATCGGGCTGCTCGAGAACGGCGAACCCACGCTCGGCGTCGTCTACGACCCCCTGCGCGACGAGCTGTTCACCGCCGACCGCGGCAACGGCGCGTACCTCAACGACCGCCGCATCCGCGTCGGCCGGCGCGACGGCCTGTCGGGCGCGCTGCTCGCCACCGGCTTTCCGTACCGCCAGCGCCGCCATCTCGATGCCCAGCTCGGCATGACGCGCGCGCTGCTGGCCGAAGCCGAGGACATCCGCCGCAGCGGCTCGGCCGCGCTCGACCTCGCCTACGTCGCCGCCGGCCGTTTCGACGGCTTCTACGAGATCGGCCTGAACGTGTGGGACATGGCGGCCGGCTGCGTGCTCGTGCGCGAAGCCGGTGGACGCTACTGCGATTTCGCCGGTCGCGACGGCCTGCCGGAAACCGGCAACATCATCGCCGGCAACGTCGCCATCGCTCCGGCGATGGTCAAGGCGATCGCGCCGGAACTGACCCCGGTACTGGCGCGCTAGGACGCCGCAGGGAACCGTCGTACCGGCGGTTCCCGCGATCGACGCATCCGCGCGGAGCCGCCCCGGCTCCGCAGCGCGCACGGCTCGCGCCCTCGTTCGCCCGGGGCCGGTGCACGGATTGCACGCGGTGCGCGAGGCCACGGGATCGTGGACGCCTGCGCCGTGGTTCGCGCCCGCGCCGGGTGTATGGCGACCGTCCGGGTACCGCGCTACGCTCGAACGGATGGCCTCGCCGATCTTCCGCTTCCGCAACCTGCGCCTGGACCCGGCGACACGCCAGCTCTGGCGCGACGGCGAGCGCGTACCGCTGCCACTGAAATCGTTCGACTGCCTGACCTATCTGATCGAGCATCGCGACAGGGCGGTCGGTCGCGACGAACTGATCGCCGCCGTCTGGGGGCGGGCCGAGGTCAGCGACAAGCTGCTGGGACAGACCTTGTTGCGCGCCCGTCGCGCGATCGGTGACGCCAGCGGCGAGCACGCAGCCATTCGCACCTTGCCGCGCTTCGGCTACACGCGCACCGCGATCGCACAGGCGTTCACGACGCGACCGGAGCCGGGCGAGTGCGCCTACGGCCTGTCGACGTCGATCGTCTTCGACGACGGTCTAGAGAGCGGCGCGGCAGACTGGACGCACGGCGCCGCCGCAGGCGGCATCGACCCTTGGAGCCTCGGATCGACGGCGCACGGCGGTACGCATGCCTGGCAAGCCGGTGCTCCCGCTTCGGGTTCGCCGAACGAGTCCTGGCTGATCTCGCCGACGGTCGCCCTGCCGTCGAACCTTTCGTCCCTGAACCTCTCGTTCTGGAACCGCCAGCAACTCAAGGCACCGGCCTCGGGCGGCTGCTACGACGGCGCTCTGCTGGACATGTCGACCGATGGTGGTGCATGGACGCAGGTCACGAGCGGCTTCCTGACCACTCCGTACGACGGCACGATCACCTCGAGCTTCAGCAATCCGCTCGGCGGCACATCGGCCTGGTGCGGCGATCCGCGTCCGTACGCGAAATCGGTGATCGATCTGCAGGATCACGCCGGAAGGACGGTGAAATTCCGCTTCCGCCTCGGCCACGATCGCCTGCTGCATCGCGAAGCGCCGAACTGGGCGATCGACGACGTGCGAGTGGCCGGCTGCGCCACGTCACCGTAAGGCCATTGCGCAGGGATTTCCTCATTCGGGGATTCCGTGCGCCGTTGGTGGACGTCCGCAGCTCCATTCATTCGCTGCCTTCGACGGCGGGGACGGATCGCGGCGAAGGGAGCTACCTCGCGCAGGGATCGCGATGTCGACGCGCGATCCCCGCCCTCTCACGGAAGGGATGCCCGAACGTCTCCGTGGACGTCTGCACGGCACCAGGAAGGACGCGAGCTCGGCGCGCCGCGATGCCCGCACGGCGAAATCGGCGACCGCGATCGTTCCCGATGCCGCGCCGTCATTCCATCCAGGAAATCCGTGCACGCGAGGAGCAGCGCACTCCAAATCCGGAACCCGTGGCGCGTACAACCTGCCGCACGGAACACAGCCGTGGGCGCACGGAGAGTTCGATGCCTGCGGACGTCGGCCATCGCCGTGCATCCATCGCGGCGGAAACGATGGAGCGACGCGCACTCTTTCGCGCACGCTCGCGTGGACTCCAGACATCGGCGAGAAGGAGGACCGTGAAAGTCCCGATGGGACGCGTGATCCACGCCGGCCGACGATCACGCGACTTTTTCGCAAGGCGGATGGACGCGCGCGCTCAACCCCGCGAACAGGCCTCCATTCGGCTTTGCGAGCACGGGGCCGAGAACGCTGTTCGCGGCGGACGCAAAGAAAAAGCCCGGCTTGCGCCGGGCTTCTTCATTCACGCGTACAGCGACCTGCGCTTACTGCTCGACCTTGATCTCGGTGCGGCGGTTGCGCGCGCGGCCTTCCTTGGTCGCGTTGGTGTCGATCGGCTGGCTTTCGCCGAAGCCCTTCACCGCAACGATGCGGCTGGAATCGACGCCGTGCGAGGTCAGGTAGTCGGCCACGATCTGGGCGCGACGCTCCGACAGGCCCTGGTTGTACTGGTCGGTACCGACGGAGTCGGTGTGGCCGTCGAGTTCAACCTTGATCTCCGGGTAGCGGTTCAGCGCGTCGATCGCCTGGTCCAGGATCGCGATGGAGTCCGCGGTCGGAACCTGCAGCGTCGGCTCGATGTTGTGCTCACCCTTCTTCGGACGGTCGAACTTGAAGTTCACGCCGCGCAGGTCGATGACGACCTTCTGCGGGCAGCCATCCGGACCGACGATGGTGCCGGCCGGCGTATCCGGGCAGCGGTCGTCGCAGTTGTTGACGCCGTCGTGGTCGTCGTCGAGCTGGTGGCAGTCCGGAGCGGCCGGCGGAGCGACCGGGGTTTCGACCGGAGCCGGAGCCGCGGCGGTGCCGAAGTTGTAGACGAGGCCGACGCTGACGATGCCGTCGGTGAAGCCGTTGCGGCGCTTGAACGTGTAGCCCAGCGACTCGCCGACATTGGCCATCGTGTTGTTGTCGTGGTCGTAGCGGGCGGCGATTTCACCACGCAGCGCGACGCGCTCGGACATGTTGTACTGGATGCCGCCGCCGATCGTGGCGAACGGATCCCAACCGTCGTTGTTCAGACCGGCGCCGCTGGTCAGGACGCCCGAGTAGGCGGCGTGACGCATCGCACCGAGACCGGCCATGACGTACGGACGCCACTGCGAACCCTGGTCACCGAAGAACCAGCGGGCCGAAACGCCGAGACCGACGTTCTCCCACTGCTTGTCACCGTGGTCCCAGCTCTGCTGGACGCGCCAGGAGTCGTCCTTGAAGTCGTAGTTGTTGATCGTGTATTCGAAGTCGACCGCGAGGTTCGGATTGACCCACACGCCGACGCCGACGCCGCCCCACACCGCCGCATCGACCTTGCGGTTGCTGTCGGGGATCGCCGCACCGATGCGCGGAGCGATGTACCAGTTACCGAAATCCTGCGCATTGGCCGTGGCGACGCCACCACCAACGAGCGCCAGGGCGATGAGCGCACTGAGGGCATTACGTTTCATCCAGAGTCTCCTCTCTACGTTTTTTTAGTCGATGCGTCCGCCCAACCCCTTCGCAGGACGCTGCACCATCACCATTCTACGCGGAAATCGCGTAAAAGAAACGTGCACTTAACACTTTATGACGGGTTCAGGGCCGGAGCGGATTCTAACGGCATTGCCAACCCGTCACCACCCTTTTGTGAAGATCATGTTAAGGAAAGAGTCAGTCTGAAGGCCAACGCCTTCACAAAACTGACGCATCGTGCCACCCGGGAATTCCTTCCGACCACGCACGCACCGTTTCCCTGCGCGTGCTTCAATCGTCCGGGCCGCCCGCGGAAGATACCTCATGCCGCTCCCATGGCGGAACCGGGCCGAGCTTTTCTTCGAGAAAGGAAACGAAAGCCCGCACGCGTGCCGGAACCAGCCTGCGCTGCGGCATGACGGCGTATATGCCGGTATCGCCGAGGTGGCAATCCGGCAGCACGCGGCGCAATCGGCCGCTGTGCAAATCGGCGGCGACGTGCCAGACCGAATGCAATGCGATTCCGAGTCCCGCGAGTGCCGCATCGCGCAACACCTCGCCGTAGTTCGACTCGAAGCGGCCATCCACGCGTACCGCGATCTCCCGCCCCTCGCGGTCGACGAGGCGCCACAGGTCCTGCCGCCCCTGGTTCCCGATCAGGACCAGGCAATCGTGCGCGGCCAGGTCCGTCGGCGTGGCCGGTTCGCCGCGCCGTTCCAGATACGGCGGCGCTGCGCACAGCACGCGGCGATTCGCCGCGATGCGTCGCGCGACCAGCCGCGAATCCGCCAGCGCGCCGATGCGGATCGCGAGGTCGAACCCGGTACCGACGAGATCCTGCACCCGATCGTCGAGCTCGACGCTGAGACGCACCTGCGGATGTCGGCGCAGGAACTCGGGCAGCAGCGGTGACAGGTGCTGGCGGCCGAACGACGCCGAGGTCGTGACGCGCAAGGTGCCGGACGCCTCCACGCCGCTCCGGCGAAGGTCCGCGGCCAGCGTCTCCAGATCCTCGACCAGCGGCCGCCCCTGCTCCGCCAGTGCCGCGCCTTCGGGCGTGGCGTGCAGGCGTCGCGTCGTTCGGTGCAGGAGCCGCACGCCGAGCTGCTGCTCCAGGCGCTGCAGGCGCTGGCTGGCCACGGCGACGGACAGGTCCATGCTGCGCGCGGCAGCACTGATCGATCCCAGGTCGAGCACACGCAGGAACAGGCCGATGTCGCCGATGCGATCCACGATTATCAATGAATCATTGAAAGCGATTCCGGATATTGACGGTTTTTCGGCAATCCGCAAGCGCGCACGCTTCGCCGCCCCTCTTTCCGGCCAGCCTCATGGACCCGTCGCCCCGCCCCCGTACGCCGCCCGCCCTGTACGCGCTGACCGCCGGCTCGTTCGGCATCGGCTGCGCCGAGTTCGTCATCATGGGCCTGCTGTTGCAGGTCGCGGCCGACCTGCACGTCTCCATCGCCGCCGCCGGCCTGCTCGTGTCGATCTACGCCTTCGGCGTCTTCCTCGGCGCCCCGCTGCTGACCGTCGCGACACGACGCATGCCGCGCAAAGCCGTCCTGGTCGCGCTGATGGCGATCTACACGATCGGCAATCTCGCCTGCGCGCTTGCGCCGAACTACGAAGCGCTGATGGCCGCGCGCGTGCTCACGTCGCTGACGCATGGCACCTTCTTCGGCGTCGGCGCGGTCGTCGCGACGGGCCTGGTGGCGGAGGATCGCAAAGCCTCGGCGATTTCGGTGATGTTCTCGGGCCTCACGCTGGCGACGCTGATGGGCATGCCGGCGGGTGCGTGGCTCGGCCTGCATTTCGGCTGGCGCTCGACATTCTGGGCGATGGCCCTGATCGGTCTCGTCTCGATGGCGGTGATCGTCGCGCTGGTGCCGCCCAGCCGCGAGGCGCATCGTCCGGCACCGTTGACGGAAGAACTGCGCGGAGTCGCGCGAACGCAGGTCTGGCTCGGCCTCGCGATGACGATGCTCGGCTTCGCCGGTGTGTTCGTGGTGGTCGCCTACATCCAGCCGTTGCTGGTGCAGCTTGGCGGCTTCGCGGACGACGCGGTGTCGCCGATCCTGCTGCTGTTCGGCGGCGGCATGATCGTCGGCAACCTGGTCGGCGGGCGCCTCGCCGATCGCTGGCCGACGCGATCGCTGCTCGGCACCCTGCTCGCGCTCGCCACCGTGCTGGCCGCGATGGGCTTCGTCCTGCGCGACCCGGTCGGGATGATGGCCTTCGTCGCCCTGCTCGGCGTCGCCGCCTTCGCGACGGTCTCGCCGCTGCAACTGCGCGTTCTGCGCAAGGCCGAGGGCGCGGGGCAGAACCTCGCGTCGAGCTTCAACATCGCCTTCTTCAATCTCGGCAACGCCTTCGGCGCCTGGCTCGGCGCCGCGGTGATCGACCACGGGCCCGGCCTGGCCGCGCTGCCCTGGGTCGCGGCGGCGGTCACCGTGCTCGGCCTCGGCATCGCCGCGGCCAGCCTCCGTCTCGACAGGCGCGCGGCGCCGCAGGCCCTTGCCGTCGCGTGCCACTGAGCATTTTCCGGGGAGAACGCCATGGAATACCGTCGTTTGGGAGCATCGGGCCTCGAAGTGCCGGTGCTGAGTTTCGGCACCGGCACGTTCGGCGGCAGCGGCCCTCTGTTCGGCGCCTGGGGCAACACCGGTGCGGCCGAGGCGCGACGCCTGATCGACCTGTGCCTGGACGCCGGCGTCAACCTGTTCGACACCGCCGACGTGTACTCGAACGGCGCGTCGGAAGACGTCCTCGGACAGGCCCTGCGCGGACGTCGCGACAAGGCGCTGATCTCGACCAAGACCGCCTTGCCGATGGGCGACGGGCCGAACGATGCCGGCGCCTCGCGGGCACGCCTGATCCGTGCGGTCGATGCCTCGCTTCGACGGCTCGGCACCGACTACATCGACCTGATGCAGCTGCACGCGTTCGACGCCGGCACGCCGGTCGAGGAGACCCTGTCGACACTCGACGATCTCGTGCGTGCCGGCAAGCTGCGCTACGTGGGCTGCTCCAACTTCGCCGGATGGGAACTCGCGCACTCGCTCGCCGTGGCCGAGCGATACGGCTATGCGCGCTACGTCACGCACCAGGTGTACTACTCGCTGGTCGGACGCGACTACGAATGGGAGCTGATGCCGCTCGGGCGGCATCGCGACGTCGGTGCGCTGGTCTGGAGCCCGCTCGGCTGGGGACGCCTGACCGGCCGGATCCGCCGCGACCGGCCGCTGCCGCCGACGAGCCGGCTGCACGCGACGGCGGACTTCGGGCCGCCGGTCGCGGACGAGTTGCTGTATCGCGTCGTCGACGCGCTCGACCTCGTCGCGCAGGAAACCGGACGCTCGATCGCGCAGGTGGCGGTCAACTGGCTGCTGCGCCGGCCGACCGTGTCCAGCGTGATTCTCGGCGCACGCAACGAAGAACAGTTGCGAGACAATCTCGGCGCCGCCGGCTGGACGCTGGACGACGCGCAGATCGCCCTTCTCGACGCGGCGAGCGCCGTCGAAGCGCCCTATCCTTATTTCCCTTATCGCCGGCAGGCCGGATTCGCGCGCCTCAATCCGCCGCTCGTCTGACGCAGGAGACTTCCATGAAAGCCGTCGCCCTGACCCGCTATCTGCCGATCTCCGACCCCCGGTCGCTGGTCGACGTCGAGTTACCGAAGCCCGTCCCCGGTCCGCGCGACCTGCTCGTACGCGTCGAAGCCGTTTCGGTGAATCCGGTCGACACCAAGGTGCGATCGCCGAAACCCCAGGTGGAAGCGCAGCCGAAAGTGCTCGGCTACGACGCCGCCGGTGTCGTCGAGGCGGTCGGCGGCGAGGTCACACGGTTCGCGCCGGGGGACGAAGTCTGGTACGCCGGCGACGTCACGAGACCGGGCAGCAATGCGCAGTACCAGTGCGTCGACGAACGCCTCGTCGGACGCAAGCCGTCGAACCTCGACTTCGCGCAGGCCGCAGCCCTGCCGCTCACCACGCTGACCGCCTGGGAGCTGCTGTTCGAACGCATCGGGCTCGACGCCGACGGCGGCGACCGCGGCACCTCGCTGCTCGTCGTGGCCGGCGCCGGCGGCGTCGGTTCGATGGCATTGCAGCTCGCGCGCCGCGCCGGGCTCGTCGCGATCGCGACCGCATCGCGCCCCGAAACGGTCGACTGGTGCCGGGCGATGGGCGCCGAGCACGTCGTCGATCATCGGCGGCCGCTGAAACCCCAGCTCGAAGCGCTCGGATTCGCCCACGTCGACGTCGCGATCAACCTCGCCGATACCGACCGCTACTGGGACGAGCTCGGCGAGATCCTGGCGCCGCAAGGCCATCTCGGCCTGATCGTCGAACCGGCCGGCGCGCTGCGCATCGGCGATCCGTACAAGGCCAAGTGCATCGGCATCCACTGGGAGATGATGTTCGCGCGCGCGCGCTTCCGCACGGCGGACATGCAGCGCCAGGGCGCGATCCTCGATCGCGTGGCCGCTCTCGTCGAAGCCGGCGAGCTGCGCACGACGCTGACCGAAACGCTGTTCCCGATCGACGCGACCAATCTGCGCACCGCGCATGCGCAACTCGAATCGGGCCGGACGATCGGCAAGGTCGCGCTCGGCGGCTGGCGCTAGGATCCCCCACCATCGCCCGAGCCGCGCGGTCCGATCGTTCGATTTGACGAACGATCCGTTCTTGCCGACCCTCCGCGGCATGGACGACGACGTCATCGCGCTGCTGCGCCACTATCCGCAGATCTATCTCGCCTGCCACGTCGAGCACGTGCGTGCGCGCAGCAATGCGCATTCGCTCAGCGCACGCGACAGCTCCCTGCTCGCACATCTCGATCGCGAACGCGGCACGCAGGCCGCCGAACTCGCACAGCACATGCAGGTGCGGCCGTCGACCTTGTCGGCTGCGCTCGCGCGGCTCGAAGGGCTCGGCTACATCGAGCGGGAGCCCGACGCGGATGACCGCCGCGTGCAACGCCTGCGCCTCAGTGCGCTCGGCGAAACCGCGATGGCCGAAAGCTCGGTGCTCGATCCGCAACGTGCCGCCGCCCTGCTCGCCTGCCTCGCTCCCGCCGAGCGCGAACGCGCGCTGGAGGGGTTGGCCCTGCTCGCGCGCGCCGCCCGTCAACTCAACAAGGAAACGCCGTGAAGATCCTCATCGGCAGCACCGTAGCGCTCGCCCTGCTCGCTCTCGTCGTCGTGCTCGTCGGCTCGCGGCTGCCGGAACGGCATCACGCGCGCATGACCGCCCGCATCGACACCACGCCCGAGACGGTCTATGCCCTGATCGCCGACGTCGAGCATGCGCCCGAATGGCGCAAGGACGTGACCTCGGTCGAACGCCTGCCCGCCGAGGACGGAACGCCGAGGTTCCGCGAGAACGGCAAGCACGGGAAGATCACCTACCGGATCGAGGCTGCGGAAGCGCCGCACCGGTTCGTCACGCGCATTGCCGATACCGATCTCGGCTACGGCGGAAGCTGGACCTGGGACATCCGCCCCGATGGCAGCGGCAGCCTCGTGACGATCACCGAAGACGGCGAAGTCGGCTCGCCGCTGTTCCGCTTCCTGTCGCGCTACGTGTTCGGCCACTACGCTTCGCTCGAAAGCACCTTGCGAGCGCTGGGCGCGCGATTCGGCGGATCGGCGCCCCGACGCCTCGACGACTGACTCCTCGCTGGCAGGGTGCGGACTCCCGCGCGACGGTCGTCGCGAACGGGGCGCCCGTTCAGCGCGCGGCGACCACGCTGCCCGGCACGCGCACCGCCCCCTCCATCAGCACGCGCGCGCTGCGGCTCATGATCGCCTTCGTCACCGTCCACGCGCCGTCGACACGACGCGCCTGCGCGCCGACGCGCAGGGTTCCCGACGGATGTCCGAAACGCACCGCCTCGCGCTCGCCGCCGCCGGCCGCGAGGTTGACGAGGGTGCCGGGAATCGCCGCCGCGGTACCGATCGCCACCGCGGCCGTACCCATCATCGCGTGGTGCAGCTTGCCCATGGACAGCGCGCGCACGTTGAGGTCGATGTCGGCCGCCGCGATCCCCTTGCCGCTCGACGCCGTGTAGTCCGCAGGCGGCGCGACGAACGCGACCTTCGGCGTGTGCTGGCGCGAAGCGGCCTCGGCGACGTCCTTGATCAGGCCCATCTTCAATGCACCGTGCGCGCGGATCATCTCGAACATCGCCAGCGCCTTCGCGTCGCCGTTGATCGCGTCCTGCAGTTCGGTGCCGGCGCAGCCGATGTCCGTCGCGTTCAGGAAGATCGTCGGGATGCCGGCATTGATCAATGTCGCCTTGAACGTACCGACACCCGGCACGTCGAGGTCGTCGACGAGATTTCCGGTCGGGAACATCGCGCCGCCGTCCTCGCCCTCGTCGGCCGGGTCGAGGAATTCGAGCTGGATCTCGGCGGCAGGGAACGTCACGCCGTCGAGCTCGAAGTCTCCGGTCTCCTGCACCTGGCCGTTCGCGACCGGCACGTGAGCGACGATCGTCTTGCCGATGTTGGCCTGCCAGATGCGTACCGTGCAGACGCCGTCCTGCGGGATCCTAGCGGGCTCGATCAATCCGTTCGCGATCGCGAACGGGCCGACCGCGGCGGACAGGTTGCCGCAGTTGCCGGACCAGTCGACGAACGGCCGGTCGATCGAGACCTGGCCGAACAGGTAGTCGACGTCGTGGTCGGGCCGCGTGCTCTTCGACACGATCACGGTCTTGCTGGTGCTCGAGGTCGCTCCGCCCATGCCGTCGATCTGCTTGCCGTACGGGTCGGGCGAACCGATCACGCGCAGCAGCAGCGCGTCGCGCGCAGCACCGGGCTGCTGTGCGGCATCGGGCAAGTCCTGCAGGCGGAAGAACACGCCTTTGGACGTGCCGCCGCGCAGGTAGGTGGCGGGAATCCGGATCTGTGCCGTCGATGCCATGATTCAGGCCGCCTTCGACGATTCGAGGAAATCCTGCGCGAAGCGCTGCAGCACGCCGCCGGCTTCGTAGATCGAGACTTCCTCGTCGGAATCGAGGCGGCAGCGCACCGGGACCTCGAAGGTTTCGCCGTTGCGACGGTGCACAACGAGATTGAGCATGCCGCCCGGCGTGCGCTCGCCGGTCACGTCGAACGTCTCGCTGCCGTCGATGCCGAGTTTCCTGCGGTCGACGCCGAGCGGGAATTCCAGCGGCAGCACGCCCATGCCGATAAGGTTGGTGCGATGGATGCGCTCGAAGCCTTCGGCGACGATCGCCTCGACGCCGGCGAGGCGCACGCCCTTGGCCGCCCAGTCACGCGAAGAACCCTGCCCGTAGTCGGCGCCGGCGATGATGATCAGCGGCTGCTTGCGCTCCATGTAGGTCTCGATCGCTTCCCACATGCGCAGGACCTTGCCGTCGGGTTCGAGGCGGGTCAGCGAGCCTTTCTTCACGGTACCGTCGACCACGGCCATCTCGTTGACGAGCTGCGGGTTCGCGAACGTCGCGCGCTGCGCGGTCAGGTGGTCGCCGCGATGCGTCGCGTAGGAATTGAAGTCCTCTTCCGGCAGGCCCATCTTCGCGAGGTATTCGCCGGCCGCGCTCGACGCCAGGATCGCGTTCGACGGCGACAGGTGGTCGGTCGTGATGTTGTCGCCGAGCACCGCGAGCGGACGCAGTCCTTTCAATGTGCGCTCGCCGGCCAATGCGCCTTCCCAGTACGGCGGACGACGGATGTAGGTACTCATCGCACGCCAGTCGTACAACGGCGCGGCCTTCTCGCCGGAATCGACGGCGAGCTTGAACATCGGTTCGTAGACCTTCTTGAACTGCTCGGGCTTCACGCTGGCCTTCACGATCGCGTCGATCTCGGCGTCGCTCGGCCAGATGTCCTTGAGGCGCACTTCGTTGCCCTGCGCATCCACGCCGAGCACGTCCTTCTCGATGTCGAAACGCACCGTGCCGGCGATCGCATACGCGATGACCAGCGGCGGCGAGGCGAGGAAGGCCTGCTTCGCGTACGGATGGATGCGCCCGTCGAAGTTGCGGTTGCCGGACAGCACCGCGGTCGCGTAGAGATCGCGGTCGATGATTTCCTGCTGGATCGCCGGATCGAGCGCGCCGCTCATGCCGTTGCAGGTCGTGCAGGCGAACGCGACGATGCCGAAGCCGAGCTTCTCCAGCTCCGGCAGCAGGCCCGCTTCTTCCAGGTACAGCTGCACGGCCTTCGAGCCGGGCGCGAGCGAGGTCTTGACCCACGGCTTGCGCACGAGCCCCTTCGCGTTCGCGTTGCGCGCGATGAGGCCCGCCGCGATGACGTTGCGCGGGTTCGAGGTGTTCGTGCAGCTGGTGATCGCGGCGATGATGACCGCGCCGTCCGGCATCAGGCCCCGTGCTTCCTCGCCCTTGCCCGAAGCGAGCTTCGCTTCGTCGGCAATGCCGCGCTCGGC
The DNA here is from genome assembly GCA_002297645.1 of Rhodanobacteraceae bacterium UBA703. GTDB lineage: Bacteria > Pseudomonadota > Gammaproteobacteria > Xanthomonadales > Rhodanobacteraceae > Dokdonella_A. The sequence continues at coordinate 10,710 of DBMH01000215.1, read as the reverse complement.
GAGGTCGCTCACCGGCAGGCGGCGATGCGGATTCGACGGGCCGGCCATGTTGCGCACGACCGACGACAGGTCGAAATGCAGCGTGCGTTCGTACTGCGCGGTCTTCAGCGCGTCGGCCCAGAGGCCGGCGGTTTTCGCGTAGCTCTCCACCAAGGCGACCTGCTCGTCGCTGCGACCGGTCAGGCGCAGGTAGTCGAGCGTGTTGTCGTCGATGAAGAACATCGCCGCGGTCGCGCCGTATTCCGGCGCCATGTTCGAGATCGTCGCGCGATCGCCGACCGTCAGCGCGGCCGCGCCTTCGCCGCGGAATTCGAGATACGCGCCGACGACCTTTGACTGGCGCAGGAACTCGGTCAGCGCCAGCACGACGTCGGTCGCGGTGATGCCGGGCTGCGGCTTGCCGGAAAGCTCCACGCCCACGATATCGGGCAGTCGCATCCACGAGGCGCGGCCGAGCATGACGTTTTCGGCTTCGAGGCCGCCGACGCCGACGGCGATCACGCCGAGCGCGTCGACGTGCGGCGTGTGACTGTCGGTGCCGACACAGGTATCGGGGAACGCGACACCCTCCTGCACGTAGATCACCGGCGACATCTTCTCCAGGTTGATCTGGTGCATGATGCCGTTGCCCGGCGGGATCACGTCGACGTTGCGGAACGCCTTCTTCGTCCAGTCGATGAAGTGGAAGCGGTCCTCGTTGCGGCGGTCCTCGATCGCCCGGTTCTTCGCGAACGCGTCCGGGTCGTAGCCGCCGCATTCGACCGCGAGCGAGTGGTCGACGATGAGCTGCACCGGCACGACCGGATTCACCGCTGCCGGATCGCCGCCCTGCTCCGCGATCGCGTCGCGCAAGCCGGCCAGATCGACCAGCGCGGTCTGGCCCAGGATGTCGTGACAGACCACGCGCGCCGGAAACCAAGGGAAATCGAGGTCGCGCTTGCGTTCGATCAATTGACCGAGATACGCGCCGATGCGCGAAGGATCGGCGCGACGCACGATGTTCTCGGCGTGCACGCGCGCGGTATACGGCAGCGCGTCCCACGCGCCCGGCTGGATCGCATCGACGGCGGCGCGCGCGTCGAACCAGTCGAGCTTCGTGCCCGGGAGCGGTTTGCGGTAGTTCGTGTTCATGGCGGAAGGTCCGTGAAGGCGGCTGGCTCGACGCGCAGCGCATCGAGCGTGGCGGAGATCGCGCGTAGGTCGCCTATTGTGCCAGAGCCGAGATACGGCTCCGTCATCCGGGACGATCGCGAACGAGCCGGGCGTCGGCTCGCCCGTCGCCGACGTCGCTTGCCGGCGACAACGTCCGATCCCGCCACTTTGCGGTATGCCTGGCTCGCCGCCGCGTCTCTTCCGTCATTGCGCCGCCGGCTCGAGGCTGCCATGCGTCGGGCGGTCGATGGCGGCCGAATCGGCCCGTCTGTGACCGTCGCGCTACCAATAGCGCGAGGTGCGCTCCACGGGGCGGGGATGAAGGAGCGACCGGAGTCCGGGTCCACGGTCTTTTTTCGCGATCGGCGCTCCCGCCCGGATCGCCACGGCAATCGAAGGCGGACTCCCTTGTGGGCGAAGCGCATTCCGGGCATCTTCATACGATCGTTTGAGCCCGCCAGGCCGCCCGCATGCGCTACCCGCACCTGTTCGCCCCGCTCGATCTCGGTCACGTCACCCTGCCCAATCGCGTGTTGATGGGTTCGATGCACACCGGCCTAGAAGACCGCGCGCGCGACTACGACAAGCTGGCCGCGTATTTCGCCGAGCGCGCGCGCGGTGGCGTCGGGCTGATCGTGACTGGCGGCCTCGCGCCGAGCATCGAGGGCTGGCTGACGCCGTTCGGCGGACGCCTGTCGATGCCGTGGCACGTCGCGCGGCATCGCAAGGTCACGCGCGCCGTGCACGCGGAGGGCGGACGCATCTGCATGCAGATCCTCCACGGTGGCCGCTATTCCTATCACCCGCTGTCGGTAGCGCCGTCCAAGCTGAAGTCGCCGATCACGCCGTTCACGCCGCGCGCGCTGACGGCGCGCGGCGTCGAACGCACGATCGGCGACTTCGTCAACTGCGCACGCAGGGCGCAGGACGCCGGCTACGACGGCGTCGAGGTCATGGGATCGGAGGGGTATCTCATCAACCAGTTCCTCGTCGAGCGCACGAACCGGCGCGAGGACGACTGGGGCGGCTCGGTCGAGAAGCGGCAGCGCTTTCCGGTCGAGATCGTGGAGCGCATGCGCGCCGCGGTCGGGCGCGACTTCATCATCGTCTACCGGCTGTCGATGCTCGACCTCGTCGAGCGCGGGCAGGCCTGGGACGAGATTGCGATGCTCGCCAGGAAAATCGAAACGGCCGGCGCGTCGCTGATCAACACCGGCATCGGCTGGCACGAGGCGCGCATCCCGACGATCGTCACCAGCGTGCCGCGCGCGGGCTTCGCCTGGGTCACGCGGCGCATGAAGGAAATCGTTTCCCTCCCGCTGATCACGACGAACCGGATCAACGTGCCCGACGTCGCCGAACGCATCCTGGCGTCGGGCGACGCCGACATGGTGTCGATGGCGCGCCCGCTGCTCGCCGACCCGGACTGGGTGCGCAAGGCACGCGAGGACCGCGCGGCCGACATCAACACCTGCATCGCCTGCAACCAGGCCTGCCTCGACCACGTGTTCGAGAAGAAGCGTGCGAGCTGCCTCGTCAACCCGCGCGCCTGCCACGAGACCGAACTCGTGATTTCGCCGGCCGCGGAGAAGAAGCGCATCGCCGTCGTCGGCGCCGGGCCTGCCGGCCTCGCCTGCGCGACCACGCTGGCCGAACGCGGCCATGCGGTGACCCTGTTCGAGCAGGCTGCCGAGATCGGCGGCCAGTTCAACATGGCCAAGCGCATTCCCGGCAAGGAGGAATTCCACGAAACGCTGCGCTACTACGCGCGCCAGCTCGAACGGACCGGCGTCACGCTGCGGCTCTCGACCGCGGCGACGGCGGAGTCGCTGCGCGGCTTCGACGAAATCGTCGTCGCGACCGGCGTCACGCCGCGCCCTGTATCAATCCCGGGCGACGAGCGCGCGAACGTCGTCAGCTACATCGACGTGCTGCGCCACGGCGTGCCGGTCGGCCGCACGGTCGCGATCATCGGCGCCGGCGGCATCGGTTTCGACGTCGCCGAGTTCCTCGTCGAAGACGCGCCCTCGCCGAGCACGGACGTCGCGCGCTGGACGCGCGAGTGGGGCGTCGACACCACGCTCACCGCGCGCGCCGGCCTCGTGAAGCCGGCGCCGGAAGCACCGGAACGCCAGATCTGGCTGCTGCAACGCACGCCCGGCAAGCCCGGCAGGCGCCTCAACAAGACGACCGGCTGGGTGCATCGTGCGACGCTCGCGGCCAAGCGCGTGACGATGCTCGGCGGGGTGGCCTACGAAGGCATCGACGACCACGGCCTGCGCATCCGCATCGGCGACGAAACGCAGTTGCTGCCGGTCGACACGATCGTCGTCTGCGCGGGCCAGGAACCGAACCGCACGCTGAAGGACGAACTCGCCGGCGTCGGCGTGCCCGTGCACGTGATCGGCGGTGCGGACGTCGCCGCGGAACTCGACGCCAAGCGCGCGATCTCGCAGGGAACACGGCTGGCGGCACGGTTGTAGACGTGCGCCGACACGTCGACGCGAAAAGTTTTTTGAAGAAAAGTGTTGACGCGGAGGGCCCGGATCAGAATAATCCCGCGCCTCGCCGAGACGTACGGCGGCCACGAGAAAGACGGCCGACCCGCACGCCACGGACGAACGATTCATGCGCCCGTAGCTCAGCTGGATAGAGCACCAGGCTACGAACTTGGGGGTCGGAGGTTCGAATCCTTCCGGGCGCGCCACATGAAGACGAAAAGGCCGGCGACGACATCGCCGGCCTTTTTGTTTTTGCACCGTCCTCTTTCGACGCCATTCGCCGACGGGGTTCCGCGCGACACCGCGACGCTCCGATTCGACGGCGACAGCACCTATACTGCTGCGATGACTTCCTTCCCCTCGAAGGGCCGCGTCCAGGCGACGTGGCTCATCCTCATCGCCGCCGTCGCGGCCGGCCTCGGACTCTGGCTCGGATTGCGCCAGCTGCAGGCCCCCGCCCTGCCTCCGCTCGAAGCCGCCGTCGCCTATCCTGCCCCGCGCGCGCTGCCGGAGTTCTCGCTCTCGCGCAGCGACGGCTCGCCGCTGACGCTCGCCGACTGGAAAGGACACTGGACCGTCGTGTTCTTCGGCTTCACGAACTGCCCGGACGTCTGCCCGACCACGCTGACCACGTTCAAGCAGGTGCACAAGCGGCTCGCGGACGCCGGCGTCGCCGATCGCGTGCGCTTCACCTTCATTTCGGTCGATCCCGCGCGCGACACTCCGGATGTACTCGCCCGCTACGTCGGCTATTTCAGCAAGGACTTCGTCGCGGCCACGGGGCCGGACGAGGCATTGCAGCCGCTGACGCGCGCACTCGGGCTGATCTACACGCGCGGCGAACCGAAGGACGGCACCTACAGCGTCGACCACAGCGCCTCGGTCGTGCTGATCGACCCGGCCGGTCGGCAGGTCGGCCTGTTCCGGCCACCGTTCGACCCGGCGAAGATGGCGGCCGACTTGCAGAAGCTCGCTGCGAACTGACCCCACGATGAGTCTTTCCGTCCTCGTACAACATCTGGTGCCGCAGAAGGCGCTGTCGGCGCTCGTGCGTCACGCCACGCGCTGGACCTTCGCACCGTGGAAGGACTTCCTGATCCGGCGCGTGGTGCACAGCTACGACGTCGACCTCGACGAGGCCGCGAATCCGGATCCGGCCGCCTATCCGCACTTCAACGCATTCTTCACCCGCGCGTTGAAGCCCGGCGCGCGGCCGCTGGCCGGCGCGGCAGACGCCATCCTGTGCCTGGCCGACGGCCGCGTCAGCCGGTCCGGCGCGATCGCCGCGGGACGCATCCTGCAGGCCAAGGGCCGCGACTACAGCGTGGAGGAACTGCTCGCCGATTCCGATGCCGCGAGGGACTACGTCGACGGCGGCTTCCTGACAGTCTATCTGTCCCCCCGCGACTACCATCGGCTGCACATGCCGCTCGATGGCGAGCTCGTCGAAACCGTGCATGTGCCCGGGCGCCTGTTCAGCGTCGCCCCGTTCGCGGTCGAAGGCATCGACCGCGTGTTCGCCCGCAATGAACGCCTGGTCTGCCATTTCCGCGGCGAGCGCGGCCCGTTCGTCGTCGTGCTGGTCGGCGCGATGCTGGTCTCCGGCATCGAGACCGTATGGGGAGGGGTCGAAGTGCCGCCCTATGCCTCGAAGATCACGCGCCGCGACTGGCGCGGCCGGGGCATCCGCCTCGCGCGCGGCGCCGAGTTCGGCCGCTTCAACATGGGATCGACCGCCATCGTGCTGGTTCCGCCGGGGCTCGGCCACCTCGATCCCGGCCTGGATCCGGAGCGTCCCGTGCGCGTCGGCGAGGCCATCGGCCGCCTCGCGACCGTCAAATCCTGACGGTGGAAGACAATTTGTGACGTGGTGGGCGACCTTTTCCCTGAAAAAAACATTAATATGGTCTGAACTTCGGACGATTTCCCGATCCGGACTCCGCCAGAACCGTAGGGAGGAGCGATGCAGCTCGTTACCCGCTTGATCGCGCTGACGCGCACTCTCCAGTTGCGCCGGCAGTATCGCGAGATCAACAAGACGCTGGAACAGCTGCCGCCCAACGTGCGCCGGCAGCTCGCGGCGATCGCCCTGCGGGAATTCACGAACGCTTCGAAGAGCGAATTCCCGCATCTCTACGCCACGCCGCCCGAGGACAAGTACCGCGCCTGGGGCAGCGGCACCGACATCGGATTGGAGCGCCTGCGCTCTGAAAACCTGCAGGTGCGCCTGCGCGGCATCGCCCTGTGGCTGGCCGTCGCCTACCACGAGACCAAGGATTCGCCGTTCGGCGAACAGCAGGAACTGCACCGCCAGCTGATGCGCGCGCTGCGTTCGCTGAAGGAAACGATCCCGGCCGCCGAGCTGAGCCGCTGGATGCTCAACGACGCCGAAGCCGCCTGACGCGGCTCCTTCGTCACGAGCGGCCCGGGAAGACCGGGCTCCGCGTCATCGTGCGGAACAGGAAGACAGCTTCAGCACCTGCCCCGGCTTGATCGCGTAGTGAGGCGGCCGCAAGCCGTTCACCGAGGCGATCTGCCTGACGGCGCAGCCCGTGCGTCCCGCGATCGACGTCAGCGTATCGCCCTTGCGCACGGTCACCGACTTCGCCGCCGGCTTCGCGGGATCGCCCGCCGTGCGCGCCAGCGCCACCGGCGGGGGTGGCGGCACCACGGCGGCATGCAGTTGCTCCGCCAGCACCGGCCACTGCCCCTGCGCGCAATCCCGCTCGTAGACCGCCTCCAGCGGCTGCGGGACGACCAGCTTCGCGCCAGCCGGCTCCCGCTGCTGCGGATCGAGCTGCGGATTCAGGTTGCGCAAGGTGCGGAACCAGCCGCCGTGGCCGTCGTCGCGCTGGCCCAGGCAGATCGTCAGCTCGGCGATCGAGACCGGCCGCTTCAGCGTGATGCTGCCGGGTTGCGCGGGAATCCTCGGGAACTGCAGGTTGTAGCGTTCCGGATGCAGGAAGAGCCATGCCGCCGCCAGCACCGACGGCACGTATTCGCGCGTCTCCTGCGAGACCCCGTAGTAGATCTGCGGATCCCAGAAGCTCACGGCGGCCGCGCCGCGGCCGGCTCGACGCTGCATCGCGCCTTCCCCGCCGTTGTAGGCGCCGATGACGAGCTCGAGGTTGTTGTTGAAGATCGCCAGCTGCTCGTTGACGTAGGCCGCATTCGCCCGCGCGGAAAGGCGCGGATCGAAGCGCTGGTCGAACCCGTCGACCGTGCTCAGCCCGAAGCGCAAGCCGGTCGCGTACATGAACTGCAGCGGCCCGGAGGCGCCCGAACGCGATACCGCGTGCACCTTGCCGCCGGACTCCTTCGCCAGCATGCCGAACAGCAGCGCCTCCGGCAGCCCCGCCTTCTGGTACTCGGGCCACATCTGCGCGCGCATGTACTGGTAGTTCTCCCATGCGGTCATCAGGAACGGGCGGTACTGCGTCAGCCATTCCTCCAGCGCCGCCTTGACCGGTTCGTTCACCGCGATGACTTCGCTGAGCTCGCGCCCCTTCAGCAGCGTGACGGTGCGGCCGAGCTGCGGCATCTGCTTCACCGCCGGGGAAACGGCGCCTTCGGCGGGCTCGTCGACCCCGTCCGCGTCCTCGTCGGCCGCGCCGGCATCCCCCGGCCCGTCGCCGATGCCCTGGCGCAGCAAGGCGTCGAAGCCGGCGACGAAGCGCTGCGGGTCGCAACCCGGAACGGTGGCGCAGCCGGTCGCGGCAGCCCGCAGGTCATCCAGCGCCACCTTCATCTCGCCCTGCGCCTTCGCGGTGTCGCCGGCGCGCGCGAGCGCGAGGCCGTCCGAGTAGCGGCGGCTGTCGCGATCCAGGCGCGCATACAGCGCATTGACCGCGGTCTCGTCCACCCCGCCCTTCGCGGTTCCCGGCTTGCGTGTCTGCGGGGTGCCGGCACAAGCAGCGAGGAGGGCCGTGGCGACGGCGGCGGCGAGGCGGGAGATCGGGGACATCGGGGCGGTTCCGCGGCGGACGAAGCGCCGCAAGGTACCCCGCGCATGCGCGCCGCGGCAACCGCCCGCCGTTTGCCCGCTACAATGCCGGCCGGACACATACGGGCGAGGCGACACGTGGGCGACATCCTGATCGGCAAGGGCGACGAAAGCGTGTTCCTGCTGCCGAAGTACGCGAACCGTCACGGCATGATCGCCGGCGCCACCGGCACCGGAAAGTCCGTCTCCCTGATGCTGCTCGCCGAAGGCTTCTCGAAGCTGGGCGTGCCGGTCTTCCTCGCCGACGTCAAGGGCGACCTCGCCGGCCTGTCCCAGGCCGGCAGCATGAACGACAAGCTCAAGGCACGCCTGGACACGCTCGGCATCGCCGACTGGACGCCGTCGGCGAATCCGGTCGTGTTCTGGGACATCTACGGCAAGGCCGGCCATCCGATCCGCACGACGATCTCCGAGATGGGACCTCCGCTGCTCGCGCGCCTGCTCGAACTCAACGACACCCAGGCCGGCGTGCTCGAGGTCGTGTTCAAGGCGGCCGACGACGAAGGCCTGCTGCTGCTCGACCTCAAGGACCTGCGCTCGATGCTCGCGTTCGCGAGCGAGCACGCGAAGGACATCTCGCAGCGCTACGGCCTGGTCTCGCCGGCCTCGATCGCGGCGATCCAGCGCTCCCTGCTCTCGCTGGAGCAGGCCGGCGGCGATTCCTTCTTCGGCGAACCCGCGCTCGATCTCGTCGACTTCATGCGCCAGGACATGTCCGGCCGCGGCGTCGTCAACATCCTCTCCGCCGACCAGCTGGTGCTGAAGCCGAAGCTCTACACCACGTTCCTGCTGTGGATGCTGTCGGAACTGTTCGAGAAGCTGCCCGAGGTCGGCGATCTCGACCAGCCGAAGCTGGTGTTCTTCTTCGACGAGGCGCACCTGCTGTTCGATGACGCTCCGGCGTCCTTGCGCCAGCGCGTGGAACAGGTCGTGCGCCTGATCCGCTCGAAGGGAGTCGGCGTGTACTTCTGCTCGCAGAATCCGGACGACCTGCCCGACGTGATCCTCGGCCAGATGGGCAACCGCGTGCAGCACGCGCTGCGCGCGTTCACGCCGCGCGACCAGAAGGCGGTCAAGGCGGCGGCGCAGACGTTCGCGCGGAATCCGAAGATCGACGTCGTCGAAGCGATCACGCAGCTCGGCGTGGGCGAGGCTTTGGTGTCGACGCTGCAGGACGGCGGCAAGCCGCTGCCGGTCGAGCGCGTGCTGGTCGCGTCGCCGGGCTGCCGCATCGGCACGATCACCGATACGGAACGCGCCACGGTGCGCTCGCGTTCGCCGATCGGAGGCAAGTACGACACGATGGTCGACCGCGAATCCGCGTTCGAGATCCTCGCCGCGCGCACGCAGGCGACGGCGGCCACGGACGACGCGCCGAAGTCGAAGACGACCGCCGGCGCCGCGGCACAGGACGGCGGCTGGCTCGACGTGGCCAAGGGCATGCTGTTCGGCACCGGGCGCCGCCAGGGCATGGTCGAGGCCATGGCGAAGTCGGCCGCGCGCAACGCCGGCAACCAGTTGGGTCGCGTGTTGCTGCGCGGCGTGCTCGGCTCGCTCACGAAGCGCTGAAGGAATTCCTCTCCCGCGGCCGCGGTCGCCCCACCCTGCGCAAGGAAGCCCCGATGAGCCCGACGCCGATCGTTCCGTTCTGGAACCGCCTGCGCGAGATCTCGCTGTACCCGCTGCACGCCGACGCGATGCTGACGATCTGCGTGCTGGCGCTGTGCCATCTCGTCGGCTACCTGCCGGGCATGCTCGGCTTCGTGGCGGATCTCGTGGTCTGGGTCGCGATGTACAAGTACGCCTTCGAGTGCTTGCGTGCCTCCGCCAACGGCCGCCTGACGCCACCGGAGGGCAGCGTCAACGTCGAGGACCGCACCGGCTGGAACCAGATCTGGCTGCAGGTCGTGTTCATCGCCGCGGGCATCGCCGGCTTCCTCCTGCTCGGCTCCGGCGGCGGCCTCGCCGTACTGCTCGTGCTCGGCCTGTGCTGGCCCGCCGCGGTGATGTCGCTGGCGATGGACGAAAACCTGATGCACGCGCTCAACCCGGCGACCTGGCTGGCGATCCTCGCCCGCCTCGGCTGGCCCTATGTCGCGGTCGTCCTGTTGTACTTCGTGTTCTTCGCCAGCCAGCTCTATGCCCAGGCCTTCGCGATGAGCCTGCTGCCCGGCTTCCTGGCGATCATCCTCGTCAGCGTGATCTCGCACTACGTGATCGTCGCGACCTTTCACCTGATGGGTTACCTGATCTATCAGTACCACGAGGAAGTCGGCTACGAGCCCGTGCAGGCGCCCGCGCCGCTGCGTCGCGCCATGGCCGACCCGGACCAGGAAACCCTCGACGAAGCCGCGCAGCTCGTGCGGGACGGCAACCCCGACGCCGCCTGCGAGCGCATCGCCGAACAACTGCGTTCGCGCGGCGGCACCGAGGCGCTGCATGCGCAGTACCGCAAGCTTCTGGCGCTCGGCAACCGGCGCGACGAGCAGCTTCGCCACGGCCGCGAATGGATCACGCTCCTGCTTTCGCAGGACAAGGATCGTCGCGCAGTCGACGTCGTGCGCGAATGCCTCGATCTCGATCCTGCGTTCCAGCCCGCCTCGCCCGACGACGTCGCGCGCATCGCACAGAAGGCGGTCGACGCGGGCAATACCCAGGTCGCGCTGAAGCTGCTGTCGGGCTTCCACAAGCGCCATCCGAAGCATCGCGACATTCCGCGCAACTACCTGCTCGCGGCGAAGCTGCTGGCCGAGCGCATGGGCAAGGATGCCGAGGCGCGGACCCTGCTCGACCAGCTCGTGAAGGCGTATCCGGAGCATCCGCTCGCGCCGGAGATCGCGACCTACCGCGAGTTCCTCGACAAGCTGGCCCCGGCCGCCGCACCGAGCCGCTGAGCGCTACGCGAAGTCCGCCAGCAGGAGGCGTGCCTTGCCGGCCTCGTCGCTCGCCGGCCATGCCGCGACGAGGCGCTCCAGCAACGGCTTCGCGGACACGGGTTCGCCGCGCGCCAGCAGGTCGCGCGCGACGCCGAGGGTGGCAGCACGCAAGCCCGGC
>DBMH01000254.1 GCA_002297645.1 Rhodanobacteraceae bacterium UBA703 | reverse complement strand
CGCCGGGCTACCCGGCGGCAGCGAGCGCGCGGCGCAGCGGGTCGAGCAAGGTACCGTAGCGTTCGGCGAGCGGTACGCGACGCTGCAGCGGCTGGCGCACCTGCGCCGCGCTCGCGGTGTGCACTTCCCGCTGCACTTCGTGGAACCGCAGGCAGGCCGGGTCGAAGGCGAGGCCGCAGGCCACGAGCAATGCGCGCGTCTGCGCTTCCGGTTGCGCCAGCAGGGCTTCGTGTTCGTGACGGTGGATCCAGCCGGGATGGCGTGCGTCCCATGCGCGCATCGCGCGCGCGCAGTCGTGCGAGAACGCAGCCAGTTCGTCGAAGTCGTAGGTGAAGTACTGCGCCTCGCCGAAGTGGTGCTTGTAGCAACTCCAGGCCGTCTCGAGCGGATCGCGGACGCAATGCACGAAGCGCGCGCCGGGCAGCATGCGTCGTATCGCGCCGAGCGTCTGCCAGTTCGTCAGCGTCTTGTCCGTGAAATACGGACGATTGCCGCGCCATGCCGCGCAGCGCTGCAGGTAGTCCTCGCCGAGGCGTCGCCAATCCGCCACATCCGCGTCGACGACCCAGGTCGGAAAGCGGCGCCCGCGCCGTACCGACTCCTGCTGCAGGATGCGCGCGATGTCCTCGCGCTCGCCGCCGCCGGTGACGGCGGGATGCGCTGCGAGGATCTGTTCGGCCAGCGTCGAACCCGAGCGCGGCATGCCCACGAGGAAGATCGCGCCGTGCCCGCGCGTTGCATCGTTTTCGCCGGCGGAGGCCGGTGCCGCGAACGCGGCAAGGATGTCGTCGATCAGGGCGCTGACCGCCGGGGCGCTCCACTGGCAACGACGGCGTACCTCCGAGTTCGCGGCTCGCAGCACGTCGAACGCCTCGGCATAGCGGCCGGCCGCCTCCAGCATCGCGCCGTAGGCGAAGCCGAGCCCCGTGCGCTGCGCGCCGTCCAGCCGCGGGTTCGCGTACACGCGCGCGATCGCATCGAGATCCTCGCTGCCCGGCTCGAACGCGCGCAGGTTCGCCAGCGCGATCCAGGCCGAGAGTGCGCCCGGATCGCTGCGCAGCACGTCGCGGAGTTCGCGCTGCGCTTCCGGCAGTCGGCCGAGCTTCTTCAAACTCTCCGCGCGCAGCACGCGCGCCGGCCCGTAGCGGGGATCAATACGGAGCGCGACGTCGAAGGCGGCGCAGGCCGCAGTGGCGTCGCCGCGCTGGTCCAGGGCGCGGCCGAGGTTGTACGCCGCGCCGAGCAACCCGGGATCCAGGGCGAGGGCGCGCCGGAACGCCTCGATCGCGGCGTCGATGCGCCCTGCCAGGGCCAGCGCCGCACCGAGATGATTCGCCAGTGTCGCGTCGTCCGGGTGGCGCTGGTGCAGATGCCCGAACAGCATTGCGGCATTGGCGGCATTGCCGCGCCCCTGCTCGAGCAGGCCGCTCAAGCGCAGCAGATCGGAATGCGCCGGCTGCATGCGAAGCGCATCGTTCAAGGGCTGCACGGCTTCGTCCCAGGCGCCGCGCTCGATCGCCTGCCGGGCACGCTGCGCCAGCTCGGCGGCGGCCGGGGACAACGGCGGGACGGCGGGAGAACAGGCGTTCATGGCCGCCCAGTATGCCTGCTCGGCGCGAGCGCAGCGCCCGCCCCTGCCGACGTGGAACTCAGCGTTCGTCCTTCCAGACGAGCGACTCGTCGCGGCGCCGTTCGAGGAAATCCGGACACTTGCCGTCGCCGGAACCGGCAAAACCGCCATCGGGCTCGCACAGGCGCGCGCCATCGGCGTCGTAGAGCGCTCCGGGAACGTCGCAGCATCGCGGCGGCACGTAGTACACGGTTCGCCCGAGGTAGGTGTAGCGCACGACACTCGTCGGCGGGTTCGTCGGCGGCGCGGCACGGGCGCGCTCGATCAACGCGGCGACGAACGGCGGTGCAACGACCGATGGAGCCTGGGATTGCGGTGGCGCCGCCACGGCGCAGGACGCGGAGACCAGCAGGACGACAGCAAGGATCGGACGCATCGGATCGACTCCGGGGATCGGTACGGTTGCAGGCCTCGTATCGCCGCTCAGGATCGCATCGCGCCAGCGGCGGCGTACACCTCGTCAAGGTCGGTGAACCAGCGCGCGACTCATGTGTTCGTAGCGATGCCCGGCCAGCGTCCGCTCGCCGTCGACGGCGAAGCCGAGTCTTTCGTAGAGACGCTTCACACCGGGCTTCTCGATGTCGACCAGCAGGCCGGCGCGCGGATGGCCGGCCGCGGCGGCGCGCGTGCAGGCCGCCTCGATCAGGGTCGCCGCGTGACCCGCACCCCGATGTCGTGGCGCCACCGTCAACGCATCGAGGTAGAACTCGTCCGGCGCGCTCTCGGATTCGTGGCGGTACGTACCGGACGGATCGCGTTCGCGGCAGGCGGCGAGCACGGGCGCCGCAAGCACCGCTTCGTCACGACCGGGATAGGCGAGGATCACCGCGGCGATCTCGCCGCCGGACTCGAGCACGAGCGCGTGTTCGTAGCCGTAGCGGTTGCCGCGCGCCTGGAACAGGCGCGCGAAGAATGGCACGGCGCCGGCATGGTCGTCGGCGCCGGCCAGCTGCAGTGCGAGATGGTCGATCGCCTCGACCAGCAGCGGCACCACCTCCGCCGCATCGGCGGGGCGTGCCTGCCGCACGTCGGGACGGATCGTCGTCATGCCGGGCGGCTCCGATCGGTTGATGCGAGGCTCAGAAACCCAGCATGCCGCGATCGAGCGCCGCCGTCCCGCGCGGCTTCGTGTCGAAGCGGCGCGACGCTGGCAACGGCGCACCGGCCGAGAGGTGCGCCCACAGCGCGTCGAGCAAGGCGTAGCCGTACGGCATCAGCGGCACGTGCCGGTCGCCGAAACCCGGCAGCGCGAGGAACGCATCGAAATGCTGGGCATGCGGCACGCGCCAGTAGACAGGGGCGAGGCCGGCCTCTTCGAGCGCCTTCACGTACGGAGTCCCGGAGAACGCGATCGGCAACAGGCCGTCACCCTCCCCCTGTGCGACCAGAACCGGCAGCCCGACGCGCGGCCGCCTCGCGACGGTCGCGGCGATGCTCGCCTGCACGGCGCGTGCGTCGGTGCTTTCGCCGCTCCACAGGCGGCGCAGGCAATCCAGTCCGGGCCATGTCGGGTCGGGCGATGCATCGGTGCCGCCGAGCAAGGCCACGCCGGCGCCGGGCGGAATGCCGCTGGCATCGGACCACCAGGCGGCGCGCA
>DBMH01000203.1 GCA_002297645.1 Rhodanobacteraceae bacterium UBA703 | reverse complement strand
ATGAGGTCGCGTGCGCGGCACAGGTGACGTCCACCGAACGGCCGACGAGTCGCCCGGACCGGGCGAACCGGGATCGACGAATCCGGCGGACGCACCGGCCGGGGGGGGCTAGCGCTGCGCGAAGCCGTCATCGAACCCTCCGCCCTGGACAGCCGTCCTTCGCGCATCGCGATGGAGCGGTCGCGCGGGCAGCGGGGAAACCCGTCGGCGGCAAATGCCGTTCAAGGACCTTCGAAGGAAGCCGGAAGCAGACCGAGCGGACGGCGGGCGGCCCTCGTCCGTTTCCCGGGAGAGCGCCTACGCTTTCGGCGACCTCATGCCGGCTGCGCGCGCACGCGCCGCACGCGCCCCGCGCGGGCATCGGCGACCACGCTGCGTGCCCACAGGCGCAGGTCGTCGAGCAGCGAGTAGATGCACGGCAGCGCGAGCAGGGTCACGATCGTCGAGAACGTGAGGCCGCCGGCGATCGCGCGCGCCATCGGGAAGTACGGCGGCCCGTTGCTCCACGCCTGCGCACCGCCGAACGTCAGCGGCAGCATGCCGAGGATCGCGGTCGCCATCGTCATCATCACCGGGCGCAGGCGCTCCTTCGCGCCAAGCACGAGCGCCTCGGTGCGAAGGTGGCCCTCGTGCCGCAGCTGGTTGATGTGCACGATCATGACGATGCCGTTGTTGACGACCACGCCCATCAGGATCAGCACGCCGATCGCGGCCATGATCGAGAACGTCGTCCCGGTCAGCCAGAACAGCCAGTACACGCCGAAGATCGAGAACACGAACGTGGTCATGATCGCGGCGGGAAAGATCAGCGACTCGAACATCGCGCACATGACGACGTAGACGAGCACCAGCGCGATCAGCGTGTTGATCGCCATCTGCTGGCCCGCGTTCTGGTCGCGGTCGAAGCCTTCGCCGAAGCTCCAGCGGTAGCCCGGCGGCAGCGCCAGCGCCCTCATCGCCTTCTCGATCTCGGTGCGCGCCTCCGGCATCGTCTTGCCCTCGGCGAGGCTGGCGTTGATCTTCAGCGCCGTCATGCGGTCCACGCGCTGGATCGCCGAGGGCGTGTCGCGCGTGTCGGTGCGCAGCATCGACAGCAGCGGAATCTGCGTGTCGTCCGGCGCCCGCAGCTTGAAGTCGGACAGGCTTGCGAGATTCTGCGTATCGGTGCCCTGAAAACGCAGCCAGGTCGGCAACTGCTGGTCGCCGGCGTGGAAGTCCTTCAGCGGCATGCCGCGCAGCGCGATCTGGATGTAGTTCGATACGGTCTGCGCGTCGAAGCCGTATTGTTTGGCGCGTATGCGATCGACCTGCGCGGCGACCTCGCGATCGCCGTTGCCCTTCTCGGTGCGCACGTCGCGCAGCGCCGGCAGGCGCGCCAGCACCGGCACGACGCTGTCGGAGAGTTCGCGCAACTGCTCCATGGAGTCGCCGATCAGCGAGATGTCGACGCCGCCGCTGGTGCCGCCCTGGAATTCGAAGCCGACCTTGCCGACCGCCAGCGCGGGCAGCTCCTTGCGCATTTCTTCCTTGATCTGCGCCGCCGGCCGCTGCGCTTTCTTCGCGCGGCCGAACAGGCGGTCGAGCGGCCCCGGCTTGTCGTCGGTCAGCAGGATGCGCGTCATCGCCTCGCCGCCTTCGTTGTACCAGGTGTAGATCGAGGCGATGTCCCAGCGCTCGCGGTTGCGGTCGAGGAATTCCTCGATGCGCAGGATCGACGGCTTCAGGTCCTGCAAGCGGTAGTTCGCGTTGAGCTGGTACCAGAGCTGCAACTGGCGCGACTCGCCGTCGTCGAACATGTTCGACTTGGTCTGCGTCATCGGCACGAGGCTGGCGACGACGAGGCCGAGTACCGCGGCCATGGTCCAGCGGCGGTGCCGCAGCGTCCAGTCGACCAGCCGGCCGTAGCGCTCGCGCAGACGGGAGATCGCCGTGTCCTGGCCGAGGAACTTCGGCGGCGGCAGCCGCGAGGCCAGCATCGGCACCAGGCTGACCGCGACCAGCCACGACGCGAGATGCGCGATCGACATCGCGATCGCGACCTGGGCGAGGAAGATCGAGATGTCGTTCGCCTGGCCGAAGATGTTCGGCAGGAACACGACGATGCTGGACAGCGTGCCGGCGGCGATCGCGATGCCGACCACCTGGGTGCCCTGCACGGCGCTGTACCAGGCGCGGTCCGGATGCTTCTCGCGGTACTGGTAGATGCTCTCGACGACGACGACGGCGTTGTCGACGAGCATGCCGACCGCGAGCAGCAGGCCCATCATCGACAGCACGTTCAGGCTGATGCCGAGGAAGTGCATGCAGCCCAGCGTCATCACGAAGCAGATCGGGATCGCCAGCGACACCATCAGCGTCGACGGCCAGTCGCGCAGGAAGAAGAACAGCACGATCACCGACAGCAGCGTGCCTTCGAGGCCGGCCTTGCCGAGTTCGCGCAGCGAGCGCGTCACGCTGTCGGCCTGGTTCTCCATCGCGTAGACCTGCAGGCCGGCCAGTTCGGGCGACTTGCGGATGCGCTCGACCTCGGCGACGACCATGCGCCCGGTGTCGACGAGGTTCGCGTTGCGTTCGCGGAAAATGTCGATGCCGACCGCCGGCTTGCCGTCGAGACGCCGCGCGAATTCCAGGCGCGCCGGGCGCAGGCCGACGGTCGCGATGTCGCCGAGCTTGAGTCCCTTCGCGTCGAGCGGCACGGCGCGGATGTCGTCGAGGCTGTTCCACTGCCCTTGCGGCTGCACGCGGAAGCGCGATCCGCCGGCGTCGATCTGGCCGGCGGACACGGCGAAATTCGCCTTCTCCAGCTTCTGGTAGAGGTCGTTGAGATTCAGGTTGTGCGCGGTCAGGCGCTCCGACGACAGCTCGATCTGCACTTCCGGCTTGCCGATGCCGGAGATGTCCACGCGCGCGACGCCGGGAATGCGCTCGAGCGGGCGCTTGATCTCGCGTTCGAGCAGGTTGTACGCGTTGGCGAGGTCGCCGCCCTCGTTGGCGATGCGCAGCTGCAGCATCGGCTGGTCGCCGGTCGAGAACTTGAGCACGTGGTAGCGCTGCACGTCGGACGGCAGCTCGTCGCGGATCGCGTCGATCTTCTCGCGCGCCTGCACCGCCTTGATCGCGACGCTCTCGCCCCACTTGAACTCGAGGAACAGCTGCGCCGACTCGGCATCCGACGTCGAGCGCATGCGCTTGATGCCGGGCAGCGTCGCCAGCGCCTCCTCCACCGGCCGCGCGATCGTGCGCTCGATCTCGGCCGGCGTCGATCCCGGATACGGGATCTGCACGAACAGGAAGGGCGCGTCGATGCTCGGGAACTGCTCGAGCGGCAGCCGGAACGCCGCGATCAGGCCGATCGCCACCATCGACACGAAGAACATGATCGCCGTGATGGGGCGCTTCAGGCTGAGCTCGGCGAGCGTCATGCCGGATCTCCTTCCGGCGCACGACCGAAACCGGTGCCGTCGGGAGGCGCGTGGCCGCGGGCGGTGGCGTCCGGGCCGTCGCGTTCGGGAAGGAGCGCGGAGACGGCGTGGCGCTTGCCTCTTTCCACGTACCACGCGTCGCCGCGGCGATCGAGCAGGTCGTACACGACGGGGATCACCACGAGCGTCAACAGCGTCGACACGGCCAGGCCGCCGATCACGGTCAGCGCCATCGGCGCACGCACTTCGGCGCCCTCTCCGACGCCGATCGCCAGCGGCATGAAGCCGATCAGCGTGCACAGCGTCGTCATCACGATCGGGCGCAGGCGCGACTCGGCGCCCTGCGCCAGCGCCTCGCGCTTCGGTACGCCGGCCTCGCGCAACTGGTTCACGCGGTCGATCAGCACGATCGCATTCTTCACCACGATGCCGACCAGCATGATCAGGCCTATGAAGACGACGACCGAGATCGCCGAACCGCTGAGCTTGAGCGCGAGGATCGCGCCGACCGCGGCCAGCGGGATCGAGAACATGATGACGAACGGATGCAGCAGCGACTCGAACTGCGAGGCCATCACGAGGTAGACCAGGAAGATCGCCAGCCCGAGCGCGAACACCAGCGAACGCACCGAGGAATCCAGTTCCTCGCTCTGGCCGCCGACGCGGACTTTCACGCCCGCCGCCAGCGGATGCTTCGCGACGATGTCGCGCACCTCGGCCACGGCGCTCGCGAGATCGCCGTAGCGCAGGTTCGACGACACGATCGCGACGCGTTCCTGCGTGATGCGATGGATCTCGCTCGGCCCTTCGCCGGCGACGACGTCGGCGACGGCGGACAGGCGGATCGGCGTATCCGTCGC
Source organism: Rhodanobacteraceae bacterium UBA703 (assembly GCA_002297645.1). Classification (GTDB taxonomy): domain Bacteria; phylum Pseudomonadota; class Gammaproteobacteria; order Xanthomonadales; family Rhodanobacteraceae; genus Dokdonella_A. The sequence goes on along the minus strand of DBMH01000203.1, from coordinate 11,264 downwards.
GGACTGCGCGGTTTCGTTCGCCTTCGTGCCGGTCGTTGCCGCCGACTCGCTGCCCGAGGCGGGCTTTGGCGCCGGAACGTAGCCGACGATGAGGTTGCGGATGTCGTCGACGCTGCCGCGATCCTCGACGCGAGCGCGCACGAGCACGTCGATCTTGCGGTCGCGGAACTCGTAGCGCGTGGCGACCTCGCCCTTGACCTTGCGCACGAGGCGATCGGCGATGTCGCGCGTGGTCAGGCCGAGCGCGGCGGCACGATCCTGGTCGAAACGCACCTGGATTTCCGGATAGCCGCCCTCCACCGTGGACTTCACGTCGGCGAAGCGCGGCGAGGCCTTCATCAGCTCGGTGAGACGCTGGCCGCCCTTGGCGAGCGCGTCGAGGTCGTAGCCGCGGATCTCGATCTCCAGCGGCGCCGAGAAACTGAAGAGCTGCGGCCGCGCGAACTTCACGCTGGCGTCGGCGCGCGTGAGGCCGGCGCGCAGGCGCTCGACCTCGGCCGCCTCGACCGCCTTGCTGCCACCGCCCTCGAGGGCGATCGACAGGCGCGCGATGTTCTCGCCGGATTCGGTCGGATTCGCATCGAGCCGCGTGCCGGCGCCCGCGACACCGTAGATCGACGCAACGCCCGGATCCTTCGCGTGACGACCGGATACCTGCGCTACGAGCTTGTCGGTCTCGGCCAGCGGCGTGCCCGGCGGCAGCGTCACGGTCATGTCGAAGCGGCCCTGCGCGAGCTGCGGGATCAGGTCGAGGCCGAGCGAGGGCACCAGGGCCAGCGTCGCCGCGAGCGCGGCGGCCGAGAAGCCGAGCACGCGCCAGGGGTGCTCCAGCGCTTTCGGCAGCGAACGGTGGTAGAACGCGGCCGCGCGATCGTACGGCCAGATCACGAAGCGGCCGACGAAGCGCAGCGCACCCCCGAAGACGGCGCCGAACACGCGTGCGACGACCGCGACCAGCCACGCAAGCGCACGCGGCAGGATGTGACCAAGGAACTCTCCGAGCCAGCGAGCGGCGAGCACCGGCGCACGCAGCAGCGCATTGCGCGGCAGCGGACGCGGCGCCTTCGCCGGCTCGTCGCGATAGGCCAGCGGCGAGCGTCCCTTCAGCGACGCCAGCATCGGGATCAGCGTCATCGAGACGAGCAGCGAGACCAGCATCGCGAACGTGATCGTCAGCGCCTGGTCGCGGAACAGCTGGCCGGCGATGCCCTGCACGAACACCAGCGGGAAGAACACCGCCACCGTCGTCAACGTCGACGCGGTCACCGCCATGCCGACCTCGGCCGTGCCGCGCACGGCGGCCTCGAGGATGCCGACGCCCTTCTCGCGCAGGCGCGCGATGTTTTCCAGCACGACGATGGAATCGTCGACGACCATGCCGGTCGCGAGCGCGAGCCCGCCGAGCGACATCACGTTCAGCGACAGGTGCAGCTGGTCCATGAAGAAGAACGTGGCGATCAGCGAGACCGGCAGCGACAGCGAGATGATGAACGTGCTCCACGAATCGCCGAGGAAGAAGAAGATGATCAGGATCGCCAGCACGCCGCCGAGCAGCGCGTCGAAACGCACCTCGCCGAGCGCGTGCTCGATGAACACCGACTGGTCCTCGATCGTGGTCAGGCTGGCGTCCGCCGGCAGCGTGCTCTTGAGACGCTCGAGCTGCGCCTTGACCGCGGTCGCGACGCTGACCGTGTTGGCGTCGCCCTCCTTGTAGATCGCCAGTTCGATCGCCTCGTGGCCGTCGATGCGCACGATGCCTTCGCGCTCCTTCCAGCCCTGCCGCACCTCGGCGACGTCCTTGAGGCGGATCGGCACGCCGCCGTCGATCTTCACGAGAAGCTCGCGCATCTCGTCCAGCGTCTTGAACTGGTTGATCGTGCGCACGAGGTAGCGCTGGCTGCCCTCGTCGATGCGCCCGCCCGACGCGTTGACGTTCTCGCTCTTGAGGCGCGTGACGACGTCGTTGATGTCGAGACCGAGCCGCGCCAGCTTCTGCTGGTCGATCGAGACGTCGATCTCGTCCTGGAGGCCGCCGCCGACCTTGACCGCGGCGACGCCGGCCACCGGCTCGATGCGCTTCTTCAGGTCGTCGTCGGCGAAGCGGCGCAACTGCTTGAGCTGCACTTCGCCGACCTCGCCCTGCGCGCCGAGGCCGAGCCGGATGATCGGATCGGTCGACGGGTTGAAGCGCAGCAGCAGCGGCTTCTTCGCCTCCAGCGGAAGCTGCAGCGTGTCGAGCTTGTCGCGCACCTCCAGGCTGGCCATGTCCATGTCGGTGCCCCAGGCGAACTCGAGCACGACGTCGGACTGGCCGGTGCGCGAGACCGAGTGCACTTTGCGCACGTTCTTGACGACACCGACCGCTTCCTCGACCGGCTGGCTGATCAGGTTCTCGATCTCCAGCGGTGCGGCGCCCTCGTATTCCGTGCGCACGGTCAGCGTCGGATACGACAGGTCCGGCAGCAGGTTGACCTTGAGGCCGAACAGACCGATCACGCCGAACAGGACCATCGTCACCGTCAGCATGCCGATCGTGACGCGCCGGCGCGTCGCGAGTTCAGGCAGGTTCATGCGGCCTTGCCCGGTGCGGTGGCGGCCGCGGCGGTGGCGGGTGCGTCGGCGTGTTCGAGCACCTGCACCTCGGTGCCGTCGCGCACCGCGTTGCGGCCGATGGTGATGACGCGCTCGCCTTCGGCGAGGCCGTCGCGGATCTCGACGCGGTCGCCTTCGGCGTAGCCGGTCTTGACGATGCGGCGCTTGGCGACGAAGCCCGGCTTCGGGGCTTCCGCCGCGACCGCCTCGCCAGGCTTGCCGGCCTTCGCCTCGGGCTTGGCGGGCGCGGACTTCGGCGGCGCGGCCTCGATCACGAACACCGCGGCTTCGCCGTCCTCCTCGACGACGGCGGTGCGCGGCACCACGAGCGCGTCGTGGCGCTGGTCGTAGGCGACCTCGATGCGACCGAACATGCCGGGCTTGAGCTGGCGCGAGTCGTCGCGGAACTGGCAGGTGGCGCGGAACGTGCCGCTGGCGGCCTCGACGACCGGCGCGATGCGCGCGATCGTGCCGGTGAAGCTGCGCCCGCCCAGCGCGTCGACCTTCATCTGCACCGGCTGGCCGGGCTTGAGCGTATCCAGGTCGCGCTCCGGCACGTTCAGGACGGCCTCGAGCGGATCGAGATCGACGACCTGGAACAGGCTCTGGTTGACCTGCACGAGATTGCCGATCTTGATCGAACGCTTGGCGACCACGCCGGCGATCGGCGCGACGACGCGCGTGTACGAGAGGTCGAGCCTTGCGCCGGCGGCGACGGCCTTCTGCGTTTCCAGGTCGTACTTGTCGCTGTCGTACTGGGTGCGCGGCGTGATCTTCAGCTCGAAACCCTTCTCCGCCTTGTCGAACGCCGCCTGCGCCTTCTTCAGCGTGGCCTCGGCCTGCGCCAGCTTGTTGCGCGCCGCCTCGTCGTCGAGCTGGGCGAGCAATTGCCCTTTCTCCACGCGCTGGCCTTCCTCGACGAGGATCTTCAGCACGATGCCGCTGGTCTTGGCGACGACCTGGGCGTCGCCGACGGCCTCCAGCGTGGCGGTGCCGGAGTAGTTCGCGGTGACGGACTGGTGGCGCGCGGAGGCGACTTCGACCGGCACGGCCGCCTGCCCGCCCTGGTCGGCGCTCTTGCCCGGGCCGCCGCCGCAGGCGGTGATCGACACCGCCACGGCAGCCGCCAGTACAGACAGGCGGGCATGACGAAGCGCCCGGCGGAACGAGACTGGGAGGCGGGTAGGCGACATGGGGGACGTCCTGAAGGTTGATACGGTGTAATAGTAAACTACAACACTACCTCTGCACAACAACTGCCGGCGAGTGCCCCTGGAATCCTTCCCGACGCCCCCGTCTTCGTCGCCGCTGCACCGAGGCCGGCGGGCGGCAAGCTTGGGGCCGCGCGATGGCAAACGCGTGAGCCGGTAGTCACGAACTTCGACGTGCACCCGAGATGCCGAAAGGCGCCAAAAGGTTGCGCGCATCCGTCGCCCGGAGAGGCCCGGCCAGCACACACGGGTGGTGTCGTCCGCCCGACGAGTCGCCGAAGGGTCCGAAAACCCTGAACGACACGCTATACTCTGGGAGTTTCACGTCTGCGCGATCAAAACCCGGTACCGACATGACCCGAGCCTCTTTGCTGGCCCTCGCCCTGCTCACCCTTTCGTTGCCCGCCGCTGCCGCCGACAAGGGCGACGCCGCCGCCGGCAAGACCAAGGCCTATACCTGCTCCGGTTGCCACGGCATCCCCGGCTGGAAGAACGCCTATCCGAATTACCACGTGCCGAAGATCGCCGGACAGAACTACGACTATCTCGTCGGCGCCCTGAGCTCGTACCAGAAGGGCGAGCGCAAGCACCCGACCATGCGCGCACAGGCCGAGAGCATGTCCGACCAGGACATCCGCGACATCGCCACCTATCTCTCCAGCATCACGCCCTGAGCCGGGCCGCATCGGACACAGTCATCGACATGAAGCGCTTCCCTGCCCTGTTCCTGATCCCGTCGATCGCCCTTTCCTTCGGTACCGCCTTCGCGGCGGAGCCCGACCTCGAAGCCGGCAAGGCCAAGGCCGTGGTCTGCCAGGCCTGTCACGGCGCCGACGGCAATGCCGGTACGGATCCGCAGTATCCGCGCCTGGCCGGCCAGTACCGCGACTATCTCGCGCATGCGCTGCACGCCTACAAGAAGGGTGAGCGCAACAATCCGATCATGGCCGGCTTCGTCGCCACGCTGTCTGACCAGGACATCCAGAACCTCGCCGGCTACTTCGCGAGCCTGCCGGGAAGCAAGATCGCCGACCTGCACGGCCACGTGCAGGGCGAGTAGGACCAGACCGAGATTCGAAAAAAGGCCCGCAGGAATGCGGGCCTTTTTCGTTTCGGCGCACCGGCTCGCGGCTGCGCGCTAGCCTCCCGCCGCCGCTTCGCGCCGCATGTACGGATTCGTGCCGGTGGTGTGGTCGGTCGCGTCGGCGACGCCGGTCACTTCCGGGATGCGCTCCTTCAACGTGCGCTCGACGCCGCCGCGCAGCGTGGCATCGACCATGCCGCAGCCGTGGCAACCGCCGCCGAACTGCAGCACGACGACGCCTTCCGCCGTCACCTCGCGCAGCGATACCCGGCCGCCGTGCGAGGCGAGGCGCGGATTGATCTCGGACTCGATCACGTAGCGCACGCGCTCGACCACGCTGGCGTCGTCGCCAGGCACGGCCCCGCGCAGGGCCGGCGCGCGGATCGTCAGCTGGCCGCCGGTCGGCGACTTGTCGAAGTCGATCGTCGCGCCGTCCAGGAAGGGCGCGCTCTGCGGGTCGACGTAGAGCGAATAGCCCTCGCACTCGATTTCCCATTCGCTGCCGTCGCGGTCGGCCGCCTCGCAGAACTCCAGCTGGCAGTCGCCGCGCGGCGTTCCTGCCTCCACCGCGCGCAGGCGTATGCCCAGGCCCGGCGTCGCCTCCTGCTCGATCAGCTTGCGGAAGTGCTCGTGTGCGGTGGCGGAAAGCGAAATCATCGGAGGATCTACTCTGTGGTCGGAAAGTGCGGCCTCGAGGGGGCATCGGATCCCGCCGCCCGCGCACGACCGCCGTCAATACCGGACCATTTTAGTACGGAATTGAAGCAGCGTGCCGTTTCCCCTTGGCAGGCTCTGGACAAGCGGGCGGAAGACATCGCCATAATGACCGATCCGCTCGAAGGTTCCTTGCGATGCGCGACGGGCCATCGACTCCATCGTTCGCACCGGATTACGACCTGACCCGCCTGCTGCACGCCTGGCGCAACGGCGACGGCTGCGCCTTCACGGCCGCGATCGAACAGGTGTACGCCGAACTCCGCCGCATCGCCGCGCGGCGCATCGGCCGGCACGGCGATGCGGCGACGCTGTCGCCGACCGAGCTCGTGCACGAAGCCGTGCTCGGCCTCTGGCCGGCACCAATGGATTTCGACAATCGCGCGCACTTCCTCGCGACCGTATCGCTGGCCATGCGCGCGATCCTGGTCGACCACGCGCGGGCGCGCGCGGCGGACAAGCGTGGCGGCAACCGCCTGCGCCTGAGCCTGTCGCGGCTCGACGATGCCGATACCGGTGACGACACCGATGCGGCGCTCGACCTGCTCTCGCTGGAACAGGCGCTCGAGCAACTGGAAAGCCTCGATGCGCGCTGCGGCCGGATCATGCATCTGACCTACTTCGGCGGACTGTCGCAGGAGGAAATCGCGGCCCTCCTGAACGTGTCCGTCCCGACGGTGAAGCGCGACCTGCGCTTCGCCCGCGCGTGGCTGCTGAAGATCCTCGGGGAAGGAACCTAGAAATGGACGCCGAGCGCTTCGCGCGTCTGCGTGCGCTGTTCGAATCGGTCGCCGATCTAGCCCCGTCCGCGCGCGCCGAAGCACTGCGACGACACGGCGCCGATGCCGACCTCGTCGCGGAAGTCCTGCAACTGTGTGCCGCAGGCGACGGCGATCGCACGCAGGCGCTCAGCCGCGTACGCGACGCCTTGCTGCCGGCGTCGCTGACGCCGCCGCCCGAAGCCGGCGATCGCTTCGGCGCCTGGCGCATCGTCGACGAGATCGGCCGCGGCGGCATGGGACGCGTCTATCGGGTCGAACGCAGCGACGGCAGCTACCGCCAGACCGCCGCGCTCAAGTTCGTCAAGGGCGTCGCCGGCGAGGTCGCCGTCGCGCATTTCGCGCGCGAGCGGCAGCTGCTGGCGAGCCTGGCGCATCCGAACATCGCGCGCCTGCTCGACGGCGGCACGACGGCGCGCGGCCAGCCTTACCTGGTCATGGAATTCGTCGACGGACTGCCCATCGACGCCTTCTGCCGGGACAGGAAACTCGGCCGCGACGCGATCCTCGACCTGTTCGCGCGGACCTGCGCCGCGGTCGGCCACGCGCACCGGCAACTGGTCGTGCACTGCGACCTGAAGCCGTCCAACATCCTGGTGGACGCGCAGGGGCAGCCGATGCTGCTCGACTTCGGCATCGCGCAGCTGGCCGACCGCCTCTCCGACGAGGACTCCGCGGTGCCGGGCGCTTCGCCCGGCTACACGCCGGGCTATGCGAGCCCGGAGCAATGCCGCGGCGAACGGGTCGGCGTCGACAGCGACGTCTACAGCCTCGGCGTCGTGCTCGGCGAGATGCTCGGAGCCGCCGGCATCGAGCCGGATCGCGAGCTGGCGGCGATCGTCGCGATGGCGACGCGCGAGGACCGGGCCGCCCGATACGCCTCGGTCGACGCGCTGTGCGGCGACCTCGCGCGTTCGCGCACGTACCGTCCCGTGCACGCGCTGCCCGCGACATCGCTCTATCGCGCGTCACGCTTCGTGCGGCGGCGCTGGGCCGCACTGCTCGTAACCGCCGTCATCGCGTCGCTGACGACGGGGTTCACGCTCATGGTGATGCGCGAAGGCCGGCGGGCGCAGGCGGCCGAACGAGCGGCCATCGACGAACGCGACCGCGCACGACGCGCCGAACTCGATGCGCGGGCCTCGGAAACCTCCGCGCGCGAGACCACCGCGTTCCTGACGTCCGTGTTCGAAGACGCCCACCTCGACACCGGCAGCGGAACCGTCTCGATCGCCACCCTGCTCGACCAGGCGCTGCTGCGCGTCGAGCGCGACCTCGCCGAACGGCCGGCGACGCAGGCGCAGATGTCGGCGACGCTGGCCAACGTGCTGTTCATGATCGGCCAATACGATCGGGGGCGCGCGCTGTATGCCAGGGCCATCGCCCTGGAACGCACGCAGGACCGGCCGCTCGTGCTGGCCAAGATGCTGACCGACAACGCGGGCACCTACCTGAAGTACCTCCGCGGCGACCCGCCCTACGACGACGTGCGCGAAGCATTGCGCCTGCTGGAGGGCAACGCCGGCCCGGAGTCGCCCCTGCGCCTGGAGCTGAGCGTCGCCGCCGCCGGAATCCTGGAAGACGTCGATGCCGGCGAATCCACCCGGCTGTACACGCAGTCGCTCGACATGGCGCGGCAGCAGAAGCCCGACAGCCTGGCGCTCGCCGAAACGCTCGCGAACTTCGGCTGGCACGAGCGCCAGCAACGCCGCTACGACCATGCCGTGACGTTGATGCGCGAGGCGCTGGCCCTGCGCCTGAAGCATCAGGGCGAAACGCATGAGGACTACGTGAGCCAGCTGGAAGCGCTCGCCTTCACCCTGACCCAGGCGCTTCGCTTCGACGAAGCCGATCCGCTGTTCCGGCAAGCACTGGACCTGCGGCGTCGCCACGGACGCCTGGACGGCGCGCAGGGCGCATGGTCGCTGGCGCAGTACGCGATGATGCTCGGCGACTCCGGGCGTGCGCTGGAAGCGCTGCCGATCTACGACGAGATCTTCAAGCAGGAGAAGATCCGCCACGTCCTCGTCCGCCACGAGCAGGGCGCGGTCCATGCCGCCGAAGGCTATGCCCGCTCGACCGGCAAGGTCGGCGCCGTCCTCGTCACCTCGGGTCCGGGTGCCACCAACGCCGTCACCGGCCTCGCCGACGCGCTGCTCGACAGCATCCCGGTCGTCTGCATCACCGGCCAGGTTCCGACCCATCTGATCGGCAACGACGCCTTCCAAGAGTGCGACACGGTCGGCATCACCCGTCCCTGCACCAAGCACAACTGGCTGGTGAAGCGGATCGAGGACCTGCCGCGCATCCTGCACGAGGCCTTCCACGTCGCCAAGTCCGGCCGTCCGGGTCCGGTCGTCGTCGACATTCCGAAGGACGTCCAGTTCGCCACCGGCACCTACGTCGGCCCGAAGAACATCGCCCACAAGACCTATCGCCCGAAGATCAAGGGCGACATGGGGGCGATCCGTCAGGCCGTCGACATGATCGGCAAGGCCAAGCGCCCGGTGTTCTATTCCGGCGGCGGCGTCATCAACTCGGGGCCCGCGGCGACGCAGCTGCTGCGTGAGATCGTCCGCTCCACCGGCCATCCGATCACCTCGACGCTGATGGGTCTCGGCGCCTATCCGGCCGACGATCAGCAGTTCCTCGGCATGCTCGGCATGCACGGGACCTACGAGGCCAACATGGCGATGCACGAGGCGGATCTGATCGTCTGCGTCGGCGCCCGCTTCGACGACCGCATCACCGGCCGTCTCGACGCCTTCGCGCCGCTGGCCAAGAAGATCCACATCGACATCGATCCCTCGTCGATCAACAAGATCGTCAAGGTCGACTGCGCCATCGTCGGCGACGTCGCGCATGTGCTCGAGGACATGATCCGCGTGCTGCGCGAGACCCAGCCGGCGATGGACAAGCCGGCGCTGGAGAAGTGGTGGAAGCGGATCGAGAGCTGGCGGGCGCGCAAGTGCCTCTCCTACAAGGCCTCGGACGAGATCATCAAGCCGCAGTACGCCATCCAGCGTCTCTACGAGCTGACCCGCGGCCACGACACCTACATCACGACCGAGGTCGGTCAGCACCAGATGTGGGCGGCGCAGTTCTTCAAGTTCGACGAGCCGAACCGCTGGATGACCTCGGGCGGCCTCGGCACCATGGGCTACGGCATCCCGGCGGCGGTCGGCGTGCAGATGGCCCACCCGAAGAGCCTCGTCATCGACATCGCCGGCGAGGCCTCGGTGATGATGACGATGCAGGAGATCTCGACGGCGGTTCAGTACCGCCTGCCGATCAAGATCTTCATCCTGAACAACCACTACATGGGCATGGTCCGGCAGTGGCAGGAGCTGCTGCACGGCGGTCGTTATTCGGAGAGCTATTCGGAGGCGCTGCCGGACTTCGTCAAGCTCGCCGAGGCGATGGGCGGCGTCGGCATCCGCTGCGACAAGCCGGCGGACCTCGACGCGGCGATCAAGCAGATGATCGACACGCCGAAGCCGGTGATCTTCGACTGCATCGTCGATCCGGCCGAGAACTGCTTCCCGATGATCCCGTCGGGCAAGGCCCACAACGAGATGCTCTTCGGCGAGGCGGTCGAGGACATCGGCAACGTCATCGACGAGAAGGGCAAGATGCTGGTGTGACGCGTGGGATCGAGCGCGCCCGCGTCGCGGGCCGCTCTCGCCTGCCATCCGATCCTGCATTCAAGGAAACGAGTTTCCCCATGAACACCTCGCACTATCCCTCGCAGCACATCTTCCAGTCGGCCGAGACCCACACGCTTTCGGTGATCGTCGACAACGAACCGGGCGTTCTCGCCCGCGTCGTCGGCCTGTTCTCGGGCCGCGGCTACAACATCGAGAGCCTGACCGTCTCGGAGACCGAGCACGAGGCGCACCTTTCGCGCATCACCATCGTGACGACCGGCACGCCGATGGTCATCGAGCAGATCAAGAACCAGCTCGACCGTCTGGTGCCGGTGCACCGGGTCGTCGACCTCACCGTCAACGGCCGGGTGCTCGCCCGCGAGCTGGCGCTGATCAAGGTGCGGGCGGAGGGGGCGGCGCGCCTGGAGGTGGCGCAGCTCGCCGAGATCTTCCGCGCCAAGATCATCGACGTCGGGCTGGAGTCGGTGATCGTCGAGGTCTCGGGCGACACCGAGAAGATCGACCGGCTGATCGACGTGCTGCGGCCGAAGGGAGCGCTGGAGATCATGCGCACCGGGTGCGTGGCGATGCGCCGCAACTGGCAGCCGGAGGTCGAGGCGAGGGCCGACGCCGGCTGAGGTCGAGGGCCGCTCCGGCGAGGGAGCGGCGAATCCGAGGGGAGACGCGCGATGGCGAGGATCTACTACGACGCCGAGGCCGATCTGCGGCTGCTCGGGAACAAGACGGTGGCGATCCTCGGCTACGGCAGCCAGGGCCACGCCCACGCCCACAACCTGCGTGACAGCGGCGTGAAGGACGTGCGGATCGCGCTCCGCCCGGGTTCGGCCACCATCAAGAAGGCCGAGACCGCCGGCTTCACCGTGATGACCCCGGCCGAAGCCGCCGCCTGGGCCGACGTCGTGATGGTTCTGACCCCGGACGAGCTGCAGGCCGACCTGTACAAGGACGATCTGGCCCCGAACATGAAGCAGGGCGCCGCCCTGGCCTTCGCCCACGGCTTCAACGTCCATTTCAACCTGATCGAGCCGCGCGCCGACCTCGACGTGTTCATGATCGCGCCGAAGGGCCCCGGCCACACCGTGCGCAGCGAATACCAGCGTGGCGGCGGCGTGCCGTCGCTGGTCGCCGTTCACCAGAACGCCTCGGGCAATGCGCTGGACATCGCCCTGTCCTACGCCTCGGCCAATGGCGGCGGCCGCGCCGGCATCATCGAGAC
>DBMH01000181.1 GCA_002297645.1 Rhodanobacteraceae bacterium UBA703 | reverse complement strand
CTGGACCAACCTCGGCCTGGCGATGGTCGTCAGCGCCCTGTTCGCGGCCCTGCTGGCCTGGTACGTCGCCGCGCCGCTGACCCGCATCCGCGACAGCACGCGCCGCTTCGCCGGCGGCGATCTCGGCGCACGCGTCGGCCAGCTGCGCTTCGGGCGCAGCGCCGAGGTCGTCGCGCTGGCGGTCGAGTTCGACACCATGGCCGAGCGCATCAAGGCCCTCATCGACAGCCACCGCCTGCTGGTGCGCGACGTCTCGCACGAACTGCGCTCGCCGCTGGCGCGCCTGCGCGTCGCGCTGGAACTCGCGCGCGAGGGCGATGCACGGCAGGTCCAGGCCGCGCTCGACCGCATCGAGCACGAATCCGACCGGCTGGAGGCGATGCTGGCCCAGGCGCTGGAGCTGTCCCGCCTGGAGACCACGCCGCGCACCGCGCGCGACCACGTGGCGCTCGACGAGCTGCTCGGCGACGTCATCACCAACGCCGACTACGAAGGCGCGCCGCGCGGACGCAAGGTCGTGCTGGCCGATTGCGAGCGGCTGCCGACGGTCGGTTCCTACTCGGCGCTCTACAGCGCGTTCGAGAACGTGATCCGCAACGCGCTCGCCTACACCGCCGACGGCAGCACGGTCAGCGTGCGCCTGCAGCGCGACGCCGGCGGCTACGCCGTGGTGCGCGTGCGCGACCATGGTCCGGGCGTGCCGGAGGCGGAGCTGGCGCGCATCTTCGAACCGTTCTACCGCACCGACGCGGCACGCCTGCGCTCCAGCGGCGGCACCGGGCTCGGGCTGGCGATCGCACGCAGCGCGATCGAGCGCCACGGCGGACGCATCGCGGCGCGCAACGCCGATGGCGGCGGGCTCGAAGTCAGCATCCGCCTGCCGCTGGAACAGGTTCCCGCACGGCGAAGCGCCACCGCCTGAGCGCCGGATGGCACAATCGCGCGATGTCTCCCCGCATCGCAAAATCGCGCGACGACGCCTCCCGCCGCGCGCGCAAACTGACCGAAACCCTGGCCTGGCTGCGCCTGTGCGCGGTATCCGGCCAGGCGCTGACCGTCGCCGCCGTCGCCGTCGTTCTCGACCTGCCGATCCCGCTCGCGCCGCTGGCCGGCGGCATCGTGGCGCTCGCCGCGTTCGGCCTGTTCGCCTTCTGGCGCCTGCGCCAGCCGTGGCCGGTGAACTTCCCCGAGGCGTTCGGCCACATCGTGGTCGACATCGCGGTGCTGACCTTCCTGCTGTACTGCACCGGCGGCGCCACCAACCCGTTCGTCTCCCTGCTGGTCATGCCGATCGCGCTGGCCGCGGCGGCGCTGCCGCTGCGCTACGTGGTCGCGGTCGCGCTGCTCGCCTCCGCCGCCTACCTGGCATTGATCCCGTGGCACCTGCCGATCCCGTCGCTGCACGCCACGCCGAACGGACGCTTCAACCTGCACGTGGCCGGCATGGCGGTGAACTTCGGCGTCACTGCCGGCGTGCTCGCGTTCTTCATCTCGCGCCTCGCGCGCGCGCTGCGCGACGCCGAGGCCGAGGCCCAGCGCGAACACGAGCGCGCGCTGCGCGACGAAGGCATCCTCGCCATCGCGACCCAGGCGGCCGGCACCGCACACGAACTCAACACGCCACTGTCGACGATCCGCACCCTGCTCGCGGAATTGCGGCGCGAACAGGCCGGCGGCCCGCTCGCCGGCGACCTCGACCTCCTGATCGGGCAGGCCGAACGCTGCCGCGACATCCTGCGCGAGCTCGTCGCGATCGGCCGCCGCCAGCTCGCCGGCACGCCGCAGCGGCTGCCGCTGGCCGGGTTCGTGCGCGACTGCGAGTCGAACTTCCACCTGCTGCGCCCCGAGGTCGAGCTGCGCATCTCGATCGGCGACGACGCCGAGGAACGCATCATCGAGGCCGCGCCCAATCTCCGCCACGCCGTCATCAACCTGCTCAGCAACGCGGCCGACGCCTCGCTGGCGGCCGGATCGAGCGAGATCGAGCTCGGCGTCGTCGCCGGCCGCGACCTCGCCGAGTTGTTCGTGCGCGACCACGGCAAGGGCAGCCATATCGCCCCGGGTACCGGCACCGCATTCCAGACCAGCAAGAGCGACGGCCTCGGCCTCGGACTCGCGCTGGCCCACGCCACTGCCGAGCGCCTCGGTGGCGACCTGACTGCCGAAGCACTGGCCGACGGCGGCTGGCTGCAGAGATTGCGCGTTCCGCTGCTCGCAGCCGACAATCGCCGTCCATGAGCACCGAAACTCCCCGCAGCGTCATCGTCATCGACGACGACCTCGTCTTCAGCACCGTGCTGGCACGCGCCCTGGGCGCGCGCGGCTTCGCCGTCTCCACCGCCGCCGACCGCGCCAGCGCGCTGTCGCTGATCCGCCAGAACACGCCGGACTGCGCCGTACTGGACCTCAAGCTCGGCGCCGAGAACGGCCTCGCGCTGATCCCCGAACTGCTCGCGGCGCAGCCGAAGCTGCGCATCCTGCTGCTGACCGGATACGCCTCGATCGCGACCGCGGTCGAAGCGATCAAGCGCGGCGCGCACGACTACCTCGCCAAGCCGGTGGATGCCGACCAGGTCGTGCAGGCCCTGCTCGGCGACAGCGGCGAAGAGACCGACGCACCGCTCGAAGTGCACACGCCGCCGCTGAAGCGGCTGGAGTGGGAGCACATCCAGCGCGTGCTGACGGAATGCGGCGGCAACATCTCCGAGACCGCCCGCCGCCTCGGCCTGCATCGCCGTACCCTGCAGCGCAAGCTGTCCAAGCGGCCGGTACGCGAGTCGCACTGAGCGGGAGCCGGACCGCAAACGCGGGATGCGGCTGCGAACCTTCGCGAAACGAATGCCCCCTGAGGGCAACCCGCGCCTTCAGCGCGTGCGCGGCACGCGCACCGTCACGTCGAGCAGCCGCTCCAGCATCGTCGCGGCGTCGGTGCAGCGCCCGCTGTGCACCGGCGAGGTCTGGATGATCGTGCTGCGCGTCGCGGTCAGCCAATGGAACCGTTCGCGCGCGCGCAGCTTCCCGATCGGACCCGAGCGCTCCCCACCGTCGCTGATCGCCTGGAACGCGGCGAGATGGCGACGTACCGCGTCGAGGTCCACGCCCGGGTCGAGCGCGAGCAGGCGCGCCTCGTCGAGCTCGATGCGCGCGGCCAGGAAATCGCCGGCCTTCGAGGACAGCACCACGCCGGCATTGACGAACTCGCCGCGCTCGACGCGCGGCACGACGCGGATCACCGCATAGTCATACGCCGCGTGCACGGATCGCCTCCTCTGCGAAGGCGCGCGGCGATGCCAGCCGCCGGCACAGGTAGCGCGCGTACGCGGCGCGTTGCGCGGATGCGTCGCCGAAGGCGTCTTCGTGCGCCAGCCAC
>DBMH01000197.1 GCA_002297645.1 Rhodanobacteraceae bacterium UBA703 | reverse complement strand
GCCGGCTCGCGCCGGCGTTTTGCGTTTTCCGGCCAGCGTCGCCGGGCATGAAGAAATCTTCATCGGGTGCCGAGCGAGCACGTCCGTCCGTTGATTCCCGCACGCGCCGCACGCATCTGTTGCCATGCAATAATTGCATGTCGATCGCACCATCGTATCCGCGATCGCTTCCATGAATTCCGTCCGTGGCGCCGGTTCCCGGTGCCGCCGGCTCGTATCCAGGAGCAAGTCCATGTCCGACAAAGTCGTCCAGCTCACCGATCCCGCCACGAACAGGAGCGCCGCATTGCCGGTCGTGAATGGCACGCTCGGCGACCCCGCGTTCGACATCGGCAAGCTCAACAAGGAGACGGGGTACTTCACGTTCGATCCCGGCTTCATGTCGACCGCGTCGACGCGCAGCGCGGTCACCTTCATCGACGGAGACGCCGGCGTTCTGCTCTATCGCGGCTACCCGATCGAGCAGCTCGCGAAGAACTCCAGCTTCCTCGAAGTGGCGTATCTGCTGATCAACGGGGAACTGCCGGACAAGGCGCAGTTCTCGGGCTTCGAGCACGAAGTCACGCATCACACGATGATGCACGAGGCGCTGAAGAACTTCCTGCACGGTTTCCACTACGACGCGCATCCGATGGCGATGCTGTGCGCGTCGGTCGCTTCTCTGTCGGCGTTCTACCACGACACGCTCGACATGGGCGATCCCGAGCAGCGCCGCCTCGCCGCGATCCGCCTGATCGCGAAGATGCCGACGATCGCCGCGGCCGCCTATCGCTACTCGATCGGCTGGCCGATCCGCTATCCGCGGAACAACCTCGAGTACGTCACGCGCTTCCTGCACATGATGTTCGAGGTGCCGAGCGAGCCGCTCGATCTGAATCCGGTCGCCGCGAAGGCGCTGGATCTGCTGTTCATCCTGCATGCCGACCACGAACAGAATGCCTCGACCTCGACGGTGCGCCTGGTCGGTTCGACCGGTGCCAATCCCTACGCCTGCGTCGCGGCCGGCATCGCCGCCCTGTGGGGACCGGCGCACGGTGGCGCCAACGAAGCCGTGCTGAAGATGCTGGCCGAGATCGGCGACGCGAAGAACGTCGGCAAGGCGGTGGAGAAGGCCAAGGACAAGAATTCCGGCTTCCGCCTGATGGGCTTCGGCCACCGCGTCTACAAGAACTTCGATCCGCGCGCGACGATCATCCGCGAGATGTGCCACAAGGTGCTGAAGGACCTCAACGTCAGCGACCCGCTGCTCGACGTCGCGATGGAGCTGGAGCAGGCCGCGCTCAAGGATTCGTACTTCGTCGAGCGCAAGCTGTATCCGAACGTCGATTTCTACTCGGGCATCATCTACAAGGCGCTGAAGATCCCGACCGAGATGTTCACGGTGATGTTCGCGATCGCGCGCACCGCCGGCTGGGTCGCGCACTGGCTCGAGCAGCACACCGATCCGGAAACCAAGATCGGCCGTCCGCGCCAGATCTATACCGGTTCGCCGAAGCGCGACTACGTGGAAATCGCGAAGCGCTGAAAGCCGCCCTTCGAGCATCCGGCCCTTCGGGCGGGCCGGATGCCGACGTTCGACTCGTGTCCGGAGGCCTGAGGTTCCCGCACGCTTCCTCGCGCGGCGCTCGTCCTCGGTTTCACCTTTCTTCGAGCAGCGCTTCCAGTGCGTCGCGCGTGGCGCGCTGCATCGGTTTCTCGTCGATGCGGTCGAGTGGCGCCTGGCGCAGGCGATCGTAGGGCAGCACCGTCACGTCGATTGCGCTGTCGTCGGCGGCGAACAGAAACACCGGGAAGTCCTCCGCGTTGTCGCGGTCGAGGCGCAGGCGGCGCGTCTGCACCTCGAACGGTATGCCGTGTTCGTGAAGTCGTGATTCAACGTCGAGCGGATGGTCCGAATACAGGTGCAGGCAGACGGCGGAATGCTCGTCGGCCGTGCCTTCGAGAACCGGGCCGACGAGGCGTGGTTCGAAGCGCGCGAAGAAGCGCATCGCCTCCCGTGCCACCTCACGCAGCCGGCGCAGTGTCAAGGGCTGATCGCCGGAGTGGAACAGGCGCTGGTGCTCGCGCAACGCCTCCTCGATTTCGCGGTTCCCGGGCAGGCTGGCCTCGTCGAAGAGGCCGAGCCGCGCGGCAGCTTTCCTCTTGGCCTGACGGTAGTCGCGCAGGCCCTCTTCGCTGATCAGCCGCGCCGCCTCGACGGCGATCCGGCGGCGCTGCTCGATCGTGCGTTCCTGCGCATGGCTGGCGTGCCGGTCCATGGGTGTCAGAACACGTCGTAGGCCGGCTGCTCGCGATCCTGGTCTTCCGTCTGCGGAGGTTGCTCGGCGAGTCGCGTGGCGTCTTCGGTCTTCATAACCTCGAGGATCGCGCTCCCGTCGCCTGCGCCTGCCAGCAGGCCGCTGGCCGGATCAATGCGCACGCGCGTGATGCCGGGGGGCATGTCGAACGGCTGCTCCGGAACGTCCTTGAGCGCGACGCGCATGAAGTCGATCCAGATCGGCAGCGCGGCCTTGGCGCCGAACTCGCCGCGGCCGAGCGAGCTGAAGTCGTCGAAGCCGACCCAGCAACTCGCCACGAGCTGCGAGTTGAAGCCGGTGAACCAGGCATCGCGGTGGTCGTTCGTGGTGCCGGTCTTGCCGGCGAGGTCGTTGCGCTTGAGCACCATGGCGGCGGAGCCCGTACCGCGTCGCACCACGTCGCGCATCAGCGAAGCGACGAGATACGCGTTGCGCGGATCGATCGCGCGCGGAGCGAGACGGGGACGGTCCGACGACGTCGGCGCCGCAACGGCGGCGTGTGCTTCACCATCGGCGGGAGGCGCAGCAATCGTCGCGGAGACCGGCGGCGGGGGTGTGGCGAGATCGGCCGCCGGCCGTTCGGCGCAACTGGCGCAGGCCAAGGCCGGATTGGCGCGATAGACGACGCCGCCGTCGCGGTCGACGATCTCGGTGATGGTGTACGGGTCGACCAGATAGCCGCCGTTCGCGAACACGGCGAAGCCCCTCGCCATGGCCAGCGGCGCGACGGCGGCGGTACCCAGCGCCATCGACAGGTTCGGCGGGATCTGGTCGGGCGTCAGTCCGAAGCGGGTGATGTACTCGCGCGCGTAGCGCACGCCGACCGCGTCGAGCAGACGGACGGAGACGAGGTTCACCGACTTCACGAGCGCTTCGCGCAGGCGGATCGGGCCGCGGAAGGAATCGTCGTCGTTCTTCGGCGTCCAGACGCCGTCGGGGCGCGACGGGTCGGGGAACGAGACCGGTGCGTCGTTGAGCACGGATGCCGGCGTGAAGCCGTGGTCGAACGCCGCCGAATACAGGAACGGTTTGAAGCTGGAGCCGGGCTGCCGCGCACTCTGCGTGGCCCGATTGAACTTGCTGCGCAGGAAGCTGAAGCCGCCGACCATGCTCACGACGGCGCCGTCCTCCGGGTTCAGGGCGACGATGGCCGCCTCCGCCGATGGAATCTGGGCCAGCCGCCACTCGCCCTCGGCATCCCGCTGGAGGCGCACGATGTCGCCGCGCTTGAGCACGTCCTCCGTGCTCTTCGGTGCCGCGCCGCGGCGGTTCTCGCTGATGTGGCTGCGGGCCCATTCGAGTGCGCTGAACGGGAGCGAGACGCTCTGGCCGTCGGCGAGCTGGAGTGTCGCGTGTTCCTTCGCGGACTCGACGACCAGCGCCGGCACGAGGCCGGCCATCGGTCGATAGTCCGAGAGCGCTTCGTCCCATTGCTCGCGTCCGGCCTCCGCGGCGAGATCGACGTGGGCCTCGGCACCGCGCCAGCCGTGGCGGCGGTCGTAGGTCAGCAACGCGTTTCGCAGGGCGCTGTTGGCGGCTTCCTGGTCGACGGCGTTCAGGGTGGTGCGGATCACGTAGCCGTCGGTCAGTGCGTTGTTGCCGAGGCGCTCGATCGCCTCCAGCCGCACCAGTTCGGCGAAGTAGGGGGCGTCGACCTCGACCGGCGGTTCGTGCGGACTGGCCTGGTCCGGCTCCTTCATCGCCGAATCGTAGTCGTCGCGGCTGATGAAGCGGTTCTCGAGCATGCGGCCGAGCACGTAGCCGCGACGCTCCAGCGCCCGCTGCGGGCGGCTGAGCGGGTTGCCGGTCGATGGAAACTTCGGAATCGAGGCGAGCATGGCGCCTTCGGCCAGGGTGAGCTGGTCGAGCGTCTTGCCGTAGTAGAACTCGGCCGCCGCCGCGATGCCGTAGGAACGATGGCCGAAGAAGGCCTTGTTGAGGTAGAGCTCGAGGATCTCGTCCTTGCTCAGGGCGTTCTCGATGCGGAAGGCGAGGAAGATTTCCGACACCTTGCGCGTGTAGCTGACTTCCGGGCTGAGGAAGAACATGCGCGCGACCTGCTGGGTGATCGTGCTGCCGCCGGCGACATGCTTGCTGCCGGTACTCAGCGTCAGCCATACCGCGCGGCCGATGCCGCCGAGGTCGATGCCGCGATGCGTGTAGAAGTCCGCGTCCTCGGCGGCCAGGAAGGCCAGCTTGACGCGATCGGGTATGTCCTGGATGCGTATGGGGGTGCGCTTGGTCTCGCCGAAGGTGGCGATCAGCTTGTCGTCGGCGGACTTGATGCGCAGGGGGACCTGAAGGCGCACGTCCCTCAAGGTCTCGACCGAGGGCAGGCGAGGCGAAATGAGCCAGTAGGCGGTGCCGATCGCGAGTCCGCCGAGGAGAGCGCCGGCTAGCGCCAGATAGAGCGCATAGCGCAACAGGCGGAGGAAGAGTCTCATGCAGGGTTAAGAACTTGTGATGGCAGTCAAGGTATGTGCGCTAAGTGCCGGAGTATAGAATGTATGTCCTCCTCGCGGCCCCCGCTGGTGCGGTGCCTGAACGAGGAATCCGGGAAACGCCGCTGATCCGACCCCAGTTTGCCATATGTGATGGCGGTCGTTGAAAATCGGTTAACATCTGTATTTAATGTATTGGCGCATCTTTCGCTTCTAAGCGCGCGTGGGAAGGGGGAAAAGTGGGCCTGTTCACACCGAAAGCGCCGTCGTTGATCGGCGTCGACATCAGTTCGACTGCGGTCAAGCTCCTCCAGCTTGTTCCGGCCGGTCAGCGCTACCGCGTCGAGCACTACGCGGTCGAGCCGCTGCCGCCCAATGCGGTCGTCGAGAAGAACATCGTCGAGGTCGAGGCCGTCGGCGAGGCGATCCGACGTGCCCTGAATCGCTCCGGCTCCAAGACCAAGCACGCGGCCGCCGCCGTGGCCGGATCCGCTGTCATCACCAAGGTGATCCCGATGCCGGCTGACCTGTCGGAAGACGACATGGAGGCGCAGATCCAGGTCGAGGCGAATCAGTACATCCCCTATCCGATCGAGGAAGTCAGCCTCGACTTCGAGGTGATAGGGCCGATCAAGGACAATCCGGACATGATCCACGTCCTCCTCGCGGCGTCGCGCACGGAGAACGTGGATCTGCGCGTCGCGGCGCTCGACCTCGGCGGCCTCAGCGCCAGGGTCATGGATGTGGAGGCGTTCGCGATGGAGAACGCGTTCAAGCTGATCGCTGACCAGCTCGCGGTATCGAAGGACGCCGTCGTCGCCGTCGTGGACGTCGGCGCCACGATGACCACTCTGATCGTGCTGAAGAACCAGCGCACGATCTACTCCCGCGAACAGGTCTTCGGCGGCAAGCAGCTGACCGACGAGGTCATGCGCCGGTACGGCCTCAGCTACGAGGAGGCCGGTCTCGCCAAGCGCCAGGGCGGTCTGCCGGAATCCTACGAGATCGAAGTGCTCGAGCCGTTCAAGGAGGCGATGGTCCAGCAGATCAGCCGCCTGCTGCAGTTCTTCTTCGCCGGCAGTGAATACAGTCGCGTGGACCAGGTCGTCCTGGCCGGCGGCTGCGCATCCATTCCTGGCGTGGCCGGGATGGTGGAGGAGCACCTCGGCGTCCCCTGCGTGGTCGCCAATCCGCTCGCCAACATGTCGCTGTCGTCCCGCGTGCAGGCGCAGACGCTGGCGCAGGACGCTCCGGCCCTGATGATCGCCTGCGGGCTCGCGCTGCGGAGTTTCGACTGATGGCCCGGATCAACCTACTTCCCTGGCGCGCCGAACGCCGCAAGCAGCGCGAGCGCGAGTTCTTCATGATGCTCGGCGCGACGGCCGCCGCGGCGGCCGTCGTCCTGTTCGCGGCGATCTTCTGGATGGGGCAACTGGTCGACGGGCAGAGCGCACGCAATGCCTACCTGCAGGGCGAGATCAAGTCGCTCGAGAAGAAGATCGAGGAAATCAAGGAGCTCGACAAGACCCGATCGCAATTGCTGACGCGCAAGGAGATCATCGAGCAGCTCCAGTCGAACCGCTCGCAGATGGTCCACCTATTCGACGAGCTGGTGAAGACGATTCCGGACGGTGTGCGGCTGGGGACCATGAAGCAGGTCGGCGACCGGCTGACGCTCGAGGGGTTCGCGGAGTCCAATTCGCGTGTCGCGACCTACATGCGCAACATCAATGCCTCCCCGTGGATGGGGCAGACCGACCTTCGCAAGACCGAGAACAAGATCGATGCGAAGGACGTGAACAAGAAGCTGCCCTACGTATTCTCCCTCGATGTGAAGTTGCGCAAGCCGGATGAGGTCGGCAAGGAAAGCAGCGAAAGCACCGCGGCTTCATCCCTAGGCGATACGGCTTCGGCTTCGCCGGCGGAGCAGAAAAAGCCGGCTGACCTCGGAGCTCAGCTCGATGCGGCGGCGACCAAGCTGATGGGCGACAAGAAGGCCGAGGATGCCTCGAAACAGGTGTCTTCTTCGTCGCAGGCCGCGGGAGACAAGAAATGAGCTTCCTCGACGACCTGCGCAACCTCGATCGCCACAACATCGGCGCGTGGCCCAAAACGGTGAAGGTGTTCTTCGCCGCGGTCATCGTCGTGCTGATCCTGTTCTTCGGCTGGAACTTCCAGATCAGCAAGCAGCAGGAAGATCTCGAGGGGCTGCGCCAGAAGGAAAGCGCGCTGAAGAAGGATTTCGCCGACAAGCAGGCGAAAGTCGTCAACCTCGATGCCTATCGCAAGCAGCTTGAGGACATGAAGGAGATGCTGCAGACGATGTTGCGGCAACTCCCCAGCAAGACCGAGATGCCGGATCTTCTGAACGACATTTCCGACGCGGCGCTGGGGGCCGGCTTGCAGACGGATCTGTTCCAGCCCGGCGGCGAGACGATGAAGGAGTTCTACGCCGAAAAGCCGATCCAGTTGAAGATGACCGGCACCTATCACCAATTCGGCACCTTCATCAGCAGCGTCGCCGCTCTCCCGCGCGTCGTGATCCTGACCATGCACGATGTTTCGCTACGCCCGGTGAAACCGCCGGGAGGAAGCGCAGCCATTAAGGCGAACAACGGGGTTCCGGATCAGCTGTTGCTCGAAGGGATCGTCAAGACGTATCGCTACCTCGACGATGAGGAGGCTGCGGCCATTCAGGCGGCGGAAGCGAAGAAGTCGGCGGGCAAGAAGCCTACGGCCAAGAAGCCGGCAGCGGGAGGGAAATGACATGAGCGTTTCCACTCTCGCAATCCGCGTGGCTGTCATCGCTGCATGTGTCGTTTCGATATCTGGCTGCGGCCCTGACGACGATCTGCGTCAATGGGTCGCACGCGAAAAAGCCAAGAAGGGCGCTCCGCTGCAGCCCCTTCCGGTGGTGAAGACGTTCGAGACTTTTCTCTACGAAGCGAAGGATCGGCGTGATCCGTTCGATCTCAGCGCCGAAGAGCAGGAACAGGCTGGCACACAGGGGCCGCGGCCCGACCAGAACCGTCCGCGTGAGCCGCTCGAATCGTTTCCCCTGGACGGCCTGAAGATGTCGGGCACGCTCGGATTGGCGAAAACGATGGAGGGTCTGGTGCGTGACCCGGACGGCATCGTGCATCGCGTACGTATCGGCAACTATCTCGGACAAAATTATGGCCGCATCACCGCGATTTCCGAGGACAAGATCGATCTTGTCGAACTGGTTCCGAATGGTGGTGGTGGATGGATGGAGCGCGTGGCAACGATCGCGCTGGGCGAAGGCAGGAAGTAGGCGATCCCACGGGGGAGCACATCAGATGAGCACGACAGTCACCATCAAACCCGCGCCCGGATCGCAGCATGCTCCGGTGCGACCATGGATGTTCCGTATTGCCGCATTGCTCGGTCTCGCAATGACCGGCTCGGCATACGCGGAGAACATTCTCGAGGACATCGCCTACAGCACCATGCCCGGCGGCAAGGTCGAGGTGTCGCTGAAATTCGCGCAGCCAGTCGCAGCGCCTCAGGTGTTTTCGACAGAGGCGCCGCCGAGCATCGCACTGGATTTCCCGGATACCCGCAACGGCATGAACAAGCGTCGCGTCGATATCCGGACGGGTTCGACGTCGGGGGTTTCGGCGATCGAAGCTGCGGGCAGAACGCGAGTCGTCGTCGATTTGTTCCGTACGGCGAGTTACGAGACGAGAGTCGACGGCAAATCGCTCGTCATCGCAATCAACAACGGCCTGACCGGCACTACCGGTGTGGCGGCATCCGCCGGCAAGGGCGATCCGACCAAGGCAGTCCGCGCCTCGTCGAGTGTCGATGTTTCCAACGTCGATTTTCGTCGCGGGAAAAACGGTGAAGGACGTGTCGTTGTGACGTTCGACGGCCCTGGCGCCGTCGCGGATCTCAAGCAGGAAGGTGGCCGGATCGTATTGGATCTCGCCAATGTGACGTTGCCTCCGTCGCAGGCTCGCCATCTCGACGTACTCGACTTCGCGACTCCGGTGCAGACGATCGATGCACGCCCGCATCGCAACGGCGCGCGCGTGGAGATTGTCGCCAAACCGCCGTTCGAGCAACTCGCCTATCAGGCTGGCAACGAGTATGTGGTCGAGGTCGCGCCGAAGAAGGAAGATCCCAAGCTCAAGGGCAAGAATGCCGAGCCGGAATACAACGGAAGCCGCGTCACGTTCAACTTCCAGGATATCCCGGCGCGGTCGGTCCTGCAATTGATCGCGGACGTATCCGAGCTCAACGTCGTCGTTGCCGACAGCGTGCAGGGCAACGTGACGTTGCGTCTCATCAATGTGCCTTGGGATCAGGCGCTCGACATCGTGCTGCAGGCCAAGGGATTGGACAAGCGCAAGCGCGGTAACGTGATCTGGGTTGCGCCACAGAAGGAAATCGCCGAGCGGGAAGAGGCGATGGCGGATGCACGCCAGAAGATGGAAATCAAGGAGTCGCTGATTTCCGACTTCATTCCGATCAGCTACGGCAAAGCCAAGGACATTGCCGGTCTGCTGACCAGAGATACGCAGGGAAGCAGCGGAGGCGGGGGTGGGGGGCAAGGTCAGGGCGTGCAGCGTGGTTTTCTGTCGCCTCGTGGCAGCGTCAGTTTCGACGATCGCACGAATACGCTGCTCGTCAGCGACATTCCCTCCAAGATTCAGGAAGTCCGACAACTCGTCGCGGTTCTCGATCGCCCCGTGCAGCAGGTGCTGATCGAGTCGCGCATCGTCATCGCGACCGACAGCTTCGCGCGCGAGCTCGGCGTCAAGTTCGGCGTCAGCGGGGGCTACCAGGACAAGAACAACAACGTCATCAGCACCTCCGGTTCGGCGAGCGCGACCGACCGGATGAGCAACGTCGTGTTGAACAATCGTTTCAACGGTCCGAGCCGCGGCATGCCGAATACGGCTCCAGGGCAGATTCCGGGTGGTATTGCCGTGCCGCCGCTGAACGAGCGGCTCAACGTCAACTTGCCGGCGACCAATCCAGCCGGCCGATTCGGGCTTGCGATACTTGGCGCCGACTATCTTCTCGATCTCGAACTGTCGGCTGCGCAGACGGAAGGGCGCGGCGAAGTCATCTCGAGCCCGCGCGTGATTACCGCGAATCAGCAGGAAGCCGACATCAAACAGGGCCAGGAAGTCGGCTACGTGACCTACCAGAGCGCCGGCGCCGGAGGACTCGGTACCGCGACCGTGCAGTTCAAGGAGGCGGTGCTCGAGTTAAAGGTCACTCCGACGATCACGGCGGACGATCGGGTCGTGCTGAACCTCAACGTGAAGAAAGACGCCGTCGCCGGCTTCATCGACAATCCGGGCGGTGGACAGGTGCCTACCCTCGACAAGCGCGAGATCAGTACCGAGGTGCTCGTCGATAACGGTCAGACGGTCGTTCTGGGCGGCGTATACGAAGTCAGCAAGAACGAGACGCTCAACAAGGTTCCGATGCTGGGCGACATCCCCGTGGTCGGAAACCTGTTCAAGCGCAGAGGGCGCAGTGACACCAAGGCGGAACTCCTGATTTTCGTGACGCCTCGCATCCTCACCGACAGCCTCAAATAAGAGTGCGCCGGCGTTGCGAATCGCGATGCCGGCGATTGAATCCAAGCGAAACCCTGAAATTGCAGTCCTGGAGAATCCCATGAAATTGTTTGGCAAGCCCCTCGGGGTGTTGCTCGCCGGCCTCGTGTTGGCCAGTTGCGGAGGCGGTGGTGGCAATGGAGGTTCGGTCTCTCCGCCTCAGAGCGGCTCCATCACGTTGAGTGCGACGACGACGACGCTGCCGACCAATGCGGGCAGCTGGTTCCCGCACGATCACGGGCCCAATCAGGCCGAGATCACGGTCACCATGCGCAACGCGGACGGCACGCTGATGGTCGGGCGCGATGTTTCGATCAGCATCTCCCCGGTCGAGGTCGCAGCGCTGTCTTTTCTGGTATCAGACGACAACGACAATTTCGACAACCTCTGGGGCACGTTCACGATCAAAGGTACCAATGGCGTCGCGACGGCCTGGGTGAACGCGGCCTCCAAGGCCGGTACGGCGACCGTGACGGCGTCGACGACCGACCCGACCACCAGTCGCTCCATCAGCGCGACCTTGCAGTTCAAGGTCACGAGCGGTGTCGGACCGGCTCCCGCAACCGTCTCGCTGAGCCCGTCGACGACGGCGGTGTACCTGCCGAGCTCCGGTGGCAACAACAATTCGATCGTGAATGCGACGGTCAAGGACGGTGGCGGACAGCTGATCGCCGATCCCGCCACCGGCAACAATGGTTACGACAACATCAAGTTCGAACTCGTCGGCGATACCGGCGACGCTGTGCTCAGCAGCAACTCGGTGGCCGGGCCGGCCAGCGGCAAGTCGGTGACCTCCCATACGGTCCACGGTGTCGCGACGACGTCGTTCCAGGCCGGTAGCTCGACGCCGCAAGGGCCGGTGCAGATCCGCGCGACCGTGGACCGTGCCGACAACAACGTCAGCAACGGCATCCAGGACCCGGTCACGGCGACGACGTCGGTCATCGTGTCCGACGGCAAGCTGTACAGTCTCGAGCTGACGTCCCCGCTGTTCGCACCGAACCTGCCCGGCATCACGATCAACTCGGTCTCCGGCCAGGTCGATGCCGGCTCGGCGCAGGATTCGCCGATCCCGCCGGATCCGGACGCAACGTTGAGCCTGACCATCACGGCGCTGGCCAAGGACCGCCAGGGCAATCCGCCGCTGCCGGGGACGCCGATCCGCTTCGGCTTGGTCGACGCGCCGGTCGGCGCGCCGGGTACGCCTGACGACAATCGTTTCCTGCTCTCGGGCATGGACGGAAATCCGAAGGAAGGCGGCAATCTGTTCACCGCTCCGACCGGTCGCTTCACGACGGCCGGCGTCAACGGCGCGAACGCGGGCGATGCGCTGCTGGTGTTCGGTCGCGCGGTCGAAGGCAATGCCGATCTCGAAAGTGCCTTGACCGTCACCTCGGTCAACAGCGCGACCAGCCTCAACGTCGCGCCGGCGTTCAACAACAACTACCGCAACGACGCGCCGATCGACACGGGTTCCGTACTGCCGTACCTGATCGGCCGCGCGATGCACGGAAACATCACCGGTACGGGCACGACCGACGACAAGGGCGTGGTCCACGCCAAGCTGAACTACACCGTGAATACCGTCGGCAGCTCCATGGCGGTGTGGGCGCAGGGAGACGGCATCGACCGTGTCAACAACGGTCCGCGTCGCGTGAGCGCGGTCGGCACGATGGTGTATCCGGGCGTCGCACCGGCGACGATTTCGGCCTCGCCGGATCCGATTCGCGGCGACACGACCGACTTCGTCACCGTGTGCGTGGCCGATGCGCTCGGCATTCCGCTGCGCGGCATGCAGGTGTCGTTCAAGTTCGAGCTCGCGGCGGGAACCGGCTCCGTCGATGGCAAGAACGGCAGCGGTACGTTCGGGGACCTCACCGATACGACGGGCTGCTCGACCGGCAAGGTCGTGACCTCGGGAGTTCCGGCTACGCCGTCTGCCGGTCCCAACAGTAAGTTGACGCTGAACGCGGCAGGGCAGACGACGAGCGTGGGTATTGCGGTCCAGATCGCGACCCTGCAGGTCTCGCCGAATACCGTTTCGGTACCGTCCGCAGGGCGCTCTGCAGCGATTACGGTGACGACGCGTACAGCCGACGGCACGCTGGTACCCGGAGCGGTGATCACCGGTACCTGCACGGCTTCGGGCGGTGACGGCGCCACGATCAACCTGTCGCCGGGCACCGCGACGACGGGGGCGAACGGGGCGGCATCGTTCACGGCGCAGGCCAGCAAGTTCGTGAAGGCCGGAACACCGCCGTCGACTGGGACGGGCCAGTGTGTGTTCAGCACCGACGGCGTGGGTAGCGGTACGGTCACGTTCAAC
Source organism: Rhodanobacteraceae bacterium UBA703 (assembly GCA_002297645.1). GTDB lineage: Bacteria > Pseudomonadota > Gammaproteobacteria > Xanthomonadales > Rhodanobacteraceae > Dokdonella_A. The sequence continues at coordinate 11,553 of DBMH01000197.1, read as the reverse complement.
GGTGTCGCGACCTGCGACGATCTCAGCCCGCCGGATCCGAGCTGCAATCTCTGATCGAGATCCCGAAAGCACAAAAGAAGGGCCGCCTCGGGCGGCCCTTCTTTTTTTTTGTGTAGGATCGGGAAAGCCAACCGGCATATCGTTGCCGGCGCCAGGGCTTCCGGGGGCGCGCCGTGCAGCCATACAGCGTGCGGGTCGTAGCGGGCGAAGTCATCTTCGCGGAGGGGGACTCGCCTTCGGGGGCGTATCTCATCGAGTCCGGTCGCGTCGAATTGAGTTCCGAGCGATTCGGCAGGCCGCTGGTTCTTGGTGAGCTCGGTCCCGGCATGCTGCTCGGCGAGCTCGCCGTCATCGACGGCTCCCCTCGCTCAGCGACGGCACGGGCGCTGACCGACTGCAACCTGACTCCCATCGAGGCGAGACATCTCGTCGAGCGCCTCGCCGCTGCGGACCCGGTCGTTCGCGCACTCCTGACCAGCCAGTTGGCGCGCTATCGCTCCATGCTGGCGCTCCTCGGCGGAGGGGCTGCTTCCCCCACGCTGTCGGAATCGATGCCGATCGGGGACGCCGTGGTTCTGGACAAGATCCGGCTCGAAAGCGAACTGCGCGCCGCTCTCGATCGCGGAGAGCTCGAAGTGCGCCTGCAGCCGGTGGAGCACATCGTCAGCGGTTCCGTGGCGGGCTACGAGGCCCTCGTGCGCTGGCGCCACCCGCTGCGGGGAGAAGTATCGCCGACCGAGTTCATCCGTCTGGCCGAGGAGACTTCGCTCATCCTGCCGGTCGGCGACCACGTGCTGGCGAGGGTCTGTGAAATGCTGGCCGAACTGGATCGCCGTGGCCGCCAACCTTTGCCATTCATCGCGTTGAACGTGTCGGCGCGGCAGATCGAGGACCCGGCTCTCGTCGACCGGATCCTGGCACACCTGAGCGCGCGCAACCTGCCCCCGGACCGGCTCAAGCTCGAAATCACCGAGAGTCTGGTTCCGAACCAGCGGCGCATCGCGGCCCTGATGCGAAGATGCCACGCCGTCGGCATGCACGTGGCACTGGACGACTTCGGTACCGGCTATGCCAACCTGGACGTCCTGCTCGCATTGCGGTTCGATCAGGTCAAGCTGGACGCGAGCTTCGTGCGCGCCCTGGAAACGCCGCGCGGCGAAGCGATGGTGGGGGCGATCGTCGCGACGGCGCGAGCCATGGGATGCGACCTGGTCGCCGAGGGCGTCGAGACCTCGGAACAGCGCCAGACGCTGCATCGGCTCGGCTGCGGCTACGCCCAGGGGTGGCTGATCGGCAAGCCTCTGGCCCTCGAAACCGTCCTCGCGGGGGCGTGATCGAGGGACGACGCAGCGCCGGCAACTTATTCCCTGCGTCGTTGTCCCAAAGCCACGCACGCCGGCGTGCGATCATCCGCGGAAACCATCATCGTTCATGGACATGCCCGAACCCACGACGGCCTCCGCCGCCTTCACCGCGCTGCGCAACGAGCTCGGCACCTGCATCATCGGTCAGGAATCGCTGATCGACCGCCTCCTGATCGCCCTGCTGGCCGACGGACATCTGCTCGTCGAAGGGGCGCCGGGGCTCGCGAAGACGACGGCGATCAAGGAACTCGCGACGCGCATCGAGGCGGATTTCCATCGGGTGCAGTTCACTCCCGACCTGCTGCCGGCGGATTTGACCGGCACGGAGATCTATCGCCCGCAGACGGCGGCGTTCGAGTTCCAGCGCGGCCCGATCTTCCACAACCTGATCCTCGCCGACGAGGTCAATCGCGCGCCGGCGAAAGTACAGTCCGCCCTGCTCGAAGCGATGGGCGAGCGCCAGGTCACGGTCGGTCGCGACACGTTCGCGCTGCCGAAGCTGTTCCTCGTGATGGCAACGCAGAATCCGATCGAGCAGGAGGGAACCTACCCGCTGCCCGAGGCCCAGCTCGACCGCTTCCTGCTGCACGTGCGCGTCGACTACCCGAAGGCCGCGGCCGAGGCGGCGATCCTGAGACTCGCCCGCGATCGTGCGCGTGAGGCATTGGCGATCCAGCCGGTGCCGGTGCGCCTGCTCAGCCAGCAGCAGGTCTTCAGCGCGCGTCGCGAGGTGCTCGACCTGCACCTGGCGCCCGCCCTGGAGGAGTATCTGGTACAGCTGGTCCTTGCCACGCGCGAGCCGGGTGCCTATGGAGCGGAGCTGGCGCGCTACGTGGCTTTCGGCGCGAGCCCCCGGGCGACGATCGCGCTCGATCGCTGCGCGCGCGCGCATGCGTGGCTCGCGGGCCGCGACTACGTCACGCCGGAGGACGTGCACGCGATCGCCCCCGATGTGCTGCGCCATCGCGTGCTGCTGAGCTACGAGGCCGAGGCCGAGGGTGTCAGCGCCGACAAGGTCGTCGCGACCCTGCTCGAACGCGTACCGCTGCCGTGATCGAGAGGAATTCGGACCTCGGAAACCGGAACTGGAAAGGCGGCTCCTCAAGGGCGGCCGCCGAGTGACCGACCATCGTTTGCGGCGTTGACATGTCCGTGATCCCCTCCACCGCCGGCAACGGAACGCGTGTCGCGCTCGACGAGCTGATCTCGCTCGCGGCGCTCGCGCACGGAGCCAGCCTCGCACGGAGTCGCCGCAGCCCGGCGATGCGTTCGGGCGGGCATGCGTCGCGCTGGCGCGGGCGCGGCGTCGATTTCCGCGAGTCGCGCATCTATCAGCCGGGCGACGAGATCCGCCACATGGACTGGCGCGTCACCGCGCGCAGCGGACGCCCTCACACCAAGCTGTTCGAGGAAGAGCGCGAGCAAGGACTGCTGCTCACCCTGGATTGCAATCCAGGCATGCGTTTCGGCACGCGCGTGCGCTTCAAGAGCGTACAGGCGGCACGGGCTGCTGCGCTGCTCGCCTGGATGGCGTCCGCGTCCGGCGACCGCGTCGGAGCGCTCGCTTTCGGCGGCGGCGTCGACGGCGAAGTCAAGCCGGCCGGGGGGCGTCGCGGCGTGCTGCGCGTGCTGCGGGCGATCCGCGACTGGGATGCGGCGGCCGATGCCTCGCTGCGGGAACCACTGTCCCGTGCGCTCTCCCGTGTGCGCCGCCTGCTGCGCCCCGGCATGCGCCTGGTGCTGCTGACCGACGGCTTCAGCGCCGATGCGGAGGCCGCCACGCTGCTGCCGCAGATCGCCGGGCGCCACGAGGTCGCCGTCGTCATGCTGCGCGACATGCTCGAACTGGTCGCGCCGCCGCCGGGACGTTACGCACTGCACCTCGGTGTCGAGAAACGCATCGTCGACTTCGCCGACGGCAAGGTTCGCGGTGCATGGAGCGAGCGCTTCGCCGCCTCGCGCGAGACTCTGCGCGCCTCCTGCGCGAAACTCGGCATCCGCACGCTCGAACTCGACGGCCATGCCGACCTGCGGCGCGCGCTCGGTCCCCTGCTCGCACGCAGCCTGCATTCGCCGGTGGTTGCATGAATCCTTCCGCCGGTCCCGACCTGCGCGACATCCATCTGCCGCCTGCGCCCGGCTGGTGGCCGCCGGCACCCGGCTGGTGGTTGCTCGCGATCCTCGCGCTCGTGCTGGCATACCTGGTGGTCCGCTGGGGCATGCGGCGCGCGCGATCGCGCCGCTGGTTCCGGCGTGTGCAGTCCGAGCTCGAGCACATCGTGGCGACGCATGCGGCACGACCCGATCGGGCACGGCTTGCCGCCGACATTTCGCAACTGCTGCGCCGCGTCGCGCGGCTGATCGAGCCCGGGGCCGTTTCCCTGCGCGGCGAGGCGTGGCTCGGTTTTCTCGACGCGCGATTGCCGCCGGAGCGACAGGCGTCGGCGCCATTCCGGCTCGGCGTGGGGCGTGCACTGGTCGACGCACCGTATCGCCGCAACGGCGATCCCGCCGCGGACTTCGATACGCAGTCATTGGTCGATCTCGCTCGCGACTGGATCGCGCATGCTCTGCCGCGGAGGCCGGTACATGGTTGAGCTGGCCTGGCCCTGGTTGCTGGTGCTGCTGCCGCTGCCGCTGATCGTGTCCCGGCTGCTGCCGCGCGCGCGCGGCGCCGTCGGTGCCGCGCTGCATCTGCCGCACGCCGGTGTCGCGTTGCCGCAGCAGGTCGACGCGTCGCGGGTACCGGGGCTGCGACGCGCGCTCGGGCTTCTCGCCTGGATGCTGTTGACGCTGGCCGTGGCGCGTCCGCAATGGCTGGGTGTGCCGGAGGACGTGCCCCGGTCGGGGCGCGACCTGCTGCTTGCCGTCGACACTTCCGGCAGCATGAGCATCGAGGACATGCAGCTCGGTGGCGCGCCGGTGCCGCGCTTCGCCGCGATCCAGGCGATCGCGTCGGACTTCGTCCAGCGCCGCGCGGGCGATCGCGTCGGCCTGATCCTGTTCGGCTCGCGCGCCTACCTGATGGTGCCGCTGACATTCGACCTGAAGACCGTCGGTACGCAATTGATGGAGTCGGCGATCGGTCTCGCCGGTCGCGAGACGGCGATCGGCGATGCGATCGCTCTCGCCGTGAAGCGGCTGCGCGAACGTCCGCAGCCTCAGCGCGTCGTCGTGCTGCTGACCGATGGCGTGAACACGTCCGGCGAGCTCGATCCGAAGAAGGCGACCGAACTCGCGGTCGCGAACCAGGTTCGCGTCTACACGATCGGCATCGGGGCCGATGCGATGCGCGTGAACAGCTTGTTCGGCAGCCGTGTCGTCAATCCGTCGGCCGATCTGGACGAGGCGATGCTGACGCAGATGGCCGAGCAGACCGGCGGCCGCTATTTCCGCGCGCGCAACAGCGAGGAGCTTGCCGACATCTACCGCTCGATCGACAAGCTCGAGCCGGCGGCCGATGCGAAGCAGAGCCTGCGTCCGGTCGACGAGCTGTACTGGATACCGCTCGGTGGCGCGGTCGCGCTGGGGGCGCTCGCGTTCCTGCTGCCGGGGTTTCGTCTGCGTGGGACGGCGGCCGCATGAACACGCTGTCCGAGTTCCATTTCCTGCGCCCTTCCGCGCTGCTCCTGCTGCTCGTGCTGCCCTTGTTCTGGGTGGCCTGGCGCCGGGTGCGCGCCGGTGCCGGCGCCTGGCGCGCCGCGGTCGATCCGCATCTGCTGCCTTATCTGCTCGAACGTGGCGACGATCGCACTGGCCGCACCGGACTGATGCTCGCGACGGCCGTATGGACGCTGGCGTGCATCGCACTCGCCGGACCTGCGTGGGAGCGCGAACCGATGCCGCTGTACCACAACCAGGCCGCGCGCGTGCTTGCGCTGGAACTCGCCCCGACCATGTATGCGCAGGACGAGAGGCCGAACCGGCTGGCGCGTGCGCGCTTCAAGATCGACGACATCCTCGGGCGCAGCCGTGACTATCAGACGGCGCTGATCGGTTACGCGGGAGACGCCTTCGTCGCCGCACCGCTGACCGACGATGTAGGAACCGTGCACAACCTCGTCGACGCCCTCGATCCCGGCACCATGCCCGCCGCGGGAAACGACACAGCGCGTGCGATCGAGGTCGGAGCCGGCCTGATCGAACAGGCCGGCCTGCATCGCGGAGAGATCCTTCTGCTCGCCGACGCGGTCGGTGCCGACGCTGTCGGCGCGGCGCGGCGTGCGCGCGCCAAGGGATATACCGTCTCGGTGCTCGGCATCGGGTCGGCTGCCGGCGCGCCGGTGCCGTTGCCGCAGGGCGACTTCCTCAAGGACGACGGCGGCAATCTCGTGCTCGCGCGCCGTGACGAAGCGGCGCTGCGTGCGGTAGCCGAGGCGGGCGGGGGACGCTACGTCCCGCTTGCGGCGGACGGAAGCGACCTGGACGCCCTGCTGCAGGACAACGCCGATGGGGACGCCCGCTCGGCGAACAGCAACAGCCAGGCCGATAGCGTGCGCTGGCGCGACCGTGGTCCCTGGCTGCTGCTGGGTCTGTTGCCGCTGGCACTGCTGGGTTTCCGGCGCGGCTGGCTGATGGCGTTCGCCGCGGTGGTGGCCTGGCCGGCACACGATGCGGGTGCGGCCTCGTTCGTCGACCTGTGGAAGCGCGCCGATCAGCAGGCCGCCGGCGCGCTCGAAGGCGGCGACACGAAACGCGCGCTCGACGTCGCGCCGACGCCGGACTGGCGGGCAGCGGCAGCCTACCGCGACGGCGATTACGAAGCTGCTCTGCAGGACTACGAACGAACGAAGGGCGCGGATGGTGCCTACAACAAGGCCAATGCCCTGGCGAAGCTGGGGCGTTACGAGGAAGCGATCGCCGCCTACGACGAAGCGCTGAAGCTCGCACCGGACATGGAGGATGCGAAGGCCAACCGGCAAGCGGTCCAGGCGTTCATGGAGCAGCAGCAACCGCAGGATTCGCGGAAGAACGGGAAGGACGGCAAGGATCAGCAGGACTCCCGGGATGGCCAGCAGACTCCGCAGCAGGGCCAGAAGGGCGACGACGATCCGCAAGGCGGGCAGGGCGATCCTTCGCAGCAGAACCCGCAGCAACAGCAGGGTGGGCAGGATTCGTCGGAGGACGGCAAGGACGGGACGAAGAAGGATGCCGGCGACGATGCGCAGAAGAAGCCGTCGCCTGGCGAGGGCGAGGAACGCAAGGAAGGCGCGCAGCAGGAAGGTTCACAACAGCCCGACGACACGCAGCAGAAGGCGCTGTCGAAGGAGATCGACCAGGCGCTGGCGAACGAATCGAAGCAGGGCGACGAAAGCGCCAAGGCTCCGTCCGGCACCGCCGAGGAAGATGACGCGTCGCGCGAGAAGAAGCAGGCGCTCGAACATTGGCTGCAGCGTGTGCCGGACGATCCGGGCGGTCTCCTGCGACGCAAGTTCCAGCTCGAGTACCAGCGTCGGCAGCAGCGTGGAGGAGAAGGACAGTGAACATCGGGACGAAGATCCTCGCCGCCCTCCTGCTCCTCGCCTCGACCTGCGCGTTCGCCGACGCCCCGGCCGTGCGCGCGTGGCTCGATCGGGACACGATCCGCGTCGGCGAGACCGTGACCTTGAATGTCGAGGCCAAGGCCGGCGTCGGCGCGCAGCCGGATTTCTCGGTGCTGAAGCAGGACTTCAACCTTCTCGGTACCCAGGCGAGCCAGCAGCTCAGCATCGTCAACGGCGCCAGCGAATCGAAGACGCTGTGGGCCGTCGGGCTCGAACCGAAGCACGAAGGTCCGCTGACGATTCCGGCCTTCACCGTCGGCAGCGCCACCACGTCGCCGCTGCAACTGACCGTGCTGGCCCAGCCGGCCGGCACGCAAGGCCGCGCGGGCGACGACGTGTTCCTCGAGGTCGACGCGCAACCGGATGCGCCCTACGTGCAGCAGCAGGTGCGCTACACGGTGAAGTTGTACTACGCGTTCGATCTCACGGACGGGAATCTCGCCGAACCGCAGGTGGACGGCCTCGCCGTGCAGCGGCTCGGCCAGGACAAGTCGTACATCGCCACGGTCGGCGCCCGCCGCTACCACGTCATCGAACGGCACTACGCCCTCACGCCCGAACGCAGCGGCCCGATCGAAATCCCGTCCCTGACCTTCCGCGGCAGCGCGCTCGACGTCGGCGACCCGACCGGGTTCTTCAGCCGCGGCCGGGCGGTCGGCGCCCGCTCCGACGCCGTGCCGTTGAACGTGAGGCCGAGGCCGTCGGAATGGACGGATGCTGCATGGCTGCCGGCACAGTCGCTGTTGCTGAAGGACGAGAGCGAGCTGCCGGTCGAAGTGCACGTGGGCGATCCGGTCACGCGCACGATCCGCCTGCAGGCGCAGGGACTCGGCTACGAGCAGCTGCCCGAACTGGCGCTGGGAACGCCGGAGGGTGCCGAGGTCTATCCGGACCGGACCGAGACGCGTACGCGCGACGACGGCGAGTGGTTGTACGGCGAGCGCATCCGCAAATTCGCTTTCGTACCCAACCGGCCCGGGACGTTGACGATTCCGGGCCTGACGCTGCGCTGGTGGAACACAGCCGAGAACCGTGCGGAAACCGCCGAACTACCGGCGCACACGATCCACGTGCTGCCGGCGACAGGGGCAGCAGTGGCGTCGACGCCGTCGACGAATACGGCGACCACAGCCCCGGACAGCGAGGCGGCCAGGAGCGTGTCGCCCGTCGTTGCGGGATCGGCACGCCCCACGTCGATCCAGCGGTGGCGCCTGCTCGCGATCGCCGGATTCACGCTGTGGCTGGCGACGCTGGCATTGTGGTGGTGGATGTGGCGCAGGAGATCGTCTTCGCGGCGGGAGGACGAGCGGGCGGTCGCCACGGTTGACGTATCCGCGCAGCGTGCGGCCTTCCTGCGGGCATGCTCGCTCGGCGAATTCGCCGGCGCGGAACGGGCGCTGGTCGCCTGGGCGCGTCACGAACGGACCGACGTGCGCAATGTCGGTGAGCTCTCGGCCCGGTTGGCCGACGAGGCGCAGCGCGATGCGCTCGCCGATCTGCAGCGCGTGCGCTATGCGGGAGCGTCCGCGGACGGCGTCGCGACACGGCTCCAGGCAGCCTTCAAGAACGGTATCGAATGGCGCGACGCACCGATGCGGCGCGCCGTCGAGCCGGCGCTGCCTTCGCTGTATCCGGAGCACAGTTAGCGGCGGTCGCCTCGCCTCGATCCGCAGCGGCGACCGTCCGATTCGCGGCGCTGCCGCATCCGAGGGCTCGTGTACCATCGGGGTTTGCCCATTCTTCCGGGAGCTGCCCCGATGTTCGATCCACGCCCCATCCGCCTCTTCGTCCGTCACGCGCGCGGCGGCGCGGTGACGTCGGCAGGAACGCGACGATGAGCACGCGCATGGCGTTGCATTGGCGCGTGCTGATCGGTTTCGCGATCGGCATCGGCGGCGGCATCGCCGCGCACCTCGCCGGACCGGACAACACCTGGATCGCCGGCCTGATCGACTACGTCGCCGCTCCGGCAGGGCAGTTGTTCTTGCGCCTGCTGTTCATGCTCGTGTTGCCGTTGATGTTCAGCGCGCTGATCCTCGGTGTCAGCGAGATCGGCGACATCGCCGCGCTCGGCCGCATCGGCTGGCGCACGCTGCTCTACACCGTGACCGTGACCTGCATTGCGATCGGCGTCGGCTTGCTCGTCGTCAACCTGTTGCAGCCGGGCCGCGGCATGGATCCGGAGATGCTGCAGCAGGCGATCGCGAGCAGCGGCCAGGCCAAGTCGATCACCGAGGCGAAGCCGTCGCTGTCGGTCATCGAGATGCTCCTCGGCATCGTTCCGCGCAACGTGGTCAAGGCAGCTGGCGACGGCGAACTGCTCGCGGTGATGTTCTTCGCGCTGATGTGCGGCGTGGCGATCGTCCTGAAGCCGACGCCGGCGACGCAGCGCTTCAAGGAAATGATCCAGGGCCTCAACGAGATCGTGATGACCCTGATCGGTCTGGTCATCCGCCTGACGCCGTACGCGGTCGCCGCGTTGATGTTCGCGTTGACGGCACGTTTCGGCTGGGACCTGCTCCTCAAGCTCGGCCACTACGCGTTCGCGGTCCTGCTCGCGATCGCACTGCACATGTTCGTGGTGCTGCCGATCTGGGTGCGCGTGATGGGCGGCATGAGCCCGCTGCGTTTCTTCCGCGATTCGCAGGAAGCGATCCTGACCGCCTTTTCGACCGCCTCGAGCACCGGCACGCTGCCGACGACGCTGAAGGTCGCGGAGGAGAACCTGAAGCTGCCGCCGAAGGTCGCGCGTTTCGTGCTGACGATCGGTGCCAGCGCGAACCACCATGGCACGGCATTGTTCGAGGGCCTGACGACGCTTTTCCTCGTGCAGTGCTTCGGTGTCGAGCTCGGTCTCGGCCAGCAGGTCATGGTGCTCGGCCTGTGCATCCTCGGCTCGATCGGGACCGCCGGCGTGCCGGCCGGATCGCTGCCGGTCATCGCGATGATCCTGACCTACCTGCACGTGCCGCCGGAAGGGATCGCGATCATCCTCGGCGTCGACCGCTTCCTCGACATGTGCCGCACGGCCTTGAACGTCACCGGCGATCTCGCGACGGCCGTCGTCGTCGCCAAGCACGCGGACGATGCCGTGCTGCCGTTCGGCCACGAGCACGCGGCGCGCAGCGAAAGCTGATCCTGCGAAGATCGCAGGGACGCGCTGCGCGATCGCGGCCATGCGCATGGCACGATGCGTCGTCCGTCGCGCCCGGGCCGGATGACGGACGCAAAAAAAACCGGCCTGCTCGCGCAGGCCGGTGGCTGTGACGGCATCCTTGCCCTGTGGCTCCCGTTGGAGATCAGAAGCGGTATTCGGCACTGACCGAGACGAGGTCGGAGTCGAGCTTGAGGCCGCTCTTTTCCGCCTTGTAGTAGTCGTAGTTCAGGCCGACGCTGACGTTGTTGTTGAAGTCGTAGCCGAAACCGGCGCCGGCGTACCACTTGTTGCTGTTGTCGTCGACGCGCACCGCCAGCGGACCGACCGCGTAGCCGCCCTTCACGTCGCCGCGGAAGTAACCGCCGCGGCCGCTCAGATACCAGTTGTCGGTGAGGTTCCAGTGGCCGTTGACGCCGAGCGTCCAGCCGCTGAGCTCGGCCTTGCCGAGGTCGCCGAAGCCGCGGCGCGGCGAGACCGAGCCGAGGTCGACGTAGCCGCCTTCGACGCCGAGCAGGAAGTTCGGGGCCACCGCCCAGCGATAGCCGATGTTCGCGCCGTAGCCGGTGTCGTCGTCGTTGTAGCCGCCCTTGTCGATGCTCGACTGGCCGACATTGCCGTTGATGAAGAAGCCGCTGTTGGCGGCGTGGCTGGCGATCGGGAGCGCGGCGAGGCCGGTGGTCAGGGCAATGGCGAGAAGTGTGTTCTTCATGATGGGTACTCCAACTGCTTGTTGTGATGTTGAGTTGCCTGCGCTGCGTCCTGCGGCGCCTTGTGTAGGACTGTCGCCTTCGTCGTCAGGTTCGTTTCCGTGGCGGCGCGACTTAAGTGGGATTCAGTCCGTCAATTTCAATACCGTTGAGTTTATAAATAGTTCAGATAGCTGAATCCGCTGGGTTTCGACACGGCGGTGCGGGCGTGAATATCCGGTTGACAAGATCGTTTACGAATGTAATCTACATCAACGATTACACGAGTAAACGAATATGCGCATCAGCGAAGCCGAAAGCCGGGTCATGGACGTGCTGTGGGAGAAGGAGCCGCTGACGGCGGAGGGGGTCGCCGCCGCTCTGGCCGATCGCGAGGAGTGGCAGGACGCGACGATCAAGACGCTGCTCAACCGCCTGTTGAAGAAAGGAGCCATCACGGCGGAGCGCGACGGACGGCGTTACCTGTATCGGCCGCTGATCCAGCGCGCCGACTACGTGCACGAGGAGAGCCGCAGCTTCCTCGACCGCCTCTACGGCGGGCAGGTCTCCGCGCTGGTCGCGCATTTCTCGCAGAGCAAGGCGCTGTCGAAGCAGGAGGTCGACGAGATCCGCGCGTTGATCGAGGAGATCGACCGTGAGCGCTGAGGCCTTCGAGACGCTGGTGCGCATGACCGTCGCCGGGTCGGCGGCGATCGTCGCCGTGCTGCTGCTGCGCCGTCCGCTGCGCCGCGCGTTCGGCGCGCTGGTGGCCTATGCGGCCTGGGGGCTCGTGCCCGCCGCGG
>DBMH01000321.1 GCA_002297645.1 Rhodanobacteraceae bacterium UBA703 | reverse complement strand
GGCGGCGATCTTCTTCGCCTTCTCGGCGTGGTGGTCTTCCGCCAGCATCATGTAGAACGCCGGCACCACGAACAGCGTGAACAGCGTGCCGATCGTCAGGCCGGTGGTGATGACCAGGCCCATGTTGAAACGACCCGCCGCACCCGCGCCGGAAGCGATCACCAGCGGGATGACACCCAGCACCATCGCCGCCGTGGTCATCAGGATCGGACGCAGGCGGATCGACGCCGCTTCGACGATCGCGTCGAACTTGGTCTTGCCGGCGCGCTGCAGCTCGTTGGCGAACTCCACGATCAGGATGCCGTGCTTGGAGATCAGGCCCATCAGCGTGACCAGGCCGACCTGCGTGTAGATGTTCAGCGAGGTCGACCAGCGCGTCGAGATCGCGCCCATGCCGACGAAGCCCGGCAGCAGGTTGATGAACACCAGCGCGCCGAACAGCGCCATCGGCACCGACACCAGGATCACGATCGGGTCGCGCAGGCTGTTGAACTGCGCCGCCAGCGCGAGGTACACGATGATCACCGCGAACAGCAGCGTCAGCGCGAAGCCGCCGGACTCGGTCATGTACTGGCGCGCCTGCCCGGAGTAGTCGACGTTGTAGCCGGACGGCGCCAGCTCGCGGATGGTGTCGCGCACGAGCGCGATCGCGTCGCCCTGCGAACCCGAAGGAACGCCCTGGAACGTCACCGAGTTCAGCTGCTGGAAGCGCGTCAGCGCCTGCGGCACCACCTCGTTCTTGATCGTGGCGACCGTCGAGGCCGGGATCACCGAGCCCGACGGCGTGCGGATGTAGTAGTCCAGCACCTGGTCCGGGTTCAGGCGGTCGGCCTGCAGCACCTGCGGGATCACCTTGTACGAACGTCCCGCGATCGAGAAGTAGTTGACGTAGCCGCCGCCGAGCGCCGCGCCGAGCGCGCCGCCGACGTCCTGCTGCGTCATGCCGAGCGTCGCGATCAGGTCGCGGTCGACCTCGACCGTGCTCTGCGGCTTGTCGATCTTGAGGTTCATGTCGACGAACCAGAACATGCCGCTCTTCTGCAGCCGCTCCAGCACCGTCTGCGCGACCTCGTAGAGGTTCTCGAACGGCTCGGTCGTCGACATCACCACTTCCACCGGCATGCCCTGCGCGCCTGGCAGCGGCGGGAACTGGAAGGCCACGGTGTTGGTGCCGGCCATGCCGGCCCAGCGGGCCTGCAGGTCCTGCTGGATCGCGTTGGCGTTGCGCGTACGCTCCGACCACGGCGTGAGCTGCGCGCCCGTGAACACCGAGTTCGGGCCCGAGAAGCCGGTGAACTGGAACGTCTGCTTCACCTCGGGCACTTCCTTGGTGATGTCGTTCATCTGCTTGAGGTAGGCGGCGACCTGCGACGGCGACGCGTTCGGCGCGGCCATGCCCATGCCGAGCACGATGCCCTGGTCCTCTTCCGGCGCCAGCGCCGATTTCGAGTTCATGAACAGGTAGGCCGTGCCGCCGAGCAGCAGCAGGCCCATCACGACCGGCACGATCCACGTCTGCAGCGTGCTGCCGAGGCGGCGCTTGTAACCGTCGTGCAGCTTCTCGAACAGGCGGTCGATGAAGTCGACGAAACGGTTGCCGCCGTGCTCGCTCTTGAGGAAGCGCGAGCCGAGCATCGGCGACAGCGCCAGCGCGACTACCGCCGACACGGTCACCGCGCCGGCCAGCGTGAACGCGAACTCGGTGAACAGCGCGCCGGTCAGGCCGCCCTGGAAGCCGATCGGCACGTAGACGGCGACCAGCACGATGGTCATCGCGATGATCGGTCCGGTCAGCTCGCGCGCGGCGATCAGCGCCGCCTCGAACGGGGAACGGCCCTCTTCCTTGATGTGGCGGTCGATGTTCTCGACCACGATGATCGCGTCGTCGACGACGAGACCGATCGCCAGCACCAGTGCCAGCAGCGTGATCAGGTTGATCGTGTAGCCGAGCACCAGCATCACGAAGAACGCGCCGATCAGCGACAGCGGCATCGCGATGACGGGAATGACGACCGCGCGGAAGCTGCCCATGAACAGGAAGATCACCAGCGTCACGATCACCAGCGCCTCGACCAGCGTCTTGACCACCTCGTCGATCGACGTGTTGATGAAGTCGGTGGCGTCGTAGGCGATCTGGCCGACGATGCCGGTCGGCAGCTGCGCCTGGATCTCCGGGAACACGTTGCGCACGCGCTCGGCGACGTCGAGCACGTTCGCGTCCGGCGAGGTCTTGATGCCGAGGAACACCGACTGCTTGCCGTCGAACGCGACGGCGGAATCGTAGTCCTCCGCGCCGAGCACGACATTCGCGACGTCTTCCAGGCGCACCAGGGCGCCGTCCTTCTGCTTGACGACGAGCTGGCGGAATTCGGCGACGGTGTGCAGGTCGGTGCCGGCCGTCAACGCGACGGTCACGGCCTGGCCCTTGGTCGCGCCGACGGCGGCGAGGTAGTTGTTGGTCGACAGCGCCGTGTAGACGTCGGACGCGGTCACGCCGTGCGCCGCCATGCGCGCCGGATCCATCCAGGCGCGCAACGCGAACTGGCGGCCGCCGAGCAGCTCGGCCGTCTGCACGCCCTCGATCGAATCGAGCTTCGGCTTGACCACGCGGATGACGTAGTCGGTGATGTTGTTGGACGGCAGCGTCTCGCTGTAGAAGCCCATGTACATCGACGCGGTGGTTTCGCCCACCTGCACCGTGATGACGGGCTGCTGCGCCTGCGCCGGCAACTGGTTGCGGACCGAGCTGATCTGCGTCTGGATCTCGGTCAGCGCGCGGTTGGAGTCGTAGTTGAGCTGCAGCGTCGCGGTGATCGTCGACACGCCGGTCAGGCTCGAGGACGACAGGTAGTCGATGCCCTGCGCCTGCGCGATGGCCTGTTCCAGCGGCTGCGTGATGAAGCCGGCGACGGTGGCGGCGTCGGCGCCGTAGTAGGCGGTCGTCACGGTGACGACCGCGTTCTCGGTCTTCGGGTACTGGCGTACGGTGAGGTCGCTCACCGAACGCACCCCGAGCACGAGGATCAGCAGGCTGACGACGATCGCCAGTACCGGCTTTTTGATGAAGAGGTCGGTGAATTTCATGGCGTCCCTTGTCTCTGCCTGTCAGTCGCGCGTCGGGGAAACCGCGGCCACGGAGGACCGCGTTTCGCTCCTGCGCTCACGGACGAGTGCGCAGGTCAATGCTCCTGCGGCTTGGGGTTGGCGTCGTTCGCCGGCTGGCGGCTGTTGTCGACGATCAGCGGCGTGCCGTTCTTGAGCTTCAGCTGGCCGCTGGTCACGACCTCGACGCCCTCCTCGATGCCGGTCAGGATCGAGATCTGGTCGCCGCGGGTCGGGCCGGTCGTCACGAACGCCTGCTGCGCGGTCGGCTTCTCGTCCTTGCCGGCCGGCGCCTTCACGATGAAGACCGTCTCGCCGTACGGGTTGAACGTGATCGCGGTCTGCGGCAGCGTCAACTGGCGCCCCTGCTCGCCGACGTCGATCGCGACGTTCGCGAACATGCCCGGCACCAGCAGGCCGTCGTCGTTCGACGCCGTCGCCTCGACGCGGACGTTGCGCGTGTCGCCGTCGACCTTCGGGTCGATCGCGCTCAGCCGGGCCTCGAACGTGCGGTCCGGATGCGCGTCGGTGCGCAGCGTGATGCGCTGCCCGACCTTGAGCGCGGCGAGGTTGCGCTGCGGCACGGTGAAGTCCGCGTGGATCGGGTCGAGCTGCTGCAGGGTGACGACAGGCGTCCCGGCGTTGACGAACGCGCCGGGACTCAGCGTGACGATGCCGGCGCGGCCGGAGAACGGCGCGCGCAGCTGCTTCTTGGCGACGATGGCGCGGGCGTGCTGCACGCTCGCCTGCTTCGCCTTGAAGTCGGCCGACGCGTTGTCGTAGTCCGCCTGGCTGATCGCCTTGGCGTCGATCTGGCGCTTGGCGCGGTCCAGCGTCACCTTGGCCAGTGCCGCGGCGGCTTCCGCCTGGCGCAGGTTGGCGACGTCGTCCTCGTCGCGCAGCTGCACCAGCACGTCGCCCTGCTTCACGTCGTCGCCGGACTTCAGGTTGACCGTCGTGACGACGCCGGAGACGTCGAACGCGAGGTCGGAACCGCGGTTCGCGCGCAGCGTGCCGACCGCCGTCTGCAACGGCTGCCAGCTCTCGTAGCCGACCTTGGCGGTGGTCACGGTCTGCGGCGGCACCGGCATGTTCTGCGCGGCCTTCTTCATCATGACCTGGCCCATGACGTTCCATCCGATCAGGACGGTCAACAGCAGGCCGATCGAAACCAGCATGATGATCATGCGCTTGGTCGTGCTCGGCTTCTTTCCATCGCGCGGTTGCATGCGCGTTCCTCCCTCAGTTCGATTCATTGGCGGCCACCGCTGCGGCGGTGGCCGGTTCGGCGAGACGTCCGCCGCCGAGCGCCGCGTACAACGCGGCCGTGTCAGCGAGGCGCGCCGCGCGCGCCTGGATCAGTCCGATGCGTGCCTGCTGGTACTGCCGCGTCGCATCGAGCACCTGCAGGTAGCTCGCCGCGCCGTCCCGGTACTGGCCGCGCACGAGGTCGAGGCTGCTCGACGCGGCGCTTTCCGCCTCGGCCTGGGCCTTGAGGTTCTCGGCGCCGAGTTCGAGCGCACGCAAGGCATCGGCGACGTTCTGGAACGCCGTCAGCAGCGTCTGCTGGTAGTCCGCCGCCGCCTTGTCGAGGCCGGCTTCGGCCGCGCGCTTCTGCGCACGCAGGCTGCCGCCGTGGAACAGCGGCTGCAACAGGTTCGCGCCGATGCCCCAGGCCTTGCTGCCGCTGGAGAACAGGTCGCCGGCCTCGGCCGCCTGCGAGCCGAGGCTCGCATTCAGCGTGATCTGCGGATACAGGTTGGCGGTGGCGACGCCGACCGCGGCGGTGGCGCGATGCAGTTCCGCCTCGGCGGCGCGCACGTCCGGGCGCTGGCGCGCGACCGTCGACGGCAGGCTGACCGGCACTTCGCGCGGCAGCTGCATCCCGTCGAGTTCCAGCGCGGCCAACTCCGTTTCCGACGGGAACTGGCCGAGGTAGGTCGCGAGCTGGTTGCGCGTCTGCGCCAGCTGCTGGCGCAGGTCCGGCAGCTGCGCGCGCGCGGCGGCGACCTGCGCACGGATGGCGAGCACGTCGCCGAGCGACTTCGCGCCGATCTCGTGCTGCGTCTCGACCAGCTTCAGCTGTTCCTCGTAGAGCTTCACGACCTCTTCGGTGGCGACGATCTGCCCGCGCAGCGCGGCTTCGCGCACGCTGGCCGTCGTCACGTTGCCGGCGAGGCTGAGATAGGTGCCCTGCAACTGGTACTGCTGGAAATCGACCTGCGCCGCCTGCGCCTCGACACCGCGACGCACGCCGCCGAACAGATCCAGCGTATAGCCGACGTTGACGCCGACGTTGTTCAGCGTGAACGCGCTGCCCGTCGGCGAGTTCTGGTTGCCGCGCGTGACGCCGGCGGTGGCGTCCACCGACGGCAGCAGCGAGCCGCGCGCGGCATTGACGCCTTCCTGCGCCTGGCGCAGCGCGGCCTGGGCCGAGGCCACCGTGGGACTGTGCGCGAGCGCGCGCTCGACGCGGCGGTCGAGCTCGTCGCTGCCGAACGTCGTCCACCAGCGGTCCGGCACGGCCGCGTCCTGGAGGAAGCGCTGCGCATCGCCGGTCGGCGCCTGCGCCGACACCGTCGATTCCGGCAGGGCCTCGGCGCGGAATCCCTTGCCGTCCGGCAGGACGGGAGCGCGGAACTCGGGACCGGCCGCGCAGCCGGCGATCGCCGCCGCCAGGGCGAGGACAGGCAAGTGCCGCGTGCGCACGCGTTTCACACGCACGCTGAGGTTATGAGCCGTCATGGCGCACCAATTTATAAACTTAGAAGTTCAATAATATCGAGGCGATGTTGCCTCTTCAAGACGTGCCGGAGGTCATGGAATCGACATCGTCGCGATGCGTCCGGCCAAGAGGGAAAACGGCGAAGCGCCGCCGAAACTGTCGCCCGCGCCGCGACGGCGACGCATTCGTTCTCCCGCGCCCCAGACCTCTGGGGGCGTCGCCGGACGGTTTCAAGAGACGGACGACGCGGGCCCCGCGTCGCAGTGCCTGGATCAGGCGCGATGCTCGCGCGCGAGATAGTCCTCGCTCTGCATCTCGATCAGGCGCGACTCGGTCCGCGCGAATTCGGCGCGCAGGCGCTCGCCGTCGTACAGCTCGACGATCGGCGCGGCGGCGGACAGCACGAGGTTCACGCCGCGGTCGTAGACCTCGTCGACGAGCTCGATGAAGCGCCGCGCGGCGTCGTCGGTCTGCGGCGTGAACTGCGGGACGCCGGAGACGAGGATCGTGTGATAGCCCCGCGCGATCTCGATGTAGTCGGCGACCGCGCGCGGGCCGTCGCACAGCGCGTCGAACGCGAACCAGATCACGCCATCGGCTTCGCGCCGCACGTCGACCGGGCGGTCGTTGACCGCCAGGGGGAAGTCCTGCCGCAGCGTGCCGTGGGCGACGCGGTTGAACGCGGCGAGCAGGGCGCGTTCGGCGTCGGCGCCCGGCGGCGTGTAGTACACCGGCGCCTGCTTCAGCGCGCGCAGGCGCCAGTCCTGCGCCGAGGCCAGCTCGACGACGGCGCAATGGCGCTCGATCAGCGCGATCGCCGGCAGGAAGCGCTCGCGCTGCAGGCCGTCCCTGTAGAGGTCCTGCGGCGGCGTGTTCGACGTCGTGACCAGCACCACGCCGCGCTCGAACAGCGCGCGCAGCAGGTTGCCGAGGATCATCGCGTCGCCGATGTCGCCGACGAAGAATTCGTCGAGGATCAGCACGCGCACGTCCGCGGCGATCCGCGCCGCGACGTCGACGAGCGGATCGCTGCGGCCTTCGAGCTGGCGAAGCTGCGCATGCACGTCCTGCATGAAGCGATGGAAGTGCACGCGACGCTTCGCGTCGGTCGCCAGCGCGTCGTGGAACAGGTCGCAGAGGAAGGTCTTGCCGCGCCCGACGCGCCCCCAGAGGTAGAGGCCCTGCGGCGATTCCGCTGCTTGGCCGCGCAGGCGCTGCCACAGCGACGGCGGCCGTTGCGCGGCGAGTTCGTCGTACACGCGGTCGAGCGCGGCCAGCGCGATGCGCTGCGCCGGATCGTCCTGCCACTCGCCCGCGGCGACGCCGGCGGCGTAG
>DBMH01000257.1 GCA_002297645.1 Rhodanobacteraceae bacterium UBA703 | reverse complement strand
ACCTTCGGCACCGGCAAGATCGAGGACCACAAGATCGAGAAGCTGATCCGCAACCACTTCGACCTGCGTCCGTACGGCATCATCAAGATGCTCGACCTGGTGCACCCGATGTACCAGGCGACCGCGAGCTATGGCCACTTCGGCCGCACGCCGCACGAAGTGAAGCTCGCCAGCGGCGAGAAGTTCACCGCGTTCTCGTGGGAGAAGACCGACAAGGCCGCCGAGCTGCGCAAGGCGGCCGGTATCAAGTAACGCGCCGGTTTTCTCCGCGCAATCCCCCGACGGGCCGCTTTTGCGGCCCGTCTTCTTTTGGGCGGACGCGATGTAAAGACGGCCCCCTTCCCTTCCGACGCCTGTCGAACTGAAGTAGCCTTGCGGCGCATCCGGCCTCCGCCCGTGGAGGCTTCGGATATCCGCCAAGATACTGACCGGGCCGCCGTCCATGCCGTTCCGCACCCGCTTCCGCGCCTTCCTGCGCGGACTCGCCCTCCCCGCCTGCGTCCTTTTTTCCGCCAGCACGGCGCACGCCGGACCGGTGGATCCCCCGATGGAGCTGCTGTACGGCAAGGGCAACCTGCTGATCGTCGGCACCGTCGCCGAGGTCAATCCGACCGGACGCGTGGTGTTCACGCGCAAGGAGGTGCTCGGCGGCAAGCCGAAGCCGCCGGCGCTGGTCGACGTCGGCGTCCCGCCGTCGGTACTGGCGGCGGTGAAACCGGGAGAGCGCTACATCGTCGGCTACTCGGCCTATCGCACCAACCGCAAGCTCAACGCGCTCGTGGCCAACCTCGACGGCCCGACCCTGCTGGTCAGTCCCGGCCTGGAACCCGCCCTGTTGCGGGACACCCCGGTCGTACGCACCCTGCTGAAAGTCGGTCGCAGCGAATCCGGGCGTGAATCACGCCGTTTCCGCGAACTGCTCCTGGGCGCGCTGAAGAGCGGCGATCCGCAATTGCAGAATCTCGCCGCCGGCGAGATCGCGCTGAATGCGGAGATCCGCGCGCGCATCGGCGAACCGGAGCTGCTTCAGCGCGTGGCGCGCGATGCGCGCACGCCGCTGACGACGCGCGCGCTGCTGCTGCAGGCCGCCGCCGAGCACCCGGAGCAATTGGGGACCTGGTGGCAGGCCGTCGCGACCGAGATCGTGACATCTACGCCTGTAGACGGATATTCTTCCGCGTCTCTGGACCCATCCAATCTCGTCATGACGGCCATGGATGCACTGGATCAGCAGGGCAAGGACGTCGGGGGACCGGCTTTGGAGCGCTGGCTGAGAGCCGCCAATCCCGCGTTGAGCGAGCGGGCGGCGCTGGCCTTGCGCAAGCAGCAGTCGCCGCAGAGGGAACGCACCGCCGTACGCGAGGCGATCGCCGACCCTGCGACGCCGGCGGCGACCCGGCAGTTCCTGGAAGCGCATCTGCGCCGCCTGGACCGTCTCGACGCCCATCCGCCCACCCGTACGCAAGGCTCTCACTGAATGGTTTCCCGACGGTCGCGCGACGGCCAGCACCGATCGGATCGACAAGGCCGCCGCCACCGTTTCGACTGGGGAGTTTTCGATATGGCTTCATCCCTTTCGCCCACCGCCGCACTCGGTGCGGCCGTGCTGTTCGCGCTGGGCGCCTCCGTGGCGCACGCCGCGGAAAGCCCGACGGTCATCCAGGCCGTCCGCCACGACACGTCCGCACCGTTGCGCGACATCCTCGCCACCCTGCCGCCGGAGCCGGCGAGGGGCGACGAGGAAGCCGAAGGCGTGCCGGTCCCCAACATCCTGCTCAAGCCGGTCAATCGCCCGAGCTCGCTCGTGCCCGACTACGGCGCGATCCAGAGCCGGTCGATCAATGCGCCGGCGCCCGCCGTGAATCTCAGCTTCGACGCGATCAACTCGCTCACCTCGGGATGCGGCTGCCTGCCGCCCGACACCAACGGCGACGTCAGCGACCAGCACTACATCCAGTGGGTCAACTCGTCGTACCAGATCTTCGACAAGACCAGCGGCACACCGCACCCGCTGACCCTGACGCCCAAGCTCGGCAACTCGTTCTTCACCGGCTTCGGCGGCAAGTGCGAGACGACCAACTCCGGTGACCCGATCGCGCTGTGGGACGCCCGTGCGCAGCGCTGGGTCATGAGCCAGTTCGTCACCAGCTCGCCGTTCGCGCAGTGCGTCGCCGTGTCCACGTCGGCCGATCCGCTCGGCAGCTACTACCGCTACGAGTTCAACTTCCCGATCTTCGGCGACTACCCGAAGATGGGCGTCTGGACCGACGAGAGCGGCAGCCAGGACGCCTACCTGCTGATCACGCACGACTTCAACGCCGCGAGCGCGTTCCAGGGTTCGTCGCTGATCGCGCTGGAGCGCGACAAGATGCTCGCCGGCCAGCCGGCCGCGATGCTGCGCTATGCGGGCCATGACGCCTATGGCGTGCAGCCGATCAACCTCAGCGGCCAGCTGGCGGCGCCGGCGAACGCCTGCCCGTCCTTCGTGCACTTCGATTCGGACACGGCGGACTACCTTTTCTGGGACCTGTGCCTGAACTGGACCAACCCGTCGTCCAGCACGATCACGCCGGCCGGTTCGCCGATCCGCATCGCGGCCAAGCCGTTCGCCCCGTACTACGACAACGTGCCGCAGCAGGGCACCGCGAACGGACTCAACTCGTTCGGCTCGAACCTGATGTACCGCGCCACCGGCCGCGCCTTCCCGGCGGATGCGCCGACGCGCCTGTCGCTGGTCGTCAACCACACGGTGCAGGGCGCCACGCAGCAGGCCGGCATCCGCTGGGTGCATTTCGACCTCAGCGACCACGGCACGCCGGCAGCCACGCCGACGGCGCTGGACAAGAAGATCGTCGACCAGGGCGTGTACGCCCCGGACGACAAGAACCGCTGGATGGGCGGCATCGCGATCGACCAGAGCGGCAACATCGGCGTCGGCTACTCGCATTCGTCGTCCACCTCGCGCCCGCAGATCATGATCAACGGCCGCACGCCGGCCGATCCGGAAGGCACGCTGCGTGACGAGCAGAACTGCACCGACGGCGTCGCCAGCGGCTCGCAGACGAGCAGCAGCAATCGTTGGGGCGACTACACCTCGATGAGCGTGGACCCGGTCGACCAGTGCACGTTCTACTTCACGACCGAGTACTACGCGACCACGTCCGCCTCGTCCTGGCGCACGCGCGTGTGCTCGTTCAAGTTCGACGGCTGCGGCAGCCCGGACTTCGCGCTGGTGGCCGAGTCGCCGAAGCGCATCGAGATGTGTAGCGCGACCGACCACGCCGATCCGGGCTATTCGCTGCGCGCGGGCGTGTTCAACGGCTTCACCGGCAACGTCGCGCTGTCGGCGAACGGTGCGCCGGCGGGCACGACGCCGACGTTCGGCGCGAACCCCCTGAACGCGCCGGGCGGCACGACCCTGACCCTGGGCGGCGGCGCCTCGCTCGCCGCGGGCGAATACACCTTCGATATCGAGGGCACGAGCGGCTCGACCACGCGCGCGCTGGCGGGCCTCAGCCTCGGCCTGTCGGAAACCGCGCCGGATGCCCCGGCGCTGGTCGCTCCCGCCGATGCGAGCACGGGAGCCAAGGTACGCCCGACCCTGCGCTGGGAGGCCATGCCCCAGGTCACCGACCGCATCTTCGGAGACGGCTTCGACGGCGGTCCGCTGCCGTCGCCGAACGGCTCGCCGGCCAATGCCTATCGCGTCGACGTCGCGACCGACGCCGGCTTCGCGAACATCGTGGCCCGCGCCACGGTGAACGGCCTGTCGTGGACCACCGACATCTCGCTCGACAACGAGACCTCGTACTTCTGGCGCGTCACCCCGGTCAACTACTGCGGCGACGGCACGCCGTCGGCCACGTTCTCGTTCACGACCGGCATCCCGGGCCAGTGCCCGTCCGGCACCGTCGCGACGCAGCTGTTCTTCGACGACATGCAGGGCGGCGTCAACGGCTGGACCACCGACGGCACGGGTTCGACCGGCTGGTCGCAGCGCGCCGCACCGGCGGGCACGGGCCTGACCGGCACGGTCTGGGGCATCGCGAACAATGCCACGACGTCCGACCGCGGCCTGATCTCGCCGGCCGTCGCGATCCCCAGCGGCGTGCAGGCCACGATCCTGTCGTTCGACACCTTCCACAAGTTCGAGGACAACGGACCGGGCTCGTGCTGGGACAACGGCTCGATGGAGATCAAGGCCGGTACCGGCGCGTTCACCTACCTCGACGGCAGCCGCCTCTTCACCGACCCGTACGACGGCATCGCCGCCCCGGGCGAGGTCAACGCCGGTGCCCTGGTGTGGTGCCATGCGCCGACCAGCACGCCGACGCACTCGGTCGTGGATCTCGACGGCTTCGAAGGCCAGTCGGTGCAGCTGCGCTGGCGCGCGGTGAGCGATCCGAACACGACCGCTCCGGCGCCGAACGGCATGTACGTGAAGAACGTGAAGGTCGAGGTCTGCCAGTAAGCCTCGCGTCACATTGAAATGAAAACGGGCCGCGCAAGCGGCCCGTTTTCTTTCGTGCGGCCACCGGCGAACGCGCTCGCCCTGCTCTCCGCCGATCAGTCGCGCGCCGCACCGGATCCGTAGGTGCCCGGCACCACCGGCACGGTCTGGAATCGTCCCGCCGGCTGCTGCCGCGACGCCGGCACGGTCTCGAAGCCATAGGCGAAGATCGTGTCCGAAATCACCGACTCGTCGACGAGGACGAAGATGTCGGTCTTGCCGTTGTGGTCGTCCGGGTCGATGTTGCTCGCCGCCGACTCCCACGCCATCGACAGGCCCGAGGCGTTCACGGCGAGCGTGTAGCCGGACTGCCCGTTGCCCGGCTGGTCGGCGGCATTCGTGGACAGCAACATGGGCGCGCCCTCGCCCGGGATGGAGAGAAACACCTGCGGGACGCGGCCGACGGCGCTGTCGGCCGTGTAGTAGCAGGCGAGCAGCACCGAGCCGATGCTGGAGACGGACGACACGGCGCAACTGTCGTACTCGGCGGCCGGCACCGTCGCCGGACGCGGGAGCGGGATCGTCGCGCCGCTCTGGCGATCGCGCAGGTAGACGCCGCTGTTGCCCGCGCTGTCGACGCCGTTGGCGTAGCCGAGGCCGCCGTAGCCGCGATTCTGGAAGCTGACGAAGCGGCCGCTCGGCGAGATCGCGGGACGGTAGGCGAATGCGGTCGATCCGGACGCCGCCGTCGCGCTGCGGCTGATCAATTCCGTCGTGTTCGACTGCAGGTCGCGCACGTAGACCTGACCAGTGCGCGCGCCCGGCACCATCGAGGCACTGCAGATCATCGTCAGGAACCGGCCGTCGTCCGACAACGCGTGCGGTTCGATCTCGCATCCCCCACCGGACGGGCTGCCGTCGGACTTGACCGAGACCATCCGGACCTGCCCTGTCTGCATGTCCTTGACGAAGGTTTCGTACCCGCTGGTCGGGACGCCGAAATTGCCCGAGGCAGTCTCGAAGGCCACGTAGCGGCCATCGGCCGAGATCGAGACGGTGTCGTCGTTCGTACCGGCATCGGCGGGCTGCCCCGCCGCCGTGGCGCTGGCCACTTCGAGTCCGCCGGTCTGGCGATCCTTGCGCACCACCTGCCAGTTCGGGCCGTAGGACGTGCTGTAGGTCAGGAAGGCGACATAGCGCCCGTCGCCGGATACGGCCGGTGCCTCGCCACGAAACACCGGGCCGCTCGGCGGCACCGACACCACCTCGACCACGCCCGTGTCGAGATCGACGGCGACGATGCGATTGCCGTTGTAGTCGGAGCCGAGCGGCGCCCAGTTCGTCGCGCCGCTGGAGAACACCACGGTCCTGCCGTTGGAGGAAACGTGGACGCTGGTCGAGGCCCCGTTCGGTTCGGTGCCGGCGGGACTGAGGCGACCGTAGAGGAATCCGGCTCGTGCGGGGCTGGGAAGACCCAGCGCGGCGGAAACAGCCAGGGATGCGGCGACGGCGCGGGACAGCGAGGCGGACGACATGACGAGCTCCGGGAAATGGGGTTCGTCCATCCGTTACGCAGTTCCACACCGATTCCCCGAAGACCGGCTTCCGAGCCGGATTCCCCTGCGGGTACCTCGAAGAACCTCGTTCTCTCGACGAAAGCAGGCATCCGCGTCGATGCTTCATCCTGCGGAACCAGGAGCAAGAGGGATGGCCGGCCTTCGGCTGTCGAAAGACGCTTCCCGTCTTGCGGGAATGACGGTGACGAGATTTCCTTGCGCGAAGCCGCGGTGGATTGCGGTGATAGGTTCCGATCCGGCACTTCGTATTGGGCGGACATCCCCCTGTTCCGGAGTCGTCATGCTGGGTCCGCTCCTTCGCGCAAGCGCGCTGCTTGCCGCCTTCGCCGCCTCGCACCTGCACGCCCAGACGGCCGACGCCGATCCGAATCTCGGCCTGCTGCGCGACAACGGCGGCGCGCAACTCGTCAACGGCCAGGTGCGCGCGTTCGCGATGCAGGGCACGCGCAAGATCCTCGTCGGCGGCGACTTCGTGCGCACCGCCGACGGCAGCGAGCGCTTCAGCCTGCTGCGCATGAACGCCGACGGCACGCTCGATGCGAACTTCCGCGTGCTGATCGCCTCCGCCGGTCTCGTGCAGGTCAACGCGATCACCGTCGCCGACGGTGCCATCTACATCGGCGGGCGCTTCCAGATGGTCAACGGCATGACGCGCCCGAACATCGCCAAGCTCACGGCCGACGGCGAGCTGGTCGAAGGCTGGCGCGCCGACCTGAACGGCCCGACCGACACCGTGCACGCGATCGCCGTCGGTCCCGACGCGGTCTACGCCGGCGGCGACTTCACCGCCCAGGACCTGTGGGGCGTGGCGCGACTGGATCGCGCGACCGGCGCGATCGATCCGATCTGGCGCGCACAGACGCAGACGGCCGTCACGCCGACTCCGGTCGCGAGCGGCCGCGGCAACGTGCGCAGCCTGCTGCACACCGGCACCGACCTGATCGTGGGCGGCTATTTCCGCCAGATCGCCGGCGAGAAGCGCGCCAGCATCGCGCGCGTCTCGCTGACCGCACCGGCGGCGGTGTCGACGTTCGACGCGCCCATCAACGGCGGCGAACGCTATGCCTATGCGCTCGCGCTCAGCCCCGATCGCGGCACGCTCTACATCGGCGGCGATTTCTTCGCCGGCAGCGTGCACCAGCACCTGATGCGCGTGAACGCGCAGAGCGGCATGCTCGACGCGGACTGGAAGCCGCAACCGAGCGCCCAGGTGCGCACCCTGGCGCTGCTCGGCCCGTGGCTGTACGCCGGCGGCAGCTTCAGCGGCACCACGCCGCAGCCGTACGCGAACCTGATGCGCGTCGCCTCCACCGGCACCGGCGCGCGCGATACCGCCTGGCTGCCGAACCCCGACGCGCGCGTGCTCGCGCTGTACGAAGACGGCGTGCGCAAGCGCCTCTACGTCGGCGGCGAATTCACGAAGGTCGGCATCGCCTCGCGCAACGGCCTCGCGCGCATCGGCCAGGTCGTCGATCCCGACGTGATCTTCTACGACGGCGTGGACATCGAGTAACCGTCGACCGGCCGGCCGCTGCCCGGAATGCCCCAATCCGGCGGCGGCCGGTCGGCCGGCGTCTTCCCCCGTCCTGCGCATGCGCCGGCCAGCGGAAGCCGGCGTGCCGGTCAGGTGTTCCCGTGCGGCCTCCCCACGGCGCAGCGCCTCCGGAAAGGGCTCGGCCTGACCTGGCCGGACCCGTAAATCTCTTTATCCGGAACAAGCGATATAATCGCGCCCAGCCTTTCCGCCGAGGGGCGCTGCAGCGGGTTCCCCGCGACGCTCGGCGGACATGCATTCCCATTGCAAGGGCGCCCGGTAGGCCCGCATGTCGCTGGCTGCCATCCAATCCGGAGACCACCCGATGAACGCCGTCGTAAAGAACACGCCCGCGCACGACTACAAGATCGCCGACCTCTCGCTGGCCGATTGGGGCCGCAAGGAAAT
>DBMH01000100.1 GCA_002297645.1 Rhodanobacteraceae bacterium UBA703 | reverse complement strand
GCCGCCGGCACCTCGCGCTGCGCCCGCCCCGACACGTAGATGCCGATATGGCCGCCGCGGAACGCGATCGGCGTGTAGTCGTCGGTGCCCACGTGGTCGCCGAGCACGCGCGATGCGGCCGGCGGCACCAGATGGTCCTGTTCCGCGAACACGTTCAGGACCGGCATCGTGATGTTGCCGAGGTGCACCTCGTGCGGACCGATCCTGAGGCCGCCGTTGATCAGCTTGTTGCCCTGGTAGAAGTCCTTGAGGAACTGGCGGAAGGCTTCGCCGGCCTGGTCGGGCGAGTCGAAGATCCACTTCTCCATGCGCAGGAAATTCTCCATCTCGGCCTTGTCGTCGAGGATGTCGACGAGACCGATGTACTTCTGCTGGTTCAGCCGCACCGGCTTGAGCATCAGGTAGCACAGGTTCATGAGATCGGCCGGCACGTTGCCGAGCGTGTCCACGAACAGGTCGACGTCGAGCTTCTGCACCCAGTTCGACAGCATGTTGTCCGGCGTCTGGAAATCGACCGGCGTCACCATGGTGATGAGGTTCTTCACCTTGTCCGGATGCGTCGAGGCGTAGCACAGCGAGAACGCACCGCCCTGGCAGATGCCGAGAAGGTTGATCTTGTCGACGCCGGCGTGCGCCGCGACCGCGTCGACCGAGCGGTCGATGTAGCCGTTGATGTAGTCGTCGAGCGTCAGCCAGCGGTCGGCGAGGTCCGGGTAGCCCCAGTCGATCAGGTACACGTCCTCGCCCTGCGCGAGCAGGTTCTTGACCAGCGAGCGGTCGTCCTGCAGGTCGACCATGTACGGTCGATTGACCAGCGCGTAGACGATGAGGATGGGCACCTTCGCAGTCGGCGCGCGCTCGCCCCTGAAGCGGTAGACGACGAGCTTGTCCTCGCGATGGACGGCCTCCTTCGCGGTCACGCCGAAGTCGACGTCGTCGACCTCGCGCAGGGTCTGCAGCGCCACGGCGAGCTTGCGCTGGGTGGTCAGGACTTCGTCGATCGCCTTGGTCGGCTCGATCTTGATCGGGAACATGACGGATCCTCAGCAGGACGGACGACGAGGTTCAGGATTTCTTCTTTTTCTGCTTCGCCGGCTTCTTCGCGCGACCGAGCGAAGCATCGGCGAATTTCGCGATGCGCGAGGAGAAGTTGCCCGCAGCGACGGCGGCGACGGCCCGCTTCGCGGGCGGCTTGGGCCCCGCCTTGTGGGACGGTCTCGTCTTGCGTGCCGGCACCTCGTGCGAAACGGCAGCATCGGCGCGCTCGGCCTTCGGTGCAGCGACTTTCGCCGCCGCCTTCAGTGCCGCGACCTCGGCACGCAGGCGCGCGACTTCCCGTGCGAGGCCGCCATCCGCGCCGCTTGCGCGCATCTCGCGCCGCAGCGACTGCAGGCGTTCGCCGATGTTGTTCACTTCGCTGCGGGTCGGCATGCCGAGGTCCGTCGAGACGCGCTCGACCTCCCGCTGGATCATCGAGCGCAGGCGCATCTGCGCATTGACCAGCGCGCCGTAGGCTTCGCGGAACTCCGTCGACAACGCGATCTCCGCATATCCTTCTTCCGCCGCGTCGACCCACAGGTCGTACAGTGCGCGCAGCGACTCGATCTGGCGGCCCGGCTGCTCCCGCTCCGTCAACTTGCCTTCGAACAACTCGAAACCGCGCTGGCTCGCCTTCAGCATCAGCGCGTTGTAGCGCGCCATCTGCTCCTGGTACTCGATCCAGGCGACGGACATCTTCTGGTAGTGCTCCTGGTGCTCGCGCGCGAGGCCGAACGCCGGCAGGCTCATCCAGCCCTTCAGGTCGTTCAGATCGCCGACCGGCGGCCGCATCGCTCCGAGGCCGCCCAGGAACGCGGCTCCCTGCCCCGGCATGTCACGCAAGGCTCGCATCAGGCCCGCGTCGAACGGCATCGCGCCGGCACCGGGAATGCCGAAGCCGGACCGGAACGCATCGCTCCACGCCGGCCCCGCGCTGCCGCTGCTCGCCGCGGCGGCCAGTGCCGATTGCATGAAGGCGGCATAGCCCTTGGCGCTGTCGATGATGCGGTCGATCGTCTCGCTCTGCGTGCCGCTGCCCGAAGCGATCAGGCGGGCCCATTGCTCGAATCCGTCCTGCCAGGGCGAGGACGGAGCCTGCGGGGGAGGCGAGCCGGCCTGGCGCGCCATGTCCTGCCAGGCGTTGAACATGTTGCGCGACAGGCCCTGCCACTGGTTCAACCAATCGGGGTTCGGCGACTGACCCATGGGGGTTCCTCGATGCGCGAAAGGAAAGCCGATGATAGACCAGCCGCAAGACACCCGCGCCATCGCGCGGGTACCTGCTGCAGGGACACGATGTCGCTCAGATCGTCGCGCGCACCGCGCGCACCGGTACCGAACGGTTGCGCGTGTAGACATAGACGGTCGCGGGCGGGACGTTCAGCCAGATCGTGCTGGCGCGCCGGACCTTGAGATCGAGCTCGTCCAGCAGATCACGCGGCAGCGGGCTCGACGGGCCGTAGGTGAACTGGATCAGGGGCTTGTCGGGACCGAGCACCGCCAGGATCGCGCGCAGGATCCCCTGCTGGATCGGCCGCGGCATGGCGAGAAAACCGAGTCCGCTGACGACGGCATCGACGCCGCCGTCGATGCCGTAACCGGC
>DBMH01000128.1 GCA_002297645.1 Rhodanobacteraceae bacterium UBA703 | reverse complement strand
GACGCGGCGACGGCAGGGTTCGCGGCGCATCCGCAAGCACAGGACCGCATCGCCGCGTCGCTGCCTCCGCCGCTGCTCGCCGCGCATGCGCCGACGCAGGCACGCGCGGACGATCGTCCGTTGTGGGCGATGGACGTATGGGGCGGCTACCTGATCCAGGGCACGACGGCATCCGAGGATTTCTCGGGCAGCTGGGGAGGCGGATTCTCGATCGCCGGCTCGACCGATGGCCGCACCGTCACCGGCGCGGACTTCCTCGACGACGACTTCGACGTCCTGTACGCGATCGACGCCGACAGCCACCAGTTGCTGCGCTACGACCGCGTCATCGGCACACCGAACAGCTACCGGGTCCCGACCGCGATCGGCACGCTCGACCTGCCCACGATGGAAACACCGAGCGGCCTCAAGCAGGACCCGGCCACCGGCACGCTCTACCTCGCGACGTCGACCGGCAGCTACAGCCGCCTGCTGCGCGTGGACACGCGCAACGCGACGGCGGTCGAGGTCGCGCCGATCGCCGGCGCGCCGGGCATCCTCGGCATCGAGTTCGACAACGAGGGCCGGCTCTACGGGCTGGACGTGACGCTCGATGCGCTGTTCGCGATCGACAAGCTCACCGGCGAAGCGCGCGTGATCGGCTCGCTCGGCTTCTCGACCAACGGCTACATCAGCGCGCTCGCGGCCGATCCGGACGACGACTCGGTGCTCTGGCTCGCCGCCTTCGGCTACCTGCCGTACACCGGGCGCGAGGACGGCTCGATGTGGCGTATCGACCGCGATACCGGACAGGGCACCTACCAGCATCCGATCGTCGGTCCGGACGGGTCGTGGACGCAGATCGGCGCGATGACCTTCGCCCACCGCGGCAACCGCTGCACCGAACTCGGCGAGATCCCGTGGCTGCACCTGGACCATTCGGACGGGTCGATCGCCCCCGGCGCGGCGCCGGCGACGCTGAACCTGAGCCTCGATGCCGGCGCGCTGTCGGACGGTGTCTACAAGGCGGACCTGTGCATCCACAGCAACGATCCGCTGAAGCGGCGCACGGCGCTGCCGCTGACGTTCACCGTCGGCAGCGGCGACGACACGATCTTCCGCAACGGTTTCGACGGAGTCGTGCCATGAGCCGCTTCCGTACCGCTTGCGTGACCGGCGGCCCGCGCCGCTCCGTCCCTTCTTCGACTTCCGGGAATCCGATGAATCTCCTGCACAGACTCGCGCGTCGCGCGGCGGCGGCACTCTGCACGCTGGGCCTCGCCTTCGCACCGGCGGCATTCGCGGCCACGCCGGATGCGATCCTCGGCCTCGACGACGGCTTCGATCCGGGCGTCAACGGCCCGGTGGACCTCGTCGCCCAGCAGGCCGACGGCAAATTGCTGATCGTCGGCCGTTTCGACTATGCCGGCGGCGGGCAGGCGTTCGGCCTTGCGCGCCTCGGCGTGGACGGCCGCCTCGACGCCGGCTTCCAGCCGCGTCTCAACGGCGCCGTGACCAAGCTGCTGCCGTTGGCCGACGGTCGCGTGCTGATCGGCGGCTATTTCTCGAAGGTCGACGATGTGCAGCGCTACTACTTCGCGGCATTGAAACCCGACGGGCGGCTCGACGAGACGTTTCCCCTGCAGCTCGGAATCAACGAATCCCTGCAGAACATGACGCGCCTGGCCGATGGCGGGATCCTCCTCAGCGGCGGCTTCATGGCGCGCGATGGCATGCCGCCGACGACCCTGCTGCGCCTGCATGCGGACGGCACGCCGGATACCGGGTTCGTGCCGTTCTTCGTCAAAGACGACTGGTACGGTTCGGTCTACGCCTTGGCGGAACAGCCCGACGGCAAGCTCGTGATCGCGGGATACATCGAGCCGCCCGACGGCTCGTCCCCGATGGCGTTTGCACGCCTCAACGCGGACGGCAGCCAGGACCCGACGTTCGAGCCGCTGCCGGAGGACCTCACCTGGGCGGTGCTCTTTGCGGTCCAGAGCATGGCCGTGCTCGGCGACGGCAGCATCGTCGCGGGCGGCGGCTTCAGCCTGCCGGGCAGTGGCGTCGGCGATCAGGTGGGCCTGCTCAAATTCGATCGCGACGGTCACCTCGATCCCGCGTTCCGCCCCAATCCCGCCGGCACCGTCAGCGCGCTTCTCGCCGAGCCGGACGGACACCTGCTCGTCGCCGGCGGTTTCACCCAGATCGGCGGCGCCTCGATCGCGCGCGTGGCGAGGCTGGGCCCGGACGGCAGCGTCGATGCCGCGTTCTCGTCCAAGCCGAACGCGGCGGTCAAATCCATGATCCTGCAGGCCGACGGCAAGATCGTGCTCGGCGGTGCCTTCACGCGGGTCGCCGGCGAGGAGCGGCAGAACCTCGTTCGGCTGGAGTCCGACGGGCGCGTCGAGAAGGCGATGATCGCCGGCGCCGAGCCGCTCTATCCGGGCACCGATGCGACGCCGCGCTGCATCGTGCAGTTGCCCGACCAGAAGCTGGTGATCGGCTGCGGCTTTTCCTACGTCGGCATCGACAACATGAGCATGGCGCGCCTGCGCGCCGACGGCGGCATCGATCCGGGCTTCGTCGCGCCGGTGCTCGAGCCCGGTTTTTCCAATGCAGTCGACGTGATCGTGCCGCAGGCCGACGGCAAGCTGCTGATCGGCGGACGCTTCGTCAAGGTCAACGGCGTCGACCGGCCCGGCCTCGCGCGCCTCAACGCCGACGGCAGCCTCGACCCGGATTTCGCACCCGCGAACTGGGTCGTCGGCGGCACGCCGTGGGCGCGCGCGATCGCCGTGCAGTCCGATGGCCGCGTCGCGGTCGCCGGCTGGAACGACACCGGCAGTGCGCACGCACCGGTCATGGCGCGGTTCCGCGCCGACGGCACACGCGACACCGGTTTTCACGTACCGGTGCTCGACGATCCGGTCGAAGTGGTGCAGCCGCTGCCGGACGGCCGCCTGCTGGTCGCCGGCTTCTTCTCCACCGTGGACGGCGTGACGCGCAATCGCATCGCGCGCCTGAAGGCGGACGGCACGCTCGACGCGGGTTTCGTGCCGCCGACCGAAACCGTCGCCGGCGGCAGCGTCATCACCGTCCAGTCGCTGCCGGACGGCCGCCTCGTCATCGGCGGCCAGTTCTCGATCGGCGGCCAGCTCCGTCAGCTCGCCCGCCTGCGGCCGGACGGCGCGCTGGATACCGGCTTCGCGCCCCCCGCGATCAATGGCTCGCTGCTCGGTGTCGTCGCGCAATCCGATGGCTCGCTGACGATCGCCGGCAACTTCACCCAGGTCGACGGCGCGGCGCGGCGCTATCTCGCGCGACTGCGCGCCGACGGTTCGTACGACGCCTCGTTCGACGTCGCGGTGGCCGACTGGGTCACGGCGCTGGCGCAACAGGCCGACGGCAAGCTGCTGATCG
>DBMH01000335.1 GCA_002297645.1 Rhodanobacteraceae bacterium UBA703 | reverse complement strand
CTCTCCCGCTGGCGGGAGAGGGCAGGGTGAGGGCAATCGAAGCGCAACCCGCCAACGCCATCATCCGATCGACGAATCGAAACACGCGAACTACAGCGAGGACACCATCGTGCACGCCGTCACTCTTCCGATCCTCACACTGTCGCTCGCGCTCGCCGGCGCCTCCGCACAGGCGGCCGATGCCGCGTTGCCCAGACTCAAGCTCGACCCGGCGCGTACGACGGTCTCGGGCCTCTCCTCCGGCGCGTACATGGCACACCAGGTCCATGTCGCGTTCTCCGACCACGTCGCCGGCGCCGCGCTGATCGCCGGCGGCCCGTACCACTGCGCCGACGGCACGCTCGAAACCGCGCTGGCGCGCTGCATGACGCCGGCCGACGGCAAGGGGCCGGACGTGAAGGCGCTCGCGCACTACGCGACCGAGGCGGCGAAGGGCGGCAGGATCGCCGCGCTGTCCGGTCTGTCCGGCGACAAGGTGCTCGTCCTGCACGGCAAGGCGGACAAGACCGTCGGCGAATCGCTGAGCCGCGACATCGCCGTCCTGTACCGCGAACTCTCGCCGAAGATCGTCGTGCACGAGGATCTCGATCGCGGGTTCACCCACACGTTCCCGACCGAATCCGAAGGCGCCGCCTGCGATACCGCGACCGCGCCCTACGTCGGCAAGTGCGGCTTCGACGCCGCCGGCGCGATCTTCGCCGACCTCTACGGCAAGCCGCCGCGCGCCGCGAAGGAGGCCGATGGCGAGCTGCGTGCCTTCGACCAGGAGGCTTTCCGCCCGGACGGAACCGACGTCTTCCTCGGCGCGAAAGGCTACGTCTACGTCCCCAAGGCCTGTGCCGACGGCAAGAAGTGCGCATTGCACATCGCTTTCCACGGTTGCCAGCAGAACGCCGACACGATCGGCGAAACCTTCGTCAAGGAAGCCGGTTACAACCGCTGGGCCGATGCCTACGGTGTCGTCGTGCTCTACCCGCAGACGCGCGCGACGATGGCGCCGTTGAACCCGAAGGGCTGCTGGGACTGGTGGGGCTACGGCGGCGGGAACTACGACACGCGCGACGGCGGGCAGATGCGCGCGGTCGCGGCGATGGCGCAAGCGCTCGGAGCGTCGCTCCGTTGACGGGGCCGACCAGTGGACCCGCTGCTTTTCTCCCTCTCCCGCTTGCGGGAGAGGGCTGGGGGTGAGGGCGACCGGAGTGAAGCGCCGCGCTCCGACTTCCCTCACCCGTCGCGCTACGCGCGTCGACTTCTCCCACCAGTGGGAGAGGTGAAGCCGTTCCTCTGCCGCTCGCTACGACTTCTCCGGCATCGCCGACGAATGATGGCTGGTGATGCGCCACCGCCTGTCGACGAGCTTCCACGTAAACGAGTAGCGCGCATGGACCACGGCGCCGGTCCTTTCGAAGCGGAAGGTATAGAGGCCGGCGTCGACCACGCTGTTGCAGCCGATCTCGACGAAGCGCCGGTCGATGCTTCCGCGTGGCTGGTCTTCCAGGAAGTGGACGAAGTAGTCCCGCTTCTCGGCAACGCTGAAGCGCGGCTGGTTGGACACCGTCGGAAGCAGGATGGAATGCGGCGCGTACAGCTTCACCACGTCATCGGCATCGCCTGAGGCGAGAGCGGCATTCCACTGGTCGAACAGCGCCGCGACCTGCCCCTCGGTGATTGCCGCGCAGGACTCCTCGTGCGATCCCTCGCCGGAAATGCGACCCGGCGCGGAAACGCAGCCGGCCAGCGCAAGGCAGGCCAGCGGAACGATCCGTGCAAGTCGATACATCGCCTCTCCCCCCGTCGGACGAACGGTGGCAGTCTACGCCCACTTCCGCAGGCGCGGTTCGACGCGGAGGCCCGGAGAAGGCCGCAGGTCGGGCCGGCTGCCCGGCGCGCGGGCATGGTTCAATCCTCGTCCCGCCCACCCGCTCGACCTGATTCCGCCCCATGGTGTTCTCCGAACTGCTCGTCGCACTCGCCGGCCTCGTCTGGATGGCCCTGCTGTTCGGCATCGCGCTGTACGGCGAGC
This sequence comes from Rhodanobacteraceae bacterium UBA703, assembly GCA_002297645.1. Lineage (GTDB taxonomy): Bacteria > Pseudomonadota > Gammaproteobacteria > Xanthomonadales > Rhodanobacteraceae > Dokdonella_A. Next base: position 2,927 of record DBMH01000335.1, on the reverse strand, counting down.
GCCATCCGCGAGCGCTGGCGAACCGCTGGGGCATCGTCTACGCGCTCTCGCTCGGCGTGCACTGCACGTCGTGGACGTTCTACGGCACGGTCACGCAGGCCGAGCGCTCGGGCTGGTGGCTGCCGCCGACCTTCGTCGGCCTGATCCTGCTCTACGCGCTCTCTGCCGGCGTACTGGTGCGGCTGGTGCGGCTCGCGCGCGAGCACAACGCCAGCTCGCTCGCCGACCTCGTCGCCGCGCGGCTCGGCCGGCACGCGGGGCTGGCCGCGTTGATCACCGCCGTGACCGCGCTCGGCATCGTGCCGTACATCGCCCTGCAGCTGAAAGCGGTGGCGATGAGCTACGCGTTGTTCGGGCGCGGCAGCGACTTCGCCACGCCCGCATGGCAGGACAGCGCGCTCTACGTCGCGCTCGCGATGGCCTTGTTCGCGATGCTGTTCGGCACGCGTCGCGCACCGGCCGCCGCGCACAACCGCGGACTCGTGCTCGCGCTCGCGTTCGAATCGGTGTTCAAGCTGGTCGCCATGCTGGCGATCGGCGCGCTCGTACTGCAACTGCCGGACGTCGCCGCCGCGACCTCGGCGCAGCCGCGCGACGCCAGCGGCGTGGCACCGCTGATCCTGCTCGGCGCGCTGGCCGCGTTCACGCTGCCGCACCAGTTCCACGCCGGTGTCGTCGAGTGCCGCGACGCGAGCCACGTGCGTACGGCGCGCTGGCTGTTCCCGCTGTACCTCGCCCTGATCGCGCTGCCGATCCTGCCGCTGGCGCAGGCGGGCGCGGCGCGGCTCGCACCGCTCGGCGTGTCGTCGGACCTGTACGTGCTCGCGCTGCCGCTGTCGCAGGGACAGCGCGGGCTGGCCGTGCTCGGCTTCCTCGGCGGCCTCAGTGCAGCGACCAGCATGGTCATCGTCGCCACGCTCGCGCTGAGCCTGATGATCGGCAACCACTGGATCGCGCCGCTGCGCGTGCGTGCCGGCTGGGGGCGCGGCGATGCCGGCGATCTGCGCCCGTCGGTGCTGCGTCAGCGCCGCGTCGCGATCCTCGCCGTGGTCTTGCTGGCGTGGGCGTACTCGCGCGCGCTCGGCGGCAGCGATGCGCTGGCCGACATCGGCGCCTTGTCGTTCTCCGCGCTGGCCGGCCTGATGCCGGCGGTGCTGGTGGCGATGTACCGGCCGTCGATCGGACCGCGCGCGGTCGCGCTCGGCCTCGTCGCCGGCAGCCTGGTGTGGCTGTACGTGCTGACGCCGGCCCTGGTGCCGGGCACGCCGGCGCTGCTGGCGGAAGGGCCGTTCGGAGTGCCGTTCCTGGCGCCGGGGAATCTGTTCGGGCTCGGTGACTGGAGCGAACTCGCGCGCGCCGTCGTCGCCAGCCTTGCGGCGAACCTCGTCGTGGTGCTGGCCGCTTCGCGTACGCGCTGGGCCCGTGGCGCGACGCGGGTCGCCTATGGCGAGCTCGCCGCTCGCGAACTGCACGAACTCGCGGCGCGATTCCTGCCGCCGGAGCGCGTCGCCGCCCTGTTCGACGGCGTATCGCGCGAGGGACGGGCCGGTACGGCCCTCGTCGAAGGGGTCGAGCACGAACTCGCCGCGGTCATCGGCGCCTCCTCGGCGCGCCTGCTGATCGAGGTCGCGCGGCGCGAGCGGCGCGGCCAGCTCGACACCGTCGCCGCGATCGTCGGCGAGGCGAGCCAGGACCTGCGGTTCAACCAGCGCGTGCTGGAGGCCGCGCTCGAGAACATGAGCCAGGGCATCAGCGTCGTCGACAAGGATCTCGCGCTGGTGGCGTGGAACCGCACCTACGCCGCGCTGTTCGGCTATCCGGAGAACCGGTTGCGCGTCGGCGTCCCGGTGGTGGATCTCGTGCGCTGGAACATCGAACGCGGGCTCGCCGGTGGTGGCGACAGGGAGGCCGAAGTCGCCAAGCGCATCGCGCACATGCGTGCCGGCACGCCGTACGTCGCCGAGCGCATGTTCCCCGGCGGGCGCGTGGTCGAGATCCGCGGCAATCCGATGCCGGGCGGTGGATTCGTCGCGACCTTCACCGACGTCACTGCGTTCCGTCGCGCCGAGCGGGAGCTGACGCGCGCGAACGAGACGCTCGAGCAGCGCGTCGCCGCGCGCACGGACGAACTCGCGCGCGCCAGCGCCGCGGCCGAGCGCGCGAACCGCGACAAGACGCGGTTCCTCGCCGCGGTCAGCCACGACCTCGCGCAACCGCTGCACGCGGCGCATCTGTTCACGCACGCGCTGGCGCGTCGCGTCGGTGGGCCGGAGCGCGAAACCGTCGCGCACATCGACGGCGCGTTGAGTTCCGCCGAATCGCTGCTCGGCGGCCTGCTCGACATCTCGCGCCTCGACGCCGGCGGCATGCCGAGCGAGGTGCGCGCCTTCGACGCGGAGCCGCTGCTGCTCGGTCTCGCCGCCGAGTTCCGCCTGCTCGCCGAAGAGAGGTGCCTGCAACTGCGTTGCGTACCGACGCGCGCGTGGCTGCGCAGCGATCCGCAGCTGCTGCGCCGGGTATTGCAGAACTTCCTGTCGAACGCGGTCAAATACACGCGCAGCGGTTCGGTGCTGCTGGGTTGTCGCCGGCGCGGCGATGCGTTGCGCATCGAGGTATGGGACAGCGGCAGCGGCATTGCCGAGCAGGACCGTGCGCTCGTGTTCGAGGAATTCCGCCGCCTCGACCGCGGCGGCGTGGGCCTCGGCCTCGGCCTGTCGATCGCCGNNGCGCATCGCGCGCCTGCTCGGTCACGCGCTGACGCTGCGTTCCTGGCCCGGCCGCGGCAGCGTGTTCGCGATCGAGGTGCCGCGTGCGGCGGCGCAGTCCGCGATCGCCGTGGCGCCGATGCCGAACGACGACGCCGCGCCGCGCCGCGTGCTCGTGGTCGACAATGACATCTCGGTCGCCGCCGCGATGCGCCTGCTGCT
>DBMH01000287.1 GCA_002297645.1 Rhodanobacteraceae bacterium UBA703 | reverse complement strand
TCCCAGTTGTCCTCGACGAAGCGCAGGTCGTGCACGAGCGGGTCGACGCCGAGTTCCTTCAGCGAATCGATGTAGAGATCGAGGATGTCGTCCGGATTCGGCTTCATCACGACCTGGTACTGGTAGTAGTGCTGCAGGCGGTTCGGATTGTCGCCGTAGCGGCCGTCGGTCGGCCGCCGCGACGGTTGCACATAGGCGGCGGCCCACGGCTCGGGGCCGATCGAGCGCAGGAACGTGGCCGGGTGGAACGTACCGGCGCCGACCTCGGTGTCGAGCGGCTGGATCAGCACGCAGCCCTTGCTGGCCCAATAGCGGTTGAGCGTCTGGATGACTTCCTGGAAGGTCGGGCCGGGCATGCGTTGGCTCACAAAGTGGCGCGTTAAAAGCGCGCTAGTATAGCGGCCGGCGCGGCTGCGGGATTTCCCCCTCCGCCTCCGCGCGCCCGTGGAACCGAGCGGAGCATCCCCCTGATGGCGAGCGTGTCCCAGTTTCCGGCGAATGCGGCCAGCGCAGCGTCGACCCTCGGCCTGCACCGGCGCCTCGAACTCGACGAAACGTTGGCGGCGCTGCTCGCGGACGGCGTGCTGACCGAGTCCGACGTCAAGCGCGTGCGCGCCGACGTGCGCACCGCACGCGGCCGCACCGAGCTGCATCCGCTGGTGCTGGTGGCGAACCTCAAGCTCGCCGACGCGCGCCAGCCGGACAAGCCGCTCAGCCTCGAAGTGCTGACGCAATGGCTGGCGCAGCGCGCGAACCTGCCCTATCTCAAGATCGATCCGATGAAGATCGACGTGGCGGCGGTCACGCAGATCGTCAGCCACGCCTACGCGCAGCGCTACCGGATCCTGCCGGTCGCGGTGACCGAGATGCAGGTCGTGTTCGCGACGCCGGAGCCGTTCGACACGCGCTGGCTGGCCGACCTCGGCCACATCCTGCGCCGCGACGTGCAGCGCGTCGTCGCCAGCCCGCTCGACGTGAACCGCTACCTCGCCGAATGGTGGAGCGTGCAGCGCTCGATCCAGCGCGCGAAGGACGCCAAGCACGACGCGCACGACGGCCGCGCGATCCTCAATTTCGAGCAGCTCGTCGAGCTCGGCAAGGCCGGCGACGTCGGCGTCGACGACCGCCACGTCGTGCACATCGTCGACTGGCTGCTGCAGTACGCGTTCGAGCAGCGCGCCTCGGACATCCACCTCGAGCCGCGCCGCGACTCCAGCCCGATCCGCTTCCGCATCGACGGCGTCATGCACAAGGTCTTCGAGCTGCCGACGCCGGTCATGACGGCGGTGACCTCGCGCATCAAGATCCTCGGCCGCATGGACGTCGCGGAGAAGCGCCGGCCGCAGGACGGCCGCATCAAGACGCGATCGCAGGGCGGCCGCGAGGTCGAGCTGCGCCTGTCGTCGATGCCGACCGCGTTCGGCGAGAAGATCGTCATGCGCATCTTCGACCCGGACATCGTGGTCAAGGAGTTCCGCCAGCTCGGCTTCACCGAGGCGGAGGAGGCGACCTGGCGCGATTTCGTCGACCGCCCGCACGGCATCGTGCTGGTGACCGGCCCGACCGGTTCCGGCAAGACCACCACGCTGTATTCGACGCTGAAAGTGCTGGCGACGCCGGACCTCAACGTCTGCACGGTCGAAGACCCGATCGAGATGGTGAGTCCCGAGTTCAACCAGATGCAGGTGCACAACGCGATCGACCTCGATTTCGCGGCCGGCGTGCGCACGCTGATGCGCCAGGACCCGGACATCATCATGGTCGGCGAGATCCGCGATCTCGAGACCGCGCAGATGGCCGTGCAGGCCTCGCTGACGGGCCACCTCGTGCTGTCTACCCTGCACACCAACGACGCGCCCTCGGCGATGACGCGGCTGATCGATCTGGGCGTGCCGCCCTACCTGCTCTCGGCCACGGTGCTCGGCGTCATGGCGCAGCGCCTGATCCGCACGCTGTGTCCGCACTGCAAGCAGCCCGCCGGCCTGCGCGCCGAGGACGAAGCGGCCTGGACGGCGCTGGTTGCGCCCTTCAAGGCGAGCAAGCCGGCACAGCTCTACCGCCCGGCCGGCTGCCTCGAATGCCGCATGACCGGCTATCTGGGCCGCGTCGGCATCTACGAGATCATGCCGATGTCGGCCGACATCAAGCGCCTGGTGGTCGCCAAGGCCGATCTGGCGCGCCTGCGCGAGCAGGCGATGCGCGAGGGCATGAAGCCGCTGCGCATCGCCGGCGCGAAGAAAGTGGCGGCGGGCGTGACGACTATCGAGGAAGTGCTCAAGGTCGCGCCGCCGCTGACCGAGTTTTCCTAGGGAGCATCCATGGCAGTCGAGTTGTACAACGACGGCAGGCACGTTTGTCTCGCCTTTTACGATCTGGTGGACGAAGAGCACGACCATGCGGTGCAGAGCAACCAGTTCCTCATCGCCGACAGCGGCCACGGCGCGCTGATCGACCCGGGCGGCAACATGACCTATAGCGCGCTGCTGATGGCGATGCAGCGTTATTTCCCCTCCAAGGAACTGAACTACGTGCTGGCCTCGCACGCCGATCCGGACATCATCGCCTCGATCAACAAGTGGTTCATCGCCTCGCCGTGCAAGGTGTTGATCTCCAACCTGTGGACGCGCTTCGTGCCGCATTTCACCACCGGCCGCGACATCGCCGGGCGCATCGAGGGCATTCCCGATCAGGGCATGAACATTCCCCTCGGCGAGTCGGTGATCAAGGCGGTGCCGGCGCACTTCATGCACTCGGAGGGCAACTTCCAGTTCTACGATCCGGTGGCGAAGATCCTCTTTTCCGGCGACCTCGGCGTCTCCTTGGTCGACCACGACCGCGCGGCGGAACCGGTGGCGGATTTCGCCGCGCACATTCCGCTGCTGGAAGGCTTCCACCGCCGCTACATGGTGTCGAACCGCATCCTGCGCTTCTGGGCGCGGATGGCGCGCACGCTGGACATCGAGCAGATCGTGCCGCAGCACGGCCAGCGCTTCGTTGGCAAGGCCATGTGCCATCAGTTCATCGACTGGATCGAACAGCAGTCCTGCGGCATCGACCTGATGACGCAGGAGAACTATCGCGTCGTGGCCTGAGCGGCCGCCGCCG
>DBMH01000346.1 GCA_002297645.1 Rhodanobacteraceae bacterium UBA703 | reverse complement strand
CATCATCCTGCCGCAGCTCTGCCAGGCGATCGGCCTGCGCCAGACGCGGCGCTACTACGAGGCGCTCGGCCCGCTGCGCGCGGACGACGCCGCCGATGCCGGCGAGGCGCTCGAATGGCTCGACGAGCTGCGCGAGCTGCATGCACGCCACTGGCGCTCGCGCGGCAAGACCGGTTCGTTCGCGAGCCCGTTCTTCGCCGACTTCCACCGCGACTTCGTGCGCGCGCAGAGCGGCGGCGGCATGGTGCGGCTGCTGCGCATCACCGCGGGCCCGGTCCTGATCGGCTATCTCTATCTTCTGGTCTGGCGGCGGCGCATCTGCGTCTACAACACCGGCCTCAACTACGGCGCGCTGGCGCGGCACGACCGCCCGGGATTCCTGTCGCACCTGCTGGCGATCGAGCGCTGCCTCGCGGAGGGCTTCGACGAGTACGACTTCCTCGCCGGCGAGGCGGACTACAAGCGCAAGATGGCCACGCACGGCCGCACGCTGCAGTGGATCGACGTGCGCCGCGACGACTGGCGGCTGGCCTGCGAGCACCTGGTCGCGGCACTGCTGCGGCGTGCGCGGCCGCTGCCGCTCTCCACCGACGGCGCATCGCAGCGCCCCCTGCGCGAGGAGGGCTGACCCGATGTGCGGCATCGCGGGCTTCCTCGGCGAGACGGACACCGGAACGGCCGCAGCCGTGCTCGAACGCATGATCGGCACGCTCGCGCATCGCGGCCCGGACGGCGTCGGCTTCCGTACCGAGCCCGGCGTCGGCCTGGCCCATGCGCGCCTGTCGATCATCGACCTCGCCGGCGGCGCACAGCCGATCCGCAACGAACGCGGCACGACCTGGGTCGTGTTCAACGGCGAGATATTCAACCACGTCGAACTGCGCCGCGACCTCGAGCGACTCGGCCATCGCTTCTACACGCACGCCGACACGGAGGTCATCGTCCATCTCTACGACCGCCACGGCGATCGCTTCGTCGAGCACCTGAACGGCCAGTTCGCGATCGCGCTGTGGGACGGCGAGCGCGGCCGTCTCGTGCTGGCGCGCGACCGCGCCGGCATCCGCCCGCTGTACCACGCACGGACGCAGGGACGCTTCTGGTTCGCATCCGAGATCAAGGCGCTGCTCGCGGTCGCGCCGGAACTCGCCGCGCTCGACGTGCGCGGCCTCGCGCAGGCGCTGACGTACTGGGCGCCGGTCGATCCGCGCACGGCCTTCGCCGGCGTGCACAGCCTGCCGGCGGGACATTGCCTGGCGATCGAGGCCGACGGCAGCGAGCGCCGCTGGCGCTACTGGGACTGGGATTTCCCGGACGCCGGCACGCCGCCGCCGTTCGCGTCGATCGACGACGCCACGGCCGCGCTGAGGACACTGCTGGTCGACGCCGTGCGCCTGCAGTTGCGCGCCGACGTGCCGGTCGGCGCCTACCTCAGCGGCGGCCTCGACTCTTCCGGCATCGTGGCGCTGGTACGCCGCTTCTCCGCTGCGCCCGTGCGCACGTTCTCGATCGCGTTCGACGACGCCGAGTTCGACGAGAGCGCGCACCAGCTCGAAATGGCACGGCACCTCGGCACCGAGCACTCCATGCTGCGCGTCTCGCGCGGCGCGATCGGCGAGGCGTTCCCGCGTTTCGTCGCCCACGCCGAAGCGCCGGTGCTGCGCACGGCGCCGGTGCCGCTGATGCTGCTGTCCGGCGAGGTCCGTCGCGCCGGATTCAAGGTGGTGCTGACCGGCGAGGGCGCCGACGAGGTATTCGGCGGCTACGACCTGTTCAAGGAAGCCAAGATCCGGCGTTTCTGGGCGCGCCGGCCGGACTCGCGCCTGCGCCCGCTCCTGCTCGGGCGGCTGTACGGCTACCTCGGCCATTCGCCGGTCGCCAACCCGGCGCTGGCGAAGGCGTTCTTCGGCCAGGGGCTGGAGCACATCGACCGCCCGGTGTTCGCGCACGTGCCGCGCTGGACGACCTCGCAGCGCGCGCTGGCCTTCCTGTCCGCCGATGCGCGCGCTGCGCTCGGCGACTGGTCGCCGCTCGACGCGTACGAGCGCGAGCTGCCGCAGCGCGCCTCGCGCTGGACGCCGCTCGCGCGCGACCAGTACGTCGAGGCGAAGTCGCTGATGGCCGGCTACCTGCTGTCGTCGCAGGGCGATCGCGTGGCGATGGCGAACTCGATCGAGGGCCGCTTCCCGTATCTCGACCATCGCCTGATCGAGTTCGCGAACCGGCTGCCGCCGCACTGGAAGATCCGCGGACTGACCGAGAAGCACATCCTGCGCCGCGCGCTCGACGGCCTGCTGCCGGAATCGATCCGCACGCGCACCAAGCAGCCGTACCGCGCGCCGGATGCCGCCAGCTTCTTCCGGGACGGCGCGCCGCTCGACTGGGTCGGCGACCTGCTGTCGCCGCAGCGCCTGCGCGACACCGGCCTGTTCGACGCCGCGGCAGTCGGACGGCTGCTGGAGAAGTGCCGCGCCGGACGCGCCACCGGCTTCGCCGACAACCAGGCGTTCGTCGGCATCCTGTCCACGTCGCTGCTGCACGAGACCTTCGTGCGGCGCCGCGCCTTCTGAGCCCTTCGTCCACGCCGCCCCGGAAAGCCGCCGTCATGTCCATCGAATCGCAGGTACGCAACTACATCCTCGAGAACTTGTTGTTCTCCAGCAATCCGGCCGATCTCGCCAGCGGCGAATCCCTGCTCGATCGCGGCGTGATCGACTCGACCGGCGTGCTCGAGATCGTGCTGTTCCTCGAAACGACGTTCGGCGTGAAGGTCAAGGACAGCGAGATGCTGCCGGAGAACTTCGACTCGGTCGACAACATCGTCCGCTTCGTCGGACGCCTGCAGGCGGCATGACCATGACCACTCCCGCATCCCCGCACGAAAGCCGCTGGCTCGAACGCCTCGCCGGCCTCCCGTACCTCTCCGACAAGCCGGAGGAAGACGCGGAATCGACGCTGCGCGCACTGTGGTACCTCGCCACCGGCGAGCGCCGCTCCGCCGACGCCGCGCGGGAAGGCACATTGCCTCCGCTCGACGACGCGGCCACCGCCCGCCTCGACGAACTGGTCGGCCGGCGCGCGGCCGGCACGCCGCTCGCGCACCTGACCCGGCGC
>DBMH01000372.1 GCA_002297645.1 Rhodanobacteraceae bacterium UBA703 | reverse complement strand
AGCCGCCGTACCGGCGGCTCGGCGTCGTTCCCTTTTCCGTCATTCCGCAGGCGGCTCGTCCCCGCATTGCTCGCACGGACCGGTCCGCACTCCGGCATGCGGCGCGTGCTGCTTTCCCGGCCCAGTTCCACCGCCGCGACGGCGAAGCGGTACTCCACTACCCGGGGACGAGCACACACAGCAGCCCCTGGAAATGCGCCGCGCCGGGCGCCGGCTCGCGGGCAGCCATCCGGGCCGGCCGCGCACCATCGGCCGGTGAACGTGGGACCGGATGGGAGGCGCGTCCACAGCGTCGACGGCGCTGTTCTACAACGCCATGGGAATCCGAGGCACTATCGCCGCTGGCGAGATCGGCGCTGGCAGGACCTGCCGCGCGGCCACGTCGAGGTCGGCCCGGCGCCACCGGCGACGACCGCACCCGGTTCGCCGCTGTCGGAGTACCCAGGCCTTGAACATGAAAGACCTTCCGAAGAGCATGCTCCGCTGCATCGTCGCCGCGGCCCTGTTCGTCGCGGCGGCGGCGAGTGCATCGCCCCCGACCGAGGTGCGCGACGACGATCCGCTGATCGTCAACAGCGAAGCCTTCCAGCGCGGCCATCCGGACCTGCTCTGGCGCAACCGCGCCGCCACCGCCTACCAGCAGAAACGCTACGAGGAAGCCGCCACCCGCTTCCGTTACGCGGCCCGCTATGGCGACAAGCCGTCGCAGGCGATGCTGGCGATGATGTTGTGGAACGGCGACGGCATCGGAGCCGACCGCGTGCAAGCCTATGCCTGGATCGACGTCGCCGCCGAACGCGGCTACAAGTCCTTCCTCGCCACGCGCGAGAAGTTCTGGGTGGGCTTGAGCGAAGACGAGCGCCGGCGCGCGGCGGACCTGGGCAAGGCGCTGTACGCGGAATACGGCGACGAACGCGCCAAGAAGCGGCTCGACCTGGAAATGACGCGCGAGAAGCTCAGGATCACCGGCAGCCATCTCGGCCGGCCCAAAGGCGCGCTCGTGTTGCTGCCCGGCCCGGATGGACGCCCCCGTCCGATCCCCGACACGGTGTTCTGGAGTCCGCGCTACTGGAATCCGCAACAGTACTGGTCGCTGCAGGATCGCGTCTGGGAGCAGCCGAAGGGGCATGTCGACGTCGGCCCGGTACAGCCGGTCGACGCACAGCCGCCGACGCCCCTGGAAGAGCGCTGACGCGCCACGACGCCGTCGCCTGATCCGACGCCGCTCGGCTAGGATAGCGACCCGTTCGAGGTCCGCGTCCGCGATGGCGAAGCTGTACTTCTACTACTCGGCGATGAACGCCGGCAAGACGACGACGCTGCTGCAGAGCGCGTACAACTACGCCGAGCGCGGCATGCGCACCCTGATCCTCACGCCGCGCCTGGATACCCGTGCGGGCGAGGGCGTGGTCGCCTCGCGCATCGGCCTGCGCGCGGACGCACGGGTGTTCACGCGCGAGGACGACCTGCTCGCCTCCGTGCGCGAAGACGTCGCGAGGAACGGCGAGCTCGACTGCGTGCTCGTCGACGAGGCGCAATTCCTGTCCAAGGCGCAGGTATGGCAGCTCAGCGACGTCGTCGACGTACTCGACGTGCCCGTCCTCGCCTACGGCCTGCGCACGGACTTCCGCGGCGAGCTGTTCGAGGGCAGCCAGTACCTGCTGGCCTGGGCCGACAACCTCGTCGAGATCAAGACGATCTGCCACACCGGCAGGAAGGCGACGATGGTCGTGCGCGTCGACGAGCACGGTCGCGCCGTCACCGACGGGCCGCAGGTTGAGATCGGCGGCAACGATCGCTATGTCTCCGTCAGCCGCGCCGAGTTCAAGAAGATCATGGCCGGCGAGAGCGCGGTCGAGCTGCAGCAGGCCGTCCTGCCGCTGGATGCCTCCTGAGGGTGCACCGGCCCGTTCGCGCCCGGCGCGACACGGCGCGACGACCCCGACGAACCCCGACAAGGAACCGACGATGAGCAAGGCGAACTGGCCTCGACCCCAATGGCAGGACAGCGGCGACGAGGCATTCCTGCTGTGGTTCGTGTTCGGCGACTTCGGCACCGACTTCCAGGTCGACGCCGAGCGCTACCGCACGCGCGGCACGCCGCCCGGCGTCGAGGTAGTGCGCTACGTCAATCGCGAACTCGCCAAGTGGGACGGCTACCCCCTCGCCGGCACGCTCGGCCGGATGCTGTGGGAGGAAGACGCCCGCCTGTTCGAGCAGGCCAAGCAGGCCGGGGAATGCGTGATGCTGCGCGGCATCGTCGAGGATCCCTCCGACCTGGACGCGCTGCGCGATCTCGTCGGCACGATCACCGCGCTGGTCGATCGCGGCGGCGTCGCCGTCGTCGATCCGCAGATGCTGTCGATGTACGACGCCGCGGAGTGGCACCGCCGCTATTTCGCGCGCGATGCGTTCAACGTGCGCGACCACGTGCTGATCCTCTGCAGCGAGGACGAGCGCAGCGCGGGCCGCCTGCACGTGCACACGCGCGGCCTGCGCAAGTTCGCGCGCCCCGACGTCAGCGTGCGCAACGTGCCGCCGGACGCGGCGAATCTCGCCGGCGAGCTGGCCGAGCGCTTCGTCGCGTTCCAGTCGGCCGGCGGTCTCGTCGAGGAAGGGCGGGAAATCGAGGTCGACGGCATGCCCGAAGGCATCCAGGTGCACCACGCCGGTGCCGAGGACGATCCCGAGTTCAACAATCGCCATCTCGCGCTGCGCTGGCCGGACTGAAACCGTCGCCGTCGGGAAGGTTGCATCGGGAAAGCGCGATCCTGCCCTTTCCCGATGCGCGCGTCCGCGCCTCGGCGCGCGATCGCGCCATGCGGATCCGCTGCGCTCCCTGCGATCCGCCGGCGGTCCCTTGCGGGAACCCTCGAAAGACCTCGACCAGGGCCAATCCCGCGGAAGCGGGAACGACGAGGCCTTCCGGGTCGCCAGGTCCGGTACGCGCCGGACCCGCGTCCGTCGGCCGGGCCCATGCGTGCCCGGCCGCGGATGGCACGTTCCTGTGCCGACGTCACCTCGAGGGGTGGCGAGGTGACCTCCCCGACCGCCTCTCCTCCCCCCTCACTGCTTGACCAGCTCCACGCGCCGGTTCTTCGCGCGCCCTTCCTCGCTGTCGTTCGACGCCACCGGCGATGCGCTGCCCATGCCCTGCGCGAGCAGGCGATCCGCCGCGATGCCGCGTTTCGACGTCAAGGCGTCGACGACTGCGTCGGCGCGGCGCTTCGACAGGTCGAGGTTGTGCGCCGCACCGCCGGCGTTGTCGGTGTGGCCGACCACCATCAGCTTCAGCGCGGGCTCTTCCTCCATCAATGCGGCGATCTCGCCGAGCTGCGCTTCCGATTCCGGCTTGATCGCGGCCTGGTCGAGGTCGAACAGGAGGCCGTACAGCGCGACCTTGCCGTCGCCGGCGATCGCGCGGCCCATCTCCGACGCCTTGAGCGTGACCATCTTCTGTTCGCGTGGCTTGCCTTCGAGCGTCACGACCAGCGCGAAAGTGCGTCCGTCGAACGCCTTGCAGTACAGGCTGTCCTTGGCGGTCCAGGCGAGGACGGCGACGTGCGTCTCGACGCCGCCGCGCTGCACGCGCAGGATCGCGTAGCGCGGATCGACGCGATCGGTCGTGACCGCGCAATACGGATTGCCGAACGCCTTGGCGTCGATCCGGTCCTTCGGGAACAGCAGGTCGCCGATACCGACCTGGCCGCCGCCGTGGCCGGCACCCGAACCCGTATCGCCGCCGCACGCGTCGCCGCGGCATTCGAACAGGCGCTGTCCGCCGGCCTCCTCGATGGCCTGCTGGTAGTTGCGCACCGCTTCCAGCGGCGTGCGTTCCGGCGGAAGGAGGTAGACGGCCCGCGTCAGCGTGCCTTCGAGCGTCCGCGTGTCCCTGGCCGCGAACACGCGATTGTTCATGCCGTCGCGCTGCTCCGGCTCGACCCGCTCGAGCACGGACGCCGGCAGCGCGATCTCGTCGTACGCACCCGCCCGGTACTCGACGATCAGGCTGCCTTCGTAGCGCCCGAGGCCGGCCGGGTCGCGCGCGCCGTCGAGGTCGGCGTCGGGAAGCACGGCGTCGGCGAACGCCAGGGAGGGGGCGATCCCGAGGATCAGCGAAAGGGCGATGCGCGGCATGGAGCGGCTCCGGTCGTGGGTCGCTCCGGAAATACGCAAACTCGTGCGCGATCGGGACATCAGCCGATCGCCGGTTCCCCGCCGGGCTCCTAGCGCTGGCAGCGCGCGCAGAAGAACGTCGAGCGCTGGCCGAGCACGATCGCGCGGATCGGCGCGCCGCAGACCTTGCACGGTTCGCCTTCGCGCCCGTACGCGAACAGTTCCTGTTCGAAGTAGCCGGGCAGCCCGTCCGGGCTGATGAAGTCGCGCAGCGTGGTGCCGCCGCGGCGGATCGCATAGGCGAGGATGCGCTTCACCTCGCGGGCGAGGCGCGCGTAGCGCGCGCGCGAGACCGAACCCGCCGCGCGCTTGGGGTGGATGCCGGCGGCGAACAGCGCCTCGCTCGCATAGATGTTGCCGACGCCGACGACCACCGCCTGGTCCATGAGGAAGAGTTTCACCGCAGCCCTGCGGCCGCGTGACAGGTGCCACAACAGATCGCCGTCGAACGCGTCGGAGAGCGGCTCGGGACCGAGTCCGGCGAGCAGTTCGTGCGTCTCGCCGTGCGGCTGCCACAGCTGGCAGCCGAAGCGGCGCGGGTCGGTGTAGCGCAGCACGTGGCCGGAGTCGAGGCGCCAGTCCACGTGGTCGTGCGTACCGGCCGGCGTGTCCTGCGGCAGCACGCGCAGGGAGCCGGACATGCCCAGGTGCAGCAGCGCGCTGCCCGGTTCGGTGTGCACGAGCAGGTACTTCGCCCGCCGCTCGATGCCGTCGATGCGCTGCCCCGGCAGCGAGTCGTACAGCTCGCGCGGCAGCGGCCAGCGCAGGCGCGGCTGGCGCACGTCGAGCGCGACGACGCGGCGGCCGACGAGATGGGGCTCCAGCCCGCGACGCGTGGTTTCGACTTCGGGCAACTCGGGCACGTGCGACGTCCGGCAACGATCCTCGGGGCGATCCGCTGCACGATGCAGCAGGCGGCCGGCGAAGACAATCCCGCGGTTCCGCCATCCGCGCCCCGGCGTGGCACGAGGTTGCGGGCGGCCCCCGAGGGCTGCCGCTTTCCCTCGCGAGGTCCGCCGTGTAGGTTTCGGCGCGACCGGACGATGGGCGCGCTGCGGGACTTCCAGCAACCGCGCGGAACCATCGTGCGAAGGACCGGGCCATCCGGAGGAACGACGAACACAGCCGAGGCGCGCCAGGACAGGGTGCGGCCGAAGGCTGGAAGCCGGCAGGAGCTGCATGAGCACGGTGCGCGAGGAAACCTTGACCCGCGATCCGCAGGCTGCGGAGGGGCGGAACCCGATAACGGCCTGGCTGCGCCGCGTGCCGATCAGCGATCCGGTCGACCGGCGCAATGCACCGGCACTGCAGGTGGTGCTGTTGCTGCTCGGCCTCTCGACGGCGCTCATGTGGCTGTACCGCGCCGTCTTCATCCCCGTGCCGTGGCGGCCCGGCGAACTGCCGGCGATGGCGATGAGCCTCGCGAACAGCGCGCTCGCGCTGTTCGGCGTCTGGCTGATCCGCCACGACCGCTTCCAATGGGCCATCCGCCAGACGCTCGCCGTCCTCGCGCTCGGCACGATCTACGCGTATTCCACCCAGGGCACGGCGTCGCAGACGTTCGAGGAACCGCTGCTGGTCGCGTGGATCGTGCTCGCCGGCCTCATGATCGGGCGCAAGGCGCTGTGGCTGATGGTCGGCGCCGTGATGGTCGCCTTCGTCGCCGGCGGACACTTCGACGTGCGCCTGGCCGACGGACCGGACGCGAAGCCGATGACCGCGCTCATGGTGGTGGCGACCAAGGCCACGATCTTCCTGATCGTCGCCCTGGTCGTCGATCGCGCGCTGGCGGCCTTGCGCGAATCGCTGAAGGAGGCGTCGCGGCGCGGCGACGCGCTGGCCCAGGCCAATCATCGCCTGGAAGCCGAGATGGCCGAGCGCGAGCGCACCCAGGAGGGACTGATCCAGTCGCGCAAGGTCGAGGCGGTCGGACGGCTCGCCAGCGGCATCGCACACGACCTCAACCACATCCTCGCCCTCATCCTCGGATACACGTCGAAAGGACGGCAGTCCGTCGGGGACGCTGCCTGCCTGCACGTCCTCGACGGCGTGGAGGCGGCGGCGAGGCGCGGCGTGGCGATCACCGGCAAGCTGCTGGATTTCAGCCGCTACGAATCCACGCGCGTGGAGGTGTTCGACGCGACCGCGGCCCTGCACGACGTGATGCCGCTGCTGCGGCAGCTGTTCGACCCGACGGTACGCATCCTGTGCGATGCCCCCGATGCGCCGTCCTACGTGGCGTTCGACCGTGCGCGGTTCGACCTCATCGTGCTGAACATCGCCGCGAACGCGAACCAGGCGATGCCCGAGGGCGGCGAATTCCACCTCGGCCTGAGGCCCTGCGACGGCGAGCAGGTCGAAATCGTGCTGCGCGATACCGGAAGCGGCATGAGCGGCGAGGTGAAGGCGCGCGTGTTCGAGCCGTTCTTCACCACGCGGCCGCCCGGCCAGGGCGTCGGCCTCGGCCTGTCGGTGGCGCGCAGCATCCTCGTCGCGCACGGCGGCGGCATCGAGGTCGAAAGCGCTCCGGGCGAGGGCACGACCTTCCTCGTGCGATTGCCGCGGGCACGTACCGACGCCTGAACGGCAACGCGCCCGTCAGTGCGCGACTTCGCTTTCCGGCGCGGCGAACAGGCGCGCGCTGAAGCGGTCCGGTACCAGCGCGACCGTGCCACCGACCTCGACGTAGCGGTCGCCGTGGATCGCGTCGGTGGTGCCGAACGTCAAGGTCGTGCCGTCGAGGGCCAGGGCCGCCAGCGGCGGATCGAGGCCGACCTTCTTCGGATCCAGGTCGCCCGCCGCATGGCGGAAGCGGATCGTCGCGCCCGCGATCGCGACGAGGCGTTCGACGGCTTCGTCGCTGGCCGCGACCTCGCGCGGCTCGAGCATGCGCCAGTGGCCGTCGCGCTTCTCGAAACGGCGCGTGGTACAGCCCTGGCACGACACGGTGACGGCCCGCACGCCGGACGGATCGAGCGCGGTCAGCGTCTCCGGCACGAGGGTTTCCTCGTGGCGCAGTTGCACGACCACGGCTGCACCGAGTGCGGCAGCGAGCAGGGCCATGCCGAGCAGCGAGCGGGTGCCGCGGCGCATGCGCATCAACGCCGGCGACGCCGCCACGCGATCCACGCACCGCTGCCGGCGAGCAGCAACGGCAGCGCGACGAGGAAGGCAGCACCGAGGGCGGCGAGCTGCGCCGGCGTGAAGTCGAGCGTGCGGTCCGGTGCCGCCCGGTCGGCGACCGCGATCTGCGCGTCGTCACCGAGCAGCCAGTCGAACACGCGCTGGCCGAAGTCGCGGTTGCCGCCGTTGCCGAGGAAGCTGTTCGAGAGGAAATCGCCGTCGCCGATCACGACGGCGCGCTGTTCCTTGCGGTCGGGACGCGGCGAGACGCGCGTCAGCGCGAAGCCGAGGTCGAGCGGGCCGGGAATCTCGCCCGCCTCGCCGTCCTGGCGGATCGTGTCGGCCGAATCCCCGGCCTTCGGGATCGCGCCGGTCTCGTTCCACGATTGCGCGCTCGAACGCAGGATCGGCCGCACGTCCCAGCGCGCGTCGGCGAGGCGTGCCAGCGCGGCCGCCTGCGGGAACAGCGTGGTCAGCGCGAAGTCCCGCGTGATCGCGTGCGGCGGGTATTGCGTCACCGCCACGAAACTCGGATCGCCGAGGCCGAACGCCTGGCCGCTGCCGTCGACGAGCGTGCCCGGCAGGACGCGCAGGCCGAGTGCCTGTGCGAGTCCGTCCAGGCCGGACTTCTCGTCCGGCTCGACCAGCCACAGCAATGCGCCGCCGCGCGCGAGATAGTCGACGAGCTCCGCGGCGACCGCGTCCGGCACGGCGACGCGCGGATTGGCGACGACGACGAGGTCGGTGTTGTCCGGCACCTTGCCGGTGTTCGCCAGCGGCAGCGGCACGGCGCGCAGCCCGCGTTCGGCCAGCACGGCGGCGAACTGGCCGAGGTCGGCGTTGGCCTTGCCGAGCGGCTGGCGCTCGCCCTCGCCCTCGAGGAAGGCGACGATGCGTTCGCGCGCGCGCGACAGGCGCAGCAGCGCGTTCGAGAACTCGGCTTCGCCGAGCACCTTCAGGCGCTCGCTGCGCGCCTTGTAGCGCAGCTCCATCTCGCCGTCGACGTTGATGCCGGCCGCGCGCATCGCGCCGGGATCCTCGTCCGGGTCGACGAAGCGCAGCGTCAGGTCCGGCTTCACGCGGCGGTAGCGCTCGACGAAGCCGGCGACGATCGCGCGCAGTTCGCCCTGGCGGCGCGCATAGCAGACGACCTCGACCGGCGCGTCGAGCGTTTTCAGCATCGCGACCGACTCCGCGCCGAGGCTGGCGCTGCGCTCGCGGCTCCAGTCCGCGACGGTCGCGTAGCGCGTGCTGAGGAACGCGACCGCTGCCGCCGCCACGAGCACGAGCATCGCGTGCACCAGATGACCGAAGCGCGCGCCCATCAGTCGCCCGTCCTCAGCACGTCGAGCCGGCGCGTCGCCAGCGTCAGGGCGACGACGACGACCAGCCCGAAGTAGACGACGTCGACGCTGCCGACCAGCCCGAGGAAGAACGGCTGCAGGTGCGTCGGCAGCGCGAGGTAGTTGATCGCCGAGCTGTCGACGCCCTGCAGGCGCGC
>DBMH01000202.1:5259-5735 GCA_002297645.1 Rhodanobacteraceae bacterium UBA703 | reverse complement strand
CTGCTGGCGGGAGAGCCCACGCCGGTTCTCCAATTCCCGACGGCCACCGAACCCACCTTGATTCGTTCGACATGAAAATCATCCCCGCCATCGACCTCCGCGCCGGCCGCGTCGTGCGCCTGAAGCAAGGCGACTTCGCCGCGCAACGCGACTTCGACCAGGACGCCGTGGCGCTGGCACGCCGCTACCGCGACGCCGGCGCGGAATGGCTGCACCTGGTCGATCTCGACGGCGCGCGCAACGGCACGCCGACGCAGGTCGATCGGATCGCTCAGATCGCGGCAGAAAGCCCGCGCGCGCAGGCCGGCGGCGGCGTGCGCACGCGCGAACACATCGAATGCCTGCTCGCCGCCGGCGTCGCACGCGTCGTCGTCGGCAGCGTCGCCGTGCGTGCGCCGGACACCTTCTCCGCATGGCTGGCCGAGTTCGGCACCGAGCGAATCTGCCTCGCGCTGGATCTGCGCCGCGACGGCGAC
>DBMH01000202.1:0-5191 GCA_002297645.1 Rhodanobacteraceae bacterium UBA703 | reverse complement strand
ACCGACATCGGCCGCGACGGCATGGCGGAAGGCCCGAACCTCGCGCTCTACGAAGAACTGGCCGCGCGATGGCCGGCCTTCGACTGGATCGCCTCCGGCGGCGTGCGCGACCGTTCCGACGTGGCCGCGCTGGCGCGAACCGGCGTCGCCGCCTGCGTCGCCGGCACCGCCCTGCTCGAAGGCACGCTGCCGCTGGAGGAGATCGCCGCATGCTCGCGCGCCGCCTGATCCCGTGCCTCGACGTCGCCGGCGGCGTCGTCGTCAAGGGCGTGCAGTTCCGCGATCACCGCGTCGTCGGCGACATCGTCGAGCTCGCGCGGCGCTACGCGGGGGAAGGCGCGGACGAACTCGTGTTCTACGACATCACGGCGAGCCCGGAGAATCGCCGCGTCGATCCGCGCTGGGTCGAGCGCGTCGCGCGCGAACTGGACATTCCGTTCTGCGTCGCCGGCGGCATCCGCTCGGTCGCGGACGCCGAGGGCGTGCTCGCCGCCGGCGCCGACAAGATCTCGGTCAACAGCCCGGCACTGGCACGCCCCGCCCTGATCGGGGAGCTCGCGGCGCGCTTCGGAAGCCAATGCGTGGTCGTCGGCATCGACGCCGAAGGCGATGCCGGCGCACGCGGGACCTGGCGCGTGATCGCCAACAGCGGCAAGCCGGAAGCCGCCGGCGACAGCGGCCGCGACCTGCTCGACTGGGTGCGCGAGATCGCCGATCGCGGCGCCGGCGAGATCGTGCTGAACTCGATCCGCTCGGACGGCGTACGCGGCGGCTACGCATTGGCACAACTCGCCGCCGTGCGCGCGGCGACGAGCCTGCCGCTGGTCGCTTCCGGCGGCGCGGGGAAGCCCGAGCACTTCGGCGACGTGTTCGAGCGCACCGGCGTGGATGCCGCGCTGGCGGCGAGCGTGTTCCACTCCGGCGAGATCCGCCTCGACGAACTCAAGCGCTATCTCGCCACGCGCGGCATCGCGGTGCGCCTGTGAACACGCCGAGCCGGATGCGTACATGAACCTCGTATCCGCGAGCACGAGCAGGCGTCGTCACCCTTGCGTGCGGAATTGGACTCCCGCGTTCGCGGGAGTGGCGTCGCAAGGAAGGCCCCCGTTCGGAGCGGCTCAATGAACACCGACCTATCGGATCAACGCACGACGTCTTGCCCGCGGACACGGGCATCCATCGTGATTCCCACTTGCGGAAAACGGACTCCCGCGTTCGCGGGAGTGACGCCGCAAGCCTGTGGGAGGTGGACTCCCGCGTTCGGGAGAGTGATGCCTCAAGGTGCTGCAAGTCGGAGCAGCACATGAATACCTACATGACGGATTCATTCCCGACGTCATGCCCGCAGACGCGGGCATCCGCCGTGCCCTCCATGCCTCGGGAATGGACTCTCGCGTTCGTAGGAGCGGCGCCCCGCCGCGACCGCCAGTCCGGAGTACCGCAATGAATGCATCCCTGGTCGACACGCTGGACTGGCCCAAGGGCGACGGCCTGCTGCCGCTGATCGTGCAGCACGCGCACGACGGCCGCGTGCTGATGCTCGGTTACGTGAATCGCGACGCGCTGGAAACGACGCTGCGGACGAACGAGGTGCACTTCTGGTCGCGCTCGAAGCAGCGCCTGTGGAAGAAAGGCGAGAGTTCGGGGAACGTGCTGACGCTCGTCTCGATTGCGCCGGACTGCGACCGCGACGCGCTGCTCGCGCAGGCGTTGCCGCAAGGGCCGACCTGCCATCTCGGCACGCCGACCTGCTTCGACGGCACGAGGCCCGCGCATCCGTGGCTCAACGAACTCGAGGCACTGGTCGCGGCGCGCAAGGGCGCGGACGCGTCGACCAGCTACGTCGCCGGGCTGCTTGCGGCGCCGGTCGCCCGGCGCGCGCAGAAGGTCGGCGAGGAAGGCGTCGAGACCGCGCTCGCCGCGGCGACCGGCGATCTCGACGGCCTGCGCGGCGAGGCCGCCGATCTCGTGTTCCACCTGCTCGTGCTGCTGCGCGGATCGGGCCTGTCGCTCGCGGACGTCGTCGGCGAGCTCGCGCGACGGCATCGCGGCTGACGGCGGGCGCCCTCCGTCGAATTATTCGCCGCGATCACGTCGCCGGCGCGGAGCGCGTAGACGACGACAGCGGAGAGGCCGCAATGACCGGAGTCGCCGGAGAAGCCGGCCGCGACCGGGAGTGGCGCTCGCGGTCCATCTTGCAGCAACGCCAGCGGCGCGGGTTGCGGGCGCGTCGCAGGATCCCCCCTCAACCGTGGTGCCGGTTCGGCCGGTACGATCCGACGAAGATGCCGAGCAGCGACAGGCCGACCCCGATCCAGTCGGTCGTGCGCGTCGGCCGCGCGAACAGGATCACGTCGAACACGAACGACAGCGCCGGCTGCAACAGCAGCAGCAGGCCGATCAGCGAGGCCGGCAGGCGCGGCATCGCGCGCGTCAGCAGCACCCAGCCGAACACCTGGCCGAAGAAGCCGAGCCCGAGCAGGGACCACCACGTCTGCGCGTCCGGCAGCGTGAAACGCTCGCCCTCGACGAGCACCGCGAGGCCGAGCACGAGCGCGCACAACAGCGACGTGACGCAGAGCAACTGTGCCGGCGGCAGCCGCACGTGGCCGCTGCGCTGCGCGTGACGCGTGGTCAGCATGTAAATCGCGTAGCTGACGCCGGTGACGATGCCGAGCACGACGCCGAGCTGGTACTGCGGACCGACGGCGCCCCAGTCGAGCCCGACCAGCAGGTAGAGGCCGACGAAGCCGAGCCCGACGCCGGCGAGGAACGGCCAGCCGAGCCGCTCGCGGTACAGCACGAACCCAGCCAGCGCCATCAGGAACACCTGGAAGTTGCCGAGCAGCGTGGCGAGGCCGGGACCGATGTAGAGGATGCTGCGGTGCCAGAGCATGAGGTCGAACGCGAACGCGATCGCCGGCACCGCCAGCCAGGCGACGTCGGACAGGCGCACGCGCTGCCAGCGCCCGAGCGCGACGAGGCCGGCGAGCAGCATCAGGCCGCCGAAGGCCATGCGATAGAACGCCGACACGGTGGGACCGACGTGCGCCCATTTCACGAACAGGCTCGTGGTCGAGATCGCCGCGGCACCGATGATCATCTCGATCAGCGCGCCGCGCGGAAGCTCCGCTTCGCGAGTGCGCATCAGGGCACGGCGTCTGTCGCGGCGACCGATTCCGTCTCGGCCGCGGCGTCGCGCAGCCATTCGCGCATCGCGTCCAGGCCGAGCAGCGCGTCGACATAGGCGCGGCCCCCCGCGTCCAGTTCGACGCCGTAGCTGGCGAAGCGCAGCGCGACCGGTGCGTACATCGCGTCGGCGATCGAGAAACCGCCGAACAGGAAGTCGCCGCCACCGCCGAAGCGGGCCCGGCAATCGGCCCACAGGGAAAGCACGCGTTCGACGTCGCGCAGCACGTCCGCGCCGAGCCCCGGATGCGGCCGGTGGCGGCGCGTGTTCATCGGCATCGCCGTGCGCAGGGCCGCGAAACCCGAGTGCATTTCCGCACTGGCCGCCCGCGCCAGCGCGCGCGACGCGACGTCGGCGGGCCAGCCGGCGCCGGAAAGGAAGACGTCGCTGACGTACTCGCAGATCGCCAGCGAGTCCCAGATCGCGACTTCGCCGTGGCGCAGCGCCGGCACGCGCCGCGTCGGCGACCATTGCGCGATCTCCGTGGCGAAACGCGGCGTGTCGAGCGGCAGGCGATGTTCGTCGAACGGGATGCCGTGATGGCGCAGCAGCAGCCACGGCCGCAGCGACCACGACGAATAGTTCTTGTTGCCGATGACGAGGAGCGGGCGGGTTTCCATGGGACGGCGGCAGCTCAGTCGCCGACCCAGGGCGAGAGGCGGTACGGGCGGCGCGAGAATACCAGTACCGGCCGCTCGGACTCGACGACCATGTCGCGCGTCACCAGCGTGCGCCCGTCCGCCCCTGCCTGCAGCAGCAGTTCGCTCTTGCCGGCCAGCGTCACCGAGGCCGGACCGCTGCCGTCGAACAGGATCTCGACACCGCGCGGCTTCGCGTTCGCGGCGGATCCTTCCGAGGTCTTCGCGAACAGTTCCTCGGCCTGGCGCAGGCCGGCGTCGACCTCGCTCCACGGCACGCGCAGCGAGTCCGGCACGCGCAGTGCGGCGTGCACGGTCAGCATCAGCGATCCCTTCGGCTGATTGGTCTCGACCGCGGGATTCTCGGCCTGCAATTCGTCACTGGCCGGAAAGTCCACGCTGCCGTCGGCGGCGACCGGCACGGCGATGGCGCCGCCCCTGGCGCGGATCGTGATGCGGATGTCCTGCGCGCGCACGCCGGGCAATTTGCTTTCGACGCGCTCGATCGCGAGGAGATGGTCGTAGGCGCGGATGGAACGCGCCGGCGCGAGCACCTGGTACAGCGCGAGATACGGGGTCGCGCCACTGGTCGGTTCGCCGGCCGCGACCGACAGCGGCATCAGCAGGGCCAGGAGAACGGACGTCTTGCGCATTCCGGGGACAGGGAGACGAAGAGGCGTGCGAGCTTGGCAGATCGGCGGCGCTCAGGCCAGCAAGGCATCGTCGGCGAACCCGTCGGGATCCGCGCGACGCTGGCGCAGGTCCGCGTCGATCGCCTGCGCCACCGGAGCGGCGCGCTCGAGGTCGACGTCGGCGACCATGACGGCGACCAGATCGCGCACCGGAAGCTCGCCGATCGCTCCGGTCAGGTACTCGCCGGCGACGAAGGCCGGGATGCCTTCGGCGGCCAGCGCCGCCTTGACGAGATTCGCGTCGACGATGTTCTCCGCGCGATAGACGACCCTCACTGCACGGACCTCCCGGCTGCCGGACGTGTTCTATCATACGTCCGGCCGCCGGCAGCGCATCGCCCGCCGGCCGATCCCCCGCGCACGATTCCGCGATGGCCCTGCACCCGTCCGACGATCCGCTTGCCGCCCGCATCCGCGCCTGCCTGCTCGACCTGCTGGCCGAGCCGGCGAACGGCGACGGCATCTGCCCCAGCGAAGCCGCCCATCGGCTCGCCGTGCACCTCGGCCTCCACTGGCAGGAGCTCATGCGGCCGGTACGGACCGTCGCGATCGCCCTGGCCGCGGAGGGCCTGATCGAGGGCTTCCAGCAGGACGTCACCGTCGACCTCGGCGAGGCGCGCGGTCCGGTCCGCCTGCGCCTCGCCAGCCTGCCCGGGCATCGCACGCCCTGC
>DBMH01000205.1 GCA_002297645.1 Rhodanobacteraceae bacterium UBA703 | reverse complement strand
CGCCGGCCCCGTGGCGCTGGCGACGCCGGCCGGCGTCACGCGCGTCGACGTGCGCAGCGCGCGCGAAATGCGCGAGGCCGTGCTGGCGAATGCGACGACGCACGACGTGTTCGTCTCCGCGGCGGCGGTCGGCGACTTCCGCCCGTCCGAGGTCGCGCCGCAGAAGCTCAAGAAGTCCGGCGCGGGAGGGCTCGAACTCGCGCTGGTGCAGAACCCGGACATCCTCGCGGAGGTCGCCGCGCTGCCGGCACGACGCCCGTTCGTGGTCGGCTTCGCCGCCGAGACCGAGAACGTCGAGACATACGCACGCGGCAAGCTGGAACGCAAGAATCTCGACATGATCGCGGCGAACCGCGTCGGAGCCGATTGCGGCTTCGAACGCGACGACAACGCATTGCTGCTGCTGTGGGCCGATGGACGCGAGGAACTCGCGCAGGCGGACAAGCGTGCGCTCGCGCGTGCCTTGGTCGCCCGCATCGTCGAGCGTCGCGCGGCACGGGGGCGCCGCGCATGAAGGTCGAGCTGAAGATCCTCGATCCGCGCATCGGGCGCGAGTTCCCGCTGCCCGGACCGGCCACGCCGGCATCGGCGGGCGTCGACCTGCGCGCGATGGTCGAGGAGCCGCTGACGCTGCAGGCGGGAGCGAGCGCACTGATTCCCAGCGGCATCGCGATCCATATCGGCGATCCTCTCTACTGCGCCGTCGTGCTGCCGCGCTCGGGGCTCGGTCACAAGCACGGCATCGTGCTCGGCAACCTCGTCGGGCTGATCGACGCCGACTACCAGGGGCCGTTGATGATCTCGTGCTGGAACCGTTCCGGAGCTGCGTTTACGATCGCGCCAGGGGAACGCATCGCGCAGCTGGTCATCCTGCCGGTCGTGCGCGCCGCCTTCGAGGTCGTCGACGATTTCGCGCCGAGCGAACGCGGCGCGGGCGGGTTCGGCAGCTCGGGGCGCCATTGACGAGACAGGGGATGGTTCATGAGTGAGGCGACCGCGGCACGACCGGGATTCCGCGTGGACTGGCGCGTGCTGTTGCCGCTGGCGCTGGGAACGCTGCTGCTCGTTTCCGGCGTGTTCCTGGCGTGGCAGGCGTCGCTGGTGTGGCGGTTGCAGAGCGGCATCGCCCGTGCGGATGCCGTGCGCGACGCGGTCGTGGGCGCGCTCGCGAAGGAAGTCCGCAGCCAGCGCGAGCGCGTCGTGCAGGCGCTGGCGTCGCCGTCCGTGCAGCAGGCGCTCGATGGCGAGGGCGGCCCCGACTACGGCGCTGCGGCTTCCGCGCTGAAACAGGTGCTGCCGGAGGCGGGCGACGCGCAGTTCTTCAGCGCGAATCTCGACGAGGTGCTGGACGGCGATCTCAAGGCGCTCGGCTACGCCAAGGCGGCCGCGCTGATGCATGCGAAGGTCCATCCCGAGACGCCGCCGGCCGAAATGCGATCGGGTGCCGATCGCCGCCGCCGGCTGATGTTCGCCCAGCCCGCCCCGATCGACGGCAAGGTGCGTGCCTATGCCGTCGTCGAGCTGCCGTTCGAGCCGCTCGTCGAGGTGTTCCAGGACACTGGTGCGGGCGCCACCGGCCTGCAGCTTCGCCAGGGCGACGGACGCGGCGACCTGCAGATCGACAGCATCGGTTCGGCCCGGCTGAGTCCCGTCGCGGACTTCGGCGCGCCGGTGCCGGGGTCGAGCTTGCGGGTCGGCAGCGCGGAGCCGGAATATTTCATCGTCATGCCGCGCAGTTTCGGCCTGTTGGGTTTCCTGTCCCTGCTCTGCCTGCTCGGCGGCGCGGGCGCGCTGTGGCTGCGGCAGGTCGGCGTTCAGCGCGCAGTGGCGATGCTGCGCCGCCCCACGCAATCGAAAACCGAGGACATCACGTTGGCCGAAGCGATCCAGCAGAACCCCGAACCCGCCGCGAAGCCCGCGGCATCGAAGCCGGCCGTCGCGGCGGTGGACCCCGCGCAGTTGGACGCGAGCATGTTCCGCGCCTACGACATCCGCGGCGTGGTGGGGAAGGGGCTGACCTACGACGTCGCGCGCCTGATCGGCCGCGCGGTCGGCAGCGAGGCGCGCGACCGCGGCCTGCGTGAGATCGTCGTCGGCCGCGACGGGCGCCTGTCGGGTCCGGAGCTGGTGCGCGCGCTGATCGAGGGCCTGCGCTCGACCGGCATGGACGTAATCGACATCGGCGCGGCGCCGACGCCGGTGACGTATTTCGCGAACTACCACCTGCAGACCGGTTCCGGTATCTCCGTGACCGGCAGCCACAATCCGCCGGACTACAACGGATTCAAGATCGTGCTCGGCGGCGAGACGCTGTCGGAAGGCGCGATCCAGGATCTCTACCGGCGCATCGTCGAGGGGCGCTTCGTCGACGGCATGGGCGGGCTGCAGGCGATCGACGTCGGCCAGGACTACATCCGCCGCATCACCGACGATGTGCAGACCGAGCGTCGGCTCAAGATCGTCGTCGACTGCGGCAACGGCATCCCGGGCGCGATCGCCCCGGCCGTGCTGGAGGGCATCGGCTGCGAAGTGGTGCCGCTCTACTGCGAGGTCGACGGCACGTTCCCGAACCATCATCCCGATCCGTCCGACCTGCACAACCTCGAGGACCTGATCGCGGTCGTGCGCCACGAGAAGGCGGACCTCGGCCTCGCCTTCGACGGCGACGGCGACCGCCTGGGCGTGGTCACGCCGAGCGGCGAGGTGATCTTCCCGGACCGCCTGCTCATGCTGTTCGCGATCGACATCCTCACGCGCAATCCGGGCGCGACGATCATCTACGACGTGAAGTGCACCGGCCACCTGCAGCCGCTGATCCTGCAGCACGGCGGCAGCCCGCTGATGTGGCGCACCGGCCACTCGCTGATCAAGTCGAAGATGCGCGAGACCGAGGCCGCGATGGCGGGCGAGATGAGCGGCCACTTCTTCTTCGGCGAGCGCTGGTACGGTTTCGACGACGGCATCTACGCCGCCGCACGCCTGATGGAGATCCTCGCCGGCGACCTCGACGGCCGCACGGCGCAGCAGATCTTCGACACGCTGCCGAAAGGCGTGTCGACGCCGGAACTGAAGATTCCGATGCGCGAAGGCGAGCACTATCGCTTCATCGAGCAGTTCCGCGCCAAGGCGAAGTTCGACGGTGCGCGGCTGACGACGATCGACGGCCTGCGCGCCGACTGGCCCGACGGCTGGGGGCTGGTACGCGCGTCGAACACGACGCCGGTGCTGGTGCTGCGCTTCGACGCGGACAACGCGGCGGCACTCACGCGCATCCAGGACCTGTTCCGCGCGCAGCTGAAGGCACTCGATCCGGCGTTGCCGATTCCGTTCTAGTCCCGATGACCCGGATCGCCTGTCCCGCTTGTGGAACACCGGTGCACCGGGCACGGATCGGCGGCACGTCGTTCCGGCGGCCGTACGTCTGCGTGGAGTGCGCGCGGGCGTGGCGCGTCCATCGGCCGGCGGGGCAGTGGAGCCTGCTGTTCCTGTTCGGCACCGTCGGTGGGACGGCGCTGCCCGTCTTCGCCCCGGACCCTGCACGCCTGTTCGCGTGGCTGGCGCTGGTGGGAGTGATCGCTGCGCTCGACCGGTGGCTGCTCGCGCGCACCGCACGATTGACGCCGGTCCTGCCGCGTCACCCGGGGGACAGAGCGGAAGTGGGGCGCTAGGGGCGGTCTTCCGCCGATTTCGCCTTTAGTTCGCGATAGTGGACGCGTTCGGCCTCCATGGCCGCGGCCGCGGCCGCGCGTTCGTTCTCGCGGCGCGTCATGGCCGCGCGCAGCACGTCGATCTGCTTGCGCGTGTCGGCGATCAGTTTCGCCTGCGGTTCGGGCAGTGTCTTGCCGTTGCGCTCGACCTCGGCCGCGTGCGCAAGCTGGTCGGCCAGCGCCTGCTCCTGGCTGCGCAGGCTGATGCGCGCCGATTCGACCTGCTGGTCGAGCAGCTCGAGCTTCTGCTGCTGCGCGTGCTGCAGGTCGGTTTCGGACGGATAGGCGGACAGCAGTTGCGCATCGGTGCGTGAGCGCGTTGCGGCTTCCTCGCGTTGCGCACGGTCCCGGGCCTGCTCGGCCTTGGCGACGGCCAGTTCTTCCGGCGTCTTGGCGCGCTCGACGCGCCGGATCACGATGCCCTGGCCGTTGACGACCTCGTAGCCGTACTTCGCCGCCTCGGCCGGCAAGGCGTCGGAGTAATGCAGCGCGCCGCTGCCGTCGCGCCACTTGTACTGGTTGCGCACGCCGCTGCCGGCCGCCGTCGCCGTGGCGGTGCAGGCGAACGAAGCGAGCGCGACAGCGCAGGCGATCCGTCGGGACGATCCACGAAGCATTGGGCACCCTCCTCGCCCGAGTATAGGCGGTTCGCGAACTGCTGCGTGGCGAGGGCGATCAAACTCCGTAGCGTTGGCGGTAGTCGGCCAGATTCTGCCGATGGGCGGCGAGTTCCGGACGATCGCCGACGTAGGCGAGCAGGTCGGTCAGGCGCGCGATCGCGAACGTCGGGATGCCGTGCTCCGCGCTGAGCTCCTGCGTCGCCGACAGCGCACCCTGGCCGCGCTCCTCGCGATCGAGCGCGATCAGGACGCCGGCCGGCGTCGCGCCGGCAGCGCGGATCAGCGCCAGCGACTCGCGGATCGCGGTGCCGGCGGTGATGACGTCGTCGACGATCAGCACGCGGCCCGCGAGCGGTGCGCCGACGAGCAGGCCGCCTTCGCCGTGGTCCTTGGCTTCCTTGCGGTTGTAGGCGAAGGCGACGTCGCGTCCGTGCTGGTCCGCCAGCGCCGCCGCCGTCACCGCCGCCAGGGCGATTCCCTTGTAGGCGGGACCGAAGACCAGGTCGAATTCGAGACCGGAGAGCATCGCGGTCGCCGCGTACGCCGTGCCCAGCTCGGCCAGCGCCTTGCCCGAATTGAACAGGCCGGCATTGAAGAAGTACGGGCTCACGCGTCCGGATTTCAACGTGAATTCGCCGAAGCGCAGCACGTCGAGGCGCAGGGAAAGGTCGAGGAACTGGCGCTGGAAGTCGTGCATCGAGGTACCGGTCGTGGTTCGCTGAGTCGCCGATGATAATCGGTCGGTCGTCGCTTCCGGCCCCGCGCCGGCGGCCGGGAATGCGCCGAAGCGTGCTTGCGGAGCGCCGAAACGCCTTCCAGGATCGCCGGACCGCACTAGCATCGCTCCCATGATTCCGGTTCCCGCCCCGCTGGCACGCCTCTCGGCGAATTCTTCCCGCCTGTTCTGGCTGCTGCAGAGCGTCGGCTGGACGGGCTATTTCGCGCTGAGCTATCTCACGGCGATCGTCCATGGCAAGCCCGCGCACTACGTGCTGGTCTCGGCGGCGGCGGCGGGCACGGGCTTCGTCGTGACGCTGCTGCTGCGCTATGGCTACAGGGCGGCCCTGCGCCTGCCCTGGCCGCACACGGTGGCGGCCGCGCTGGCGATGCTGATCGCGGCGGTCGCGATCTACGCGAAACTGTACGCGGAGGTGGTGTTCGCCTACTGCGCGGAATGCCGCCCGGACAGCGCCCTCGGCTACATCGGCTACCTGGGCTCCGTCCTCTACGTACTGCTGTCGTGGACCGGCTTCTACTTCGGAATCCGCATCGGGCGGCAACTCGCGCGCGAGCGCGAAGCGGTGCTGCAGGCGCGCGCGATGGCCCACGAGGCGCAGCTGAAGATGCTGCGCTACCAGCTCAATCCGCACTTCCTCTTCAACACGCTCAACGCGATTTCCACGCTGATCCTCGACGGCCGGAACGCGACGGCGAACCGCATGGTGTCCGGGCTCTCGACGTTCCTGCGCCACACGCTGGATTCCGATCCGGTGCAATGCGTCCCGCTCGGCGACGAGATCGCCGCGATCGAGCGCTATCTCGGGATCGAGCAGGTGCGCTTCGGCGAACGGCTGCGGGTCCGCATCGAGGCGGACGAGTTCGCGCGCCGCGCACTCGTGCCGAGCCTCATCCTGCAGCCGCTGATCGAGAACAGCATCAAGTACGCCATCCAGCGCCGCGCCGAGGGCGGCTGCATCGAAGTGCTGGCGCGGACGACCGCGAGCCGGCTCGTCGTCTGCGTGCGCGACGACGGCCCCGGCCTGTCGTCCGCCCTGGGCGCCGGCGGTGTCGGGCTCGCCAACACCCGCGAGCGCTTGCGCGTGCTCTACGGCGACCGGCAGCAGGTCCGTGCCGGCAATCGCGAAGAGGGCGGATTCGAGGTGTGTCTGGACCTTCCGCTGCGCCCGGCCGATTCCACGGAGGAGCGCGCGTGAGCCTTCGCACGCTGATCGTCGACGACGAGCCGCTCGCCCGGCGCGGCCTCGAGCTGCGGCTGGAGGCCCATCCCGACGTCGAGATCGTCGGCGAGGCGGGCAACGGGCGCGAGGCGTTCTTCGCGGTCTCCGCGTTGAATCCCGATCTCGTGCTGCTCGACGTGCAGATGCCCGAAGTTGACGGCTTCGGCCTCCTGCGCGCCCTGCCGCCGGAGCGCATGCCGCTGATCGTGTTCGTCACCGCCTACGACGCACACGCGCTGGCCGCGTTCTCGGCCAGCGCCGTCGACTACCTGCTGAAGCCTGTCGACTGCGAGCGTCTCGCGGAGGCACTCGCGCGTGTGCGTGCGGCGCTCGCCTCGCGCACCGCCGGCGCGCATCGCGACCGCTTGCTCCGCCTCATCGCCGAACTCTCGGGACGCCCCGGCCTGAGCCTCGAGGAGGCGCTCGGCGGCTTCGAGGCGGTTCCGTCCGCGGGGCGGCTGGCGATCCGGGACGGCGATCGCACGGTGCGGCTCGATCCGGGAGAGATCCGCTGGATCGACGCCGCGGGCGACTACCTGTGCATTCACGCCGGCGGCGAGACGCTGGTGCTGCGCGCGACGATGCGCGAGATGGAGCAGCGGCTCGATCCCCGTCGCTTCCTGCGCATCCATCGCTCCACGATCGTCAATCGCGACTGCGTGCGCGAGCTGCGCCCCCACGTCAACGGCGAGTACTTCCTGACTCTCGAGGGCGGGCAGACGCTCAAGCTCTCGCGCAGCTACAAGGACAAGGTGGCGTTGCTCTGCTGATCGGCGCCGGCTTCGCTTCGGCGCGCCACGACGTCCGTCCGCCGCATTGCCGGAAACTCCGCCCGGCGACATGCATCCGACCTGCACCGGCGCGGCGATCCCGCGCATCGGAGACGGAGCGGATGAGCCTGGTCGAATCCTCCTTGCGCAACCCCGTGGCGGCGACGGTCGCCGTGCTGCTGGTCTGCCTGTTCGGCGCCGTCAGTCTGAAGAAGCTGCCGTTGCAGCTGTTTCCCGACATCGAGCGCCCCCAGATCACCGTCTCGACGAACTGGCGTGCCGCGTCTCCGGAGGAAATCCAGTCGGAACTGCTGGAGCCGCTGGAGCGGGTCCTGCAGGGAGCCGCCGGGGTCGAGGAGATGGCGGGCACCGCAGCCACGGGCCGCGCCACGGTCAACCTGACCTACGCGATCGGGACCGACATGCAGGCCGCGCTGGTCGACGTGATCGGGCGGCTCAATCGCCTGCCGCCGATGCCTCGCGATGCCGACCGGCCGCTGGTGCAGCTCGGCTTCGACCAGAACCAGGTGCTGTCCTGGTTCTTCGTGCAGCTGCTGCCGGGGACGTCCGGCACGCCGTTCGAGCATCGCCGCTTCGTCGAGGACGTCGTGCGTCCCCGTCTCGAGGCGATTCCCGGCGTGGCGGGCGTCAACGTCAATGCGGGCGAGCCGGAGCAGCTGCGCATCGAGGTCGACCCGGTGCGCGCGGCGTCGCTGGGCATCCCGATCACGGACATCGCCGGACGGGCGGCGACGGCGAACGATGTGTCCGGCGGCGAGATCGAGGTCGGCCGGCGCGAGTACACGCTGCGTTTCGCCGGGCGCTATTCGCCCGACGAACTCGGGCGGTTCGTGCTGGCTTGGCGCGACGGCCGGCCGGTGCGCCTCGGCGACGTGGCGACGATCAGGGTGGGCTCGCCACCGACGCGTTTCTTCCAGTACCAGAACGGCAACCCGGCCATCGGTGTGCAGGTCATGCGCCAGGACGGCGCCAACGTGCTGGAGACCCTGGACGAGGTGAAGCGCGTCGTCGCCGAACTGCGCGAGGGGCCGCTGGCCGCACGCGGGCTCGGCATCGAGCAGTCGCACGACTCGGGCCTGTTCATCCGCCGCGCGATCGCCCTGCTGAGCGAGAGCCTCGTCGTCGGAGCCCTGCTCGCCTTGCTGTGCGTTTGGTGGTTCATGCGCGACGGCCGCGCGACGCTGCTGATCGCCCTGGCGATTCCGGTCTGCGTCCTGGCGACGTTCGTCGTTCTCGCGGCCGCCGGCCGGTCGCTCAACGTCATTTCGCTCGCCGGGCTGGCGTTCGCCGTCGGCATGGTGGTCGAGTGCGCGATCGTGG
Source organism: Rhodanobacteraceae bacterium UBA703 (assembly GCA_002297645.1). Lineage (GTDB taxonomy): Bacteria > Pseudomonadota > Gammaproteobacteria > Xanthomonadales > Rhodanobacteraceae > Dokdonella_A. The sequence goes on along the minus strand of DBMH01000205.1, from coordinate 2,196 downwards.
TGTCGGGGAACGTGATCCGGCTGCGTGAATCCGGCGTCGCCCCCGCGCAGGCGGCCCTGCTGGGGACGCGCCAGGTGTTGCCGGCGCTGTTCGCCTCGACCGTGACGACCGTCGCCGTGTTCCTGCCGGTGATGTTCCTCGAGGACATCGAAGGGCAACTGTTCGCCGATCTCGCATTGACGATTTCCATCGCGGTCGGCGTGTCGCTGCTGGTCGCCGTCACCGTGCTGCCCGCCCTGGCGGGGCGCTGGCTCCGACCGAAGGCGTCGTCGTCGGGCTACGGCGCCGGCTGGCCCGCGTTGACCGAGCGCATCATGGCGCTGACGGCGACGCGGCGGCGCCAGGTCGGCTGGGTTCTCGCGCTGCTCGTCGCACCGCTGGCGCTGTGCTGGCTGTTCCTTCCGCGACTCGACTACCTGCCGCCGGTCAAGCGCGCGGCGATCGACGCGATCTTCCAGTTTCCGCCGGGAATGAGCCCGGAAAAGGTGAATCGCGAGATCGGCCAGACGCTGCTCGAACGCATGCGCCCGTACATGAGCGGCGAGAAGTCCCCGCGGCTCAGCAACTGGTACCTGCAGCTGTGGCCCGGCGGCGGCGCGCTGGCCGCGCGCGTGATCGATCCGGACGACATGCCGGCGCTCGAGAGGCTGGTGCGCGACGAGATCGTGCCCGGCTTTCCCGATACGCGTGCCTTCGTGCGCGAGGGCGACCTGTTCGGCGGCCTCGGCGGTGGCAGTGCGCGTTCGGTGGCGATCCATCTGCAGAGCGAGGACGGCGAGGCGCTGGTGCGTGCCGCCGAATACGGGCGTCGGCAGCTGGAATCGACATTCCAGGGCGCCATCGTGCAGACCTTGCCGCGCGCGGACGCGAGCCTGCTCGAACTGCGCGCGAAGCCGGACGACCGGCGCATCGCGGAAGTCGGCTGGGACCGTCCGGCGATCGGGACGCTGGTGCGCACCTTCGGCAGCGGCGCCTGGCTCGGCGAGCATTTCGACGGGAACACGCGCGTGCCCATCATCCTCAACGCGCCCGGCATCACCACGCCGGAGGCACTGGCCGGCGTGCCGGTGGCGACGCCGGGTGGCGACGTCGTGGCGCTCGGCGAACTGGTCACCCTCGATACCGTGGTCGCACCGGCCGAGATCCGCCGCATCGACAAGCGCCGCACGGTGACGCTGTTGTTCGATCCGCCGTCGACCCTCTCGCTCGAGGAGGCCCTCGCCACGCTGGATACGCAGATCGTGCCGCAGATGCGGGCGTCGCTGCCCGAAGGTTCCACCGTCCGGCTGGCGGGCAGCGCGGACCGGCTGGGCGAGGTCGTCGCGACGATGGCGGGCAACTTCGCCCTGGCCCTGGTCGTGCTGTTCGCCATCATGGTCGCGCTGTTCCGTTCGCTGCGCGACGCCGTCGTGGTCCTGCTGACGGTTCCCCTCGCGTTGATCGGCGGCGTGGTGGGATTGCGCCTCCTCGGCGCCTTCGCCTTCCAGCCGCTCGACCTGCTGTCGATGATCGGATTCATCATGATGATCGGCGTCGTCGTCAACCATTCGATCCTGCTCGTCGACCTGACCCGGGAAGCCCAGCTCGAAGGGCATTCGCTCGATACGGCGATCCGCATGGGCCTCAACCAGCGGATGAGGGCGATTCTCGCCTCGACGCTGACCGGCGCCCTGGGCGCGCTGCCGATGGCGGTGAACCCGGGACCCGGCAGCGTGATCTACCGCGGCCTGGCGGCGGTCACCGTGGGCGGCGTCGTCATCAGCCTGGTGTTCTCGCTGCTGTTGCTGCCGAGCCTGCTGCGCCTGTTCGCCTCGCGGCGGGCAGCAAGCCCGGCAGTTCCCCGCGTCGCCGTCGAACCGGCGCACGCCGCCTGAATCCGGAGAGGAGTCCGTCCCATGAAACTGCATTTCGCCGCCTTGCTGGCATCCGCCGCGATCCTGTCGTCCGGTCGATCGCAGGCGGAACCGCCCCGGCCCGCCGACGTGGAAGTGGCCACGGCGGTCGACGCGCGACTCGGATCGACGCGCTGGGTGCCCGGCACCGTGGTCAGCCGCGACGATGCGCGCGTCGCCAGCGTGGTCCCGGGACGCGTCGTCGACGTCGCGGAGGTGGGCACGCGGCTGCGCAAGGGCCAGCGCCTGGCCAAGCTGGAGGACACGGCGCTGCGCCTGCGCCTGGAGCAGGTCCGGGCCGACA
>DBMH01000322.1 GCA_002297645.1 Rhodanobacteraceae bacterium UBA703 | reverse complement strand
CAACCAAGGAGGCAGGTCATGAAAAAGCGTATCACATTTGTTGGTCTTGATGTTCACAAAAACTCCATCGATATTGCACTTGCCGATTCCGGCCGCGATGGGGAGGTCAGAAGTTACGGCTCGATCGGCGGTGATCTTGATTCGCTGAACAAGGTTGTCCGTAAGTTGCAAAGCACTGGCGCTACTTTGCGTTTCGTTTATGAAGCCGGACCCTGCGGGTATGAAATATATCGTTCTCTGACAAATCAAGGATTCGACTGTATCGTGGTTGCCCCGTCTCTTATTCCGAAGAAAAGTGGTGACCGGATCAAAAATGATCGTCGCGACGCCCTGAATCTTGCCCGGCTTCACCGGGCAGGAGAACTGAAGGCGATCTACGTTCCCACAGAGACTGACGAAGCCATGCGCGACTTGACCCGTGCCAGGGAAGACGCCGTGAAGGCGCAACGAGTGACCCGTCAGACACTGTTGTCGTTTCTTCTACGTCATGGGCAACGTTACAACGGTAAATCAAACTGGAGCCAAGCTCACTTTAACTGGTTGGCGGACATCAAGATGCCGCATCCGGCACAACAGATCGCTTTCCAGGAATACGTCCATGCCGTGAAGGAACAGACCGACCGAGTGCAGCGCCTAACCGGACAGATTCAGGAGTTGGTGTCTTCCTGGAAACTGGAACCATCGGTAAAGGCCCTTCAGGCTCTGCGTGGCGTCTCCCTTATCGTTGCCGCAACCACGGTTGCCGAGCTTGGCGACCTGACCAGGTTCGATTCGGCAAAACAGCTGATGGCATATCTGGGACTCATTCCCAGCGAGCATTCCAGTGGCAACACCGTCAGACGAGGCAGTATCACCAAAACCGGCAATGGTCATGTTCGCCGCGTGCTGATCGAGGCGGCGCTCGCCGAAGGCGACACGCAGGCCGCGCTCGACGCCCTGCCGGTACTGGCGAGGAGCCAGTCGCTGACGCCGGAAGCGCAGGCCGCGCTGGAAACGCGCGTGCTCGGCGCCGCGCTGTCCGCCGCACCCGACGCGACGCACCTGAACACGCTGTGGAGCACGGCTTCGCGCGCGCAGCGCAAGCGCCCCGAATTGGTCGCGGCGTTCGCCCGACGCGCCGCAGCGCTCGGGCAGACGCTGGCGGCGATGGACGAGATCGAGTCCGCGCAGCGCCGCGAATGGAACGACGATCTCGCCACGCTCTACGCCGGACTCGGACCGGGCGAACTCGGCGAGCGTACGCGCAAGGCGGAGGGCTGGCTCGACCTGGCGCCGAACAGCGCCGCGCTGGCGACGACGCTGGGGCGCCTGTACGTGCAGCAGTCGCAGTGGACCAAGGCATCGACCACGCTGGAGCGTGCGCTCGCCCTCGCCGAGTCTCCGGCGGCCTGGGAGGCCCTCGGAGACTGCCGTCGCGGCGAAGGCGACGACGCCTCTGCCGCGACGTGCTACGCGAACGCGCTGCGCACCGCCCGCGGCGAGTCCGGTCTGCCGGTCGCCACGCACCGCTTGCCCGGCCGGATCGACACCCGCCCGATCGCCGTCGAGGAACGCAGCGAGCACGGCGTGCCGCGATTGCCGGGCGCACCGTAGCGAACCCGGTTCCGATTCCCCGACGCGGGCGCGAATGGCTCCCCGCGTTCCCGCGAAGCCCGCCGGGCCGGCACGTCCGCGTGCGTGGCGCTCAGCGCGGCAGCGAGTCCGTCCCTTCCACGCGCCCGTTGACCAGTCGTATCACGCGCAGGTTGCGCGCTTCGCCGAAATCGTAGATCCATTCCTCGCGGCGCAGGTCGCGCCAGCGCTCGACGCCGGGCGCCGGCCGCCGCACCACCGTGTCGTTGACGATACGGCGCGAGGCCGGCTCGCCGCAGCGCGCATACAACTCGCCGGCGCTGAAGCCGCTGTAGTCGCGCATCGGGTTGCAGTCCGCGCCGATCGCGTCGACGCCGTAGCCGAGCGATTCCTCGCGCAGCAGTTCGCCGTCGCGGAACAGGAAGCGGCGCATCAGCTGCCGCGGGCCGAGGTTGTAGTACCAGACGTCGTACTGCACCGTGCGCTGGCGCTCGAGCGGCCCGTAGGCGCCGACGACGTCGACGTCGGTGTAGACATCCGTCCAGAACGGCTCGCCGCAGCGTTCGCGCACCTGGAAGTCCTGCATGCCTTCGGTGACGAGACGGTTGCCGCAGCGCATCGCAAGCGCGTCCGGCGCGGCGAACAGCAGGAGCAGCATCAGGGCATACGGCTTCACGGGGACGGCCTCCTGTGGCGGTGCGACGCGCTGTGGACACGAAACCGCGCGGCGAGTTCTATCCGCCGCTCAGTCCCGCGCGACTGCCGAGAATCTTCGCGATCACGTCCGGCGCGTAGTCGAACGAATCGTAGTACAGGCGGTCTTCCGGCAAACCCGCCTGCACGAAGGCACGCCGGCCGGCGTCGATCATCGTCGGCGGCCCGCTCATGTAGAGGTCGAAGCCGGAGAGGTCGGGATGATCCTCGAGCACCGCTTCGTGCACGAATCCCGTCCGCGTCCCCGCCGCGGCACCGGCGTCGGACGACACCGGGACGTAGCGGAAGCCCGCAACGTCGCGCGCCCAGCGCTCGGGCAGGCCGGGCAGGTACAGGTCGTCCGCCGCGCGCACGCCCCAGTACAGCGAGATCGGACGCCGCGTGCCGAGATGCAGGAAGTGCTCGATCAGCGCCTTGACGGGAGCGAAACCGGTGCCGCCAGCGACGAACAGCAGCGGCCGTTCGCTGTCCTCGCGCGGCACGAACGTGCCGAGCGGTGCCTCGACGCTCAGCAGTGCGCCGGGCTGCATTTCGTCGAACACCCAGGACGTGAAGCCGCCGCCGGCGACATGACGCACGTGCAGCTCGATGTGTTCGCCTTCGTGCGGCGCGTTCGCGATCGAAAACGCGCGGCGCTTGCCGTCGTCGAGCAGCACGTCGAGATACTGGCCCGCGATGCGGCGCAGGCGTTCGCCGCGCGCGGTCTGCAGGATCAGGCGCACCACGTCGACGCCGAGCCGGCTCTTGTCGACCAGCTTCAGCGTGAGGCGGCGCAGGGGAACGTCGGCGACCGAGGCGACCTCGCGCGCGGCGACGACGAGGTCGGTGACCGGCACCGCCTGGCACAGCAGCACCTTGTGGCGCAGGCGCTCGTTCGCGTCCAGGGCACTGGGCGGATTGCGCGGGTAGATGCACTCGCCCTCGACCAGGGTCGCCTTGCAGCTGCCGCAGACGCCGGCGAGGCAGGAGTACGGCAGCGCGAGGCCGGCGCGGCGCGCGGCTTCGAGCACGGTTTCGCCGGGTTCGACGCGGAAGCGCTTGCCGCTGGCTTGCAGGATGACGGTGCGGGACACGGTATCGGTCGCGATCGGGGATGCGATTGTCGCCGAGGCGGCGCGCCCGCGGAAAGCCATGGTCCCGGCCGTGCCGGGCCACACGAAGACGCGACGATGGCGCTTCCGTTCACGAGGAGCCGCCTCCGGCATGCGCGACGATCACGAGGACGGCGTGCTTCATTCCCCCGCGCGACGACGCCTGCTCGGCGCCTCGACGGCCCTGCTGTTCGCCCTGTCGTCCGCGCGGATCTGGGCCGGCGGCCGGCCTTCGCCGCTCGACCGCTGGGCACGCGAGCTCGCCGAGCTGAACGACCGCCTCGCGCGCGGCGCGATGCCGGCGACGGAATGGCAGGACGCGATCGAACGCCTCGATCGCTCGGTCGCGGTCTCCGATCTCGTCGCCTATCTCGACATCGACCGCCTCGTACATGCGTTCCGCTATCCCACCCGGCTCGCCGACGTCGCCGACCCGGTGCTGCCGCCGCACGTGCTGCCGCCGGGCGGCCGGCACCGCTGGTTCGTGCGCGTGTTCGGGCTGCGCCGGCATGGCGCGATCATTCCCCACGTGCACAACCGCATGGCGTCGGCACACCTCGTCGTCTCGGGCGAGTTCCACGTGCGCACGCACGACCGCGTGCGCGACCTCGTGGACGCCGTCGTGCTGCGCCCCTCGATCGACCGCTCCTTCGCGCGCGGCGACGTGCTCAGCATGTCCGAGGCGCGCGACAACCAGCACTGGCTGCACGCGCTGCGCGATCGCTCGCTGACCTTCGACGTCGGCGTCGTCGATGTGGCGCCGATGCGCGACTTCCGCCTCCCGGCCAACGACAACCACATGATCTTCGTCGACGCGGGCGCGAAACTGCAGCCCGACGGGCTCGTCGTCGCGCCGGTGATGGACTTCGAATCCTGCGCGGCCAGGTACGCCGGCACCTGAGCGGCGCGTTGCTATAGTGGCGCGCCGCCGCAGCAGGATTTCCGCCATGGCCCTCTGGAAGCAGACCACCGACCTCGAACGCATCAATGCCTGGAACCGCGGCTGTCTCGTCGAGCATCTCGGCATGATCGTGACGGAAGTCGGCGACGACTGGCTGCGCGGCACGATGCCGGTCGACGCGCGCACGAAGCAGCCGTTCGGCCTGCTGCACGGCGGCGCCTCCGTCGCGCTGGCCGAGTCGCTCGGCAGCCTTGCGGGCAACCTCTGCCTCGACGCGAACGAGATGGCGGTCGGGCTCGACATCAACGCGAACCACGTGCGCGCCGTCACCGACGGCATCGTCACCGGCACCGCGCGCGCATTGCACGTCGGACGCGCGACGCAGGTCTGGGAAATCCGCATCGAAGATGCCAACGGGCGCCTCGTCTGCATCTCGCGCCTGACGCTCGCCGTGGTGCCGCGCGCGACGCCGAAGGCGGTCTGAGCGTGGGCACGGAAGCGCCCTACGACGCCCTGTCGCCGGACGTCGTGCTCGACGCCGTCGACGCCGCCGGCTTCGCCACCGACGGCCGCCTGCTCGCACTCGCGAGCTACGAGAACCGCGTCTACCAGGTCGGTGTCGAGGACGGCATGCCGCTCGTCGCCAAGTTCTACCGCCCCGGGCGCTGGAGCGACGACGCGATCGCCGAGGAGCACGCGTTCGCGCTCGAACTCGCCGCCGCGGAGCTGCCCGTCGTCGCGCCGCTGCGCATCGGCGGTGCGACGCTGCTCGCACACGCCGGCTTCCGCTGCGCACTGTATCCACGCCGCGGCGGGCGCGCGCCGGAACTCGAATCGACCGAGCACCTCGCCTGGATGGGCCGCCTCCTCGCGCGCCTGCACGGCATCGGCGCGCGCGCACGGTTCCGCGAACGCGGCGCGATCGACGCCGATACCTTCGTCCGCGCCGCCGCGCGCGCCGTGCTCGCCTCGAACCTGCTGCCGGAGCGTCTCGCCGACACCTACCGGGCCCGCACCGACGCGCTGGCCGCGCTGATCGACGCGCGCTTCGCCGCCATCGCTCCGGCGACGCTGCGCCTGCACGGCGACTGTCACTCGGGCAACGTGCTGTGGACGGACTCCGGCCCGCATTTCGTCGATCTCGACGACGCGCGCATGGGACCCGCGGTGCAGGACCTGTGGATGCTGGCGCCCTCGCGGCAGGCCCTCGACGCGCTGCTCGACGGCTACGGCGAATTCCGCGACTTCGACTGGAGCGAGCTGCAACTGGTCGAGCCGCTGCGCGTGTTGCGCCAGGTGCACTGGGCCGGCTGGGTCGCCGCGCGCTGGCTCGATCCGGCGTTCCCGCGCGCGTTCGCCTACGTCGGCGAGGCGCGCTGGTGGGAGCAGCACGTGAACGACCTGTCCGAGGTACTGGCGCACCTGCAGGACGACTGACGAGGAGTCTTCCGGCGCTCCGCGCAGGCGCGCACGGGAATCGCCGCTCCGGCGGGCGCCGCCGTGCCGCCGGGGTTTGCAGCCGCTCCGCCGGCGCGCTAACGTCGAATCGACGCGAGCCCGCCGCGCCCCATGCACTCGATCGAAATCGTCCTGACCATGCTGCTGCTCGTGATCGCGAGCGGCTATGTCGTGCGCATGCTGCCGTTCGCCCTGCCGCTGCCGCTGGTGCAGATCGCGCTCGGCGCCGGCGTGGCGGCGGTGTCGGACCACGGCGTCGTGCTCGATCCGGGCACCTTCTTCCTGCTGTTCCTGCCGCCGCTGCTGTTCCTCGACGGCTGGCGCATCCCGAAGGAGGGCCTGTTCCACGACGCCCGCGCGATCCTGCAGCTCGCTTTCGGTCTCGTCGTCGTCACCGTGGTGGGCATCGGGTTCCTCGTGCACTGGATGATCCCCGCCATGCCGCTCGCGGTCGCGTTCGCGCTGGCGGCGATCGTGTCGCCGACGGATCCCGTCGCGCTGTCGTCGATCACCGCGCGCGTGCCGATCCCGCGCCGCCTCATGCACGTGCTCGAAGGCGAATCGCTGCTCAACGACGCCTCCGGCCTGGTCTGCTTCCGCTTCGCCGTCGCGGCGGCGATGACCGGGCACTTCTCGCTGGTGTCGGCCTCGCTGACCTTCCTCTGGGTCGCCCTCGGCGGCATCGCGCTCGGCGCGCTGGTCGCCTACGGCATCAGCAAGCTGCACGTCGGCATCACGCGCCGCTTCGGCCAGGACTCGGGACTGCCGATCCTGGTCAGCCTGCTGACGCCGTTCGGCGCCTACCTCGCCGCCGAACACCTCGGCGCGTCCGGCATCCTCGCCGCGGTCGCCGCCGGCATCACGACGAGCTACGTCGAGCTGACCGGCGTCGCGCTGGCGAGCACCCGCGTGCAGCGCGCGGCAGTCTGGGATTCGGTGCAGTTCACGCTGAACGGCATCGCCTTCGTACTGCTCGGCGAGCAGTTGCCGGGCATCCTCGCCGGCGCCGCCGCCTCGGTCGGACAGAGCGGGCACCTGAACCCGTGGTGGCTGCTGCTGTACGCCCTGGCGATCAACGTCGGACTCGCGCTGCTGCGGCTGGCCTGGGTATGGATCTCGCTGCGCATGGACCGCGCCGCGGCACGCCGCCGCGGGGAAAA
>DBMH01000081.1 GCA_002297645.1 Rhodanobacteraceae bacterium UBA703 | reverse complement strand
CGCGGCGGCCGCCTGCAACGGGCGCGCGCGCAGTTCGTGCGTGATGCCGAGCTCGTCGCGCGCATGCGCGGCCAGCGCATCGTGGGCGGTGAGCTGCTCGGCGACGCGGCGCGCCAGCGCCGGATCGAGCCCGCGCTTCACGTAGATGCCGGTCAGCTCGTGCAGTTCGCCGTCGGGATACTGCTTCAACTCGCTCCGTTCCACCGCGAGATCGGCATCTTCCGCGTCCGCCTGCGAACTGACCGAGACGTACTCGCCCGCCGCCATCGACAGCGCACCGCCGACGAGCCCGGCGATACCGGCGAGCAGGATCGCGTGCCGGTCGGAGCCGGCCGAGGCGAAGCCGACGATCAGGCTCGCGGTCGAGACGATGCCGTCGTTGGCGCCGAGCACGGCGGCACGCAGCCAGCCGACGCGCTCGGTGCGATGGGTTTCGCGAGGATGCTTCTGCATGCCCTCCCTCCGGACAATGCGCGACCGTGGACCGGACGCGGCGACGGAAACGAGGCGGCATCGTATCAGTCCTTCAGGCGCCTCCCGCCGGCCACCGACGATCCGCCGGGAAGAGGCGGCAGGATCGCAGCGACGCCCCGGCCCCACCGGCGACGCGGACACGACTGAGCGACGAACGCAGGAACGGCCCCGCGCCTTCGACGATCAGTCGGCGACGCGCATCCGCGCACGCCATCCTGTCCGCCTCGCAGGCGATCCAGCGCCGCCCGAGGCGCGCGGCGGCGATGGCCGTGGCGCCGGATCCGGCAGTGAAGTCCGCGACCAGCGCCCCGGCCGTGGAGGATGCCGAGACGATGCGCTCCAGCAGGGCGTCGGGCCTGCGCGAAGGCGACTCTCCTGCGCCGGTTCCGGTCGCGTCGATGTCGCTCCACACGTCGCGGCAGCGGACGCGCGGCATCTCCTCCGGCGATCCCGCTTCACCGGGATCGCGCGATCCGGCGCGGGCGCCCTGGAACACGTCGTTCCAGATCGCGACGTCCGCATTCTTGCGGTAGAAGAACAGCACTTCGTGCGCGGTCGCGAAACGCTGGCGACCGGCGGCTTCCTCCGGCGCGACCGTCCAGACGATGTCGTTGATGCCGCAGTCCCTCCCGAACAGCTCGTCCAGCACCAGCTTCACATACGGTGCGGCGCAGCGGCTCGGACGCACGTAGATGGATCCGGTGTTGGCCAGCAGTTCGCGCATCAGGCACAGGCGCGGAACGATCGCGGCGAGATGCGTCGCCAGCGCCGTCGTGTCGCGGCGGGGACGCGCCGCGTCCCCCGGACGCACGGGATCGAATGGCAGATCCGCGTAGATCAGGTCGATCCCGCCGCGCAGGCCGCGCCGGAGGCGCGAATCCGCCAGCAGGGCCGCCATCGCGCACAGTCCGTCGCCGAGGATCAGGCGGCCGCCCGGTTCCGCCGTGGCGGGATCGGCCCTGCTGCGCGGCGGCCGGACCCACTCGCATCCGCGCAGGCGGACGCGGTGCGTCCCGCACGACGATTCCCGCAGCAGTTTCCCCGTTTCCCGTCTCGCGTCCGCAACGATTCCGGGCAAGCATTCCAGCAACGACCTCTCCATGTTCAACCGGCGGCTCCGATTCGTGAACATGAAAAGTGAAGCACATCACGCGTAAAAGGTGAACAACCGGCATATCCGTTCCGTACCGTCCTGCAACATGAACGAGGAGCGGAAAGCATTTTCCACCCGCCTGTCCCAGGCGATGGCCGACGCGGGATACGAGCCGCGTCCGTCCGTGCTCTTCAAACTGTTCAACTCGCGCTATCACGGCGAATCCGTGAGCTTCCAGACGGTTTCGCGCTGGCTCGGCGGCCGCTCGATTCCGGAACAGGACAAGCTGCGCATCCTCAGCGGGCTGCTCGGCATCGAGCCCCACATCCTGCGTTTCGGCCAGACGGGCCCGAAGGTCGGCGAGCCGCGCCCCGCCTGGCACAACGGCCTCAGGCCGCACGACCGCGAGGCGGTCGAAGCCTACCTCGCGCTTTCTTCGCCGCATCGCCGGCTGGTGCGGGACCTGATCGCCGCGCTCGCGTCCGCCCCTCGCGACACGGGCACCTGACGTTCCCGGCCCGGCTTCCCCCGGGACCTGTGGCAGTGGCGACGGCCACGACGGCGCGACAGAATCGGCGCACCCGACGGAGGCGCCCATGCCCGCGAGCGATCCACGCATCGATGCCTACATCGCCGCCGCCGCGCCGTTCGCGCAACCGATCCTCGCGCGCCTGCGCGCCCGGGTGCACGAGGCCTGTCCGGAAGTCGAGGAAACGATCAAGTGGGGGTCGCCGTTCTTCGTGTATCGCGGCCTGCTCTGCCACATGGCCGCCTTCAAGCAGCATTGCGCGTTCGGCTTCTGGAAAGGGAAACAGGTCGTCGGCGAGGACGCCCCCGAGGAGGCCATGGGCCAGTTCGGCCGCCTCGGCGCGCTCGCGGACCTGCCGCCGAAGAAGGTCTTCGTCGCCTACCTGAAGAAAGCCATGGCACTGAACGAAGCCGGCGTGCCGACGGCGACCCGCGCGAAGAAGACACCCCGCCCCGAGACCGCGGTGCCGGACGACCTCGCCGCCGCGCTGGCGGGGAACGCGAAGGCACGCGGGACCTTCGAGGCCTTCAGCCCGAGCCAGCGGCGCGAGTACGTCGAATGGATCGCCGAGGCCCGGCGCGCCGAGACGCGCGCGCAGCGGCTCGCGACGACGCTGGAATGGCTGGCCGAAGGCAAGCCGCGCAACTGGAAGTACACGCGCTGACCGCGGCCGGGAATGTCCCCGGTGTCCACACGCGGTTCAGCAGACATCCTCGAACGTAGGCGGATCGACAACACGACAGGGGAAGGACCGATGATGCATCGCGTATTGACGGTGGCCGTACTCGCGGGGGCCGCCTCGCCGGCAGCGGCCGACGAGGTCATCGACATCCAGGGGCGCCGCGTCCGCATCGACGCGCAGACGCAACTGGTCGTCGACGGCGAACCCTTGCCCGCCGGCTCCGCGCCGCCGTCGAAGCGCGGCCTGCGAGCTGCCGCCCGCTTCGCGCCCGGCCTCCGGCGCGGCGACCCGGCAGCGGCCACGGTGGTGTTCTCCTACGCCGTGCGCGGCGCCGTCACGTCGGTGTCGCCGCTGCGCGTCCTCGGGCAGGAAGTCACCGTCACCGCCGACACCGGATCCACCGGCCTGCCCGGCGGCTCGATCGCCAACGTCGCGCTGGGCGACCACCTCGACGTCAGCGGCTACGTCGACACGAACTCGAGCCTGCTCGCGTCGTTCGTCGAATACCTGCCGACACCGACCCCGCGCTGGCTCCTCTCGGGCTACGTGACGGCGGTCGCCGGCGGCGAAGCGCAGATCGGCCCGCAGCGCGTCAGCCTCGCCGGGGTGACGCCGATCGATTGCGGCGCGACGCTGGACGTCGGCCGCTTCGTCGAGATCCGGGCGACCGCGATCGACGGATTCCAGGCCGATTCGCTGCTCGACACCGTCAGCCGCCTGACCTGCGTGGAACCGGTGCCGCTGGGCACGCCGGGCGCGCTCGGCGCACTGACCGGGCTGGTCGGCGAGATCCTGTCGCCCACCTCGTTCCGGTTCGGCAGCCACGTCGTCACCTTCGACGCCGACACGGAATTCCGCTTCGGCACGGCCGAGGATCTCGTGCCCGGCACGGCCATCGAGGTCGACGGCGTGTTCGGCGAGAGCCCCGCGTTCGCCGCGCAGGGCATCCAGTTCGATGCGCCGGCGATCCGGCTGGAAGGCCCGGNNCCCGCCGACGTGCTGCCCGGTCCGGACGGACGCGTGACCCTGCTCGGCAACGAGGTGCGACGCAGCGCGCAACTGCGCGATCGCGACGGCGTGTATGCGAACGGCATCGCGCAGGGGCGGCAGATCGAGCTGCGCGGCTACCTCGACCACCTCGGCAATCGCTGGGCGACGCGCGCGCGCCTGCGCGGCGCGCCGGACCCGGCGGATGCGCGCGCAGGCG
>DBMH01000345.1 GCA_002297645.1 Rhodanobacteraceae bacterium UBA703 | reverse complement strand
GACGGCCACGGCAGGTGTCGTGGCCGTCGTCGCCGGACCTTACTTCGCGTTCTTGCCGTTCTCGTACCACGCCCGGTACTCGGCCTCGGAAATCCGCCCGTCGTGGTCGGTGTCGATCTCCTCGAAGCGCTTCAGGACGCTCGGGAACGGAATCAGCTCTTCCTTCGTGAGATAGCCGTCGCGGTTGGTGTCCGTCGCCGTCCACTCCGGCGCCTTGGGCGGCGGATTCGGGTCCTGCTTCGTCGGAGCGGCGGTCTGCGCGAGCGCGAGCGGCGCTGCGGCGACAAGGGTGGCCAGCAGGGAAACACGTAGCATGCTCATGGCGTTCTCCGTTGATGGAACGCATCCGATGCTAGGAATCGCGGATGGCTCGTTTCTGAACGAGGGATACGCGACGCCGGATCGATTCAGCTTCGCGAAGCCGCCGGCGCGCCCCCACCCAGCGACCGGACCTCGTCCGGTGCGAGCCTGCGCCAGTGCCCTTTCGCGAGGTCGCCGAGTGCCAGCGCGCCGATGCCGACGCGCACGAGCCGCATCACGCCGATGTCGAAGGCCGACAGGACGCGGCGGATGTGACGGTTGCGCCCCTCGTCCAGCACGACCTCCAGCCAGGCGTTCCGGCCGCCCCGGCGCAGTTCGCGCACGGACTTCAGTGCCAGCCGTTCGCCACGATCGTCGACGCCCGCCTGCAAGGCGGCGAGCAGGGCCTCGTCCGGAAGCCGGTCGATCTGTACGTGATAGGTCTTGTCGAGATGCGTTTCGGGTGCGGTGATCGCCGCGGCCCAGACACTGTCGTTGGTGAACAGCAGCAGGCCTTCGCTCGCCTTGTCGAGACGGCCGACGGGGGCGAGCCACGGCAGGCCGGCGCCGTCGAGCAGCGAATACACGGTCTCGCGGCCGCGTTCGTCCGCTGCGGTCGTGACTAGACCGCGCGGCTTGTTCAGCATCAGATGGACGCGCTCGCGTGCCTCGACGGCGACGCCATCCACCGTGATGCGCTCGCCGGCGGCAGTCGGACGCTCCGGATCGCGCACCACGTGCCCTCCGACGCCGACGCGTCCCGCTTGGATCCATGCCGCCGCCTGCGTCCGCGAGGCGATGCCGAGCTTGGAAATCACGCGTGCGAGGCCGTGACGCGGCGGCCGCATCCCCGGAGGCTGCCCATGGCGACGCGATGACGGCACGTTCAGCGCTGCGCGAAACCGTCGTGACGCTGCTCGGCGACGTCGTCGCGCACGAGCGCATCGACGCGTGCGGCCGGCGGCCCCTCGCGCAACCAGGACTCCAGGCGGGCCAGCGCGGGCTCGTCGCCGCTGGCGACGACTTCGACGCGACCGTCGGCGAGGTTCCTCGCATAGCCGGTCAGGCCGAGCCGCTGCGCGCAGGCACGTGTGGAGGCGCGGAAATGGACGCCCTGCACGAGGCCGGAAACGAGGAAGCGTGCGGTCGTCATGCGCGTCACTTCTTCGCCGCGATCGCCTTCGCGAGGTCGTCGCCGGTGACCGGACCGACGAACTTCTTCGCGATCGTGCCGTCGGGCGCGATCAGATACGTCGTCGGCAGGCCGCGCGGCGTCTCGAAGTCGTCGAGCGGCTTGTATACGTCGACCTGCGCCAACGGGTATTTCACCGGATGTTCCTTGGCGAAGGCGTCCAGTTCGGTCTTCTCGGTATCCTCCCAGGCGAGGCCGATCGCGGTGACGTCCTTGCGTCCGGCGACGAAGGCGGAGATGTCCGGCATTTCCTGGATGCACGGCGTGCACCAGGTCGCCCAGAAGTTCACGACGACCCATTTGCCGCGCTGCTGGGCCAGGTCGAAGCTGCCGCCGTCCAGCGTCGTGACCTTCAGCGACGGTGTTTTCGGTGCCTCGGCGTGTGCGACGGAGGCGGCGCCGACGACGAGAGCGAGGGCGGCGAGCAGGCGCAGGGAGAAAAAACGGTTCATGCGGACTCCGATGTGGCGCGTGCCGGCGACGCGGACGCAGGCCGCGATGGTATCTCCGGCGGAAACAGCGTGGACAGGGCCACGCCCATGTCGCGGCGCAGCTCGCCGGCGAGCCGGTCGAGCAGGTCGCGCGCGGGCGCGGACAGGCCCTCGGCCGCCGCGTGCGCGTCGAGCGGCAGGCGGTAGCCGCCCTCTTCGTAGATTTCGAGCAGGTCCGTCGTGGCGAGATCGCGCACGACCAGCCACTCGCCGAGTTCGCCGCGCTGGATCAGGCCGACGCGGTGCAGGTCGCCGAGATACCGCTGCAACAGGTCGTCGGTGAGGTAGGGTTCGCAGGCGAGCAGATTCGTGCTGTGCAGGCCGCGTCCGGCGCGTTGTGCGTCGACGAAGCGCGAGACGATGCGCAGCAGGCCGGTGAACTCGTGTTCGCGCGGCAGCAGGCGCTCGACCGGGCGGTAGTCGAATGCGCTCAGCGAGGCGGTGATCGAGGCGCCGAGCAGCACGACGATCCACGAGAGGTAGATCCAGAAGATGAAGATCGGCACCAGCGCGAGCGCGCCGTAGACCTGCTGGTAGCTGGCGTACTTCGTCGCGTACAGCGCGAAGCCGCGCTTGGCCGCCTCGAACAGCAGCGCGGCGATCAGCGCGCCGATCGCCGCATGCGAGATGCGCACCGTGCGGTTCGGGATCACCACGTAGGCCGCGACCAGCGCCGCCCACACGATCAGGAACGGCAGCACCGCCAGCACGCGCGCCTTGATCGAGAACTGCGCCTCCGCGGCGTCGATGAACGGCAACGCGAATGCG
Organism: Rhodanobacteraceae bacterium UBA703; assembly: GCA_002297645.1. Lineage (GTDB taxonomy): Bacteria > Pseudomonadota > Gammaproteobacteria > Xanthomonadales > Rhodanobacteraceae > Dokdonella_A. Next base: position 5,250 of record DBMH01000345.1, on the reverse strand, counting down.
TACGAACTCAGCGCGAGCGCGGCGACCAGCAGCAGCGGCCCTAGCGTCAACGCGGCCCAGTAGATGATGAAGCGCGAGGTCGCCCCGCGGGCGACCTGCACGCGCCAGATGCGGTTGAACGCGTCCTCGATGCTCATCATCAGCGATACCGCGCTGAACAGCAGCACGAGGATGCCGATCGCGGTCGCCTTGCTCGCGCTTTCGGCGAACTGCGTGATGTAGCCCTGCACCGTGCTGCCGGCCGCAGGAACGAAGTTCTCGAACACCCAGGTCGTCACCTGGTCGCGCCAGCCCGCGAACACCGGGAACGCGGCGAGCACGCCGAGCACGGCCGCGGTCAGTGGCACCAGCGCGAACAACGAGGTGTAGGCGAGCGCACCGGAGGTCTGCAGGCAGCGGTCCTCGACGAATCGCTCCCAGGTGAAGCGCAGGAAGGCGAGCGTGCGCTCGCGGTCGGCGAGCGATCGGGCGAATTGGCGGGCTCGGACGAACATGCCGCGAGCCTAACGCAGGCCACGGACACCGGCCAAATGGACGCGCCCGGCGCGGATTCCCCGCCACGGCGCCGAACATGCCGCCCGTCTGTACAATCGGCCGCGCACCGGCCCGGATGGATGCAAGGCACGGAATGCCCGGGACGCCTCCCAGCGCGCCCGGCGCGTGCGGGTCCGGTGTTCGCGCCACGCCATCGGGGATCACCATGCGCACCGTCGGAAGACTGCCGCTTTCCCATCCCCGTGCAGCGGACCGCCTGCGCCACGGCATCGTGGCGGGCGCTCCGGCATCGGTGGCGCTGGCCGCCCTGCTGGCGTTCGCTCCGCTCGCCCAGGCGGCGGACGGCACCTATGTGACGGGCTGGGGCTCCGGCGGACGGATGTTGCTGCGGCTGGGCACGTTCGGCGACGTCGCCTCGACGATCGCCGTGCAGCGCGACGGCAAGCTGCTGCTGGCGGGACAGTGCGGCACGAGCACGAGCCGCAACACGCTGTGTGCCGGCCGCCTGCGCGGCGACGGCCAGTTCGACCTCGGCTTCGGCCCGAACGAGACGGGACGCATCCTGCTCGACTCCGTGCCCGACCTGGCCAGCTTCGACAGCACGCTCGGACTTCACGGACTGGCGCTGCAGGCCGACGGCCGCGCGATCCTCGGCGGCCGCTGGGTCTGCGGCAACTGGGCCGGCTGCAATGCCGGCGTGCTCGTCCGCCTGGACACGAGCGGCATCGCCGAACCGAACCCCAACTCGCAGTACGGCGTGCAGTACGCCTACAACGCCCGCTACACCTTCAACACGGTCGACGCGGTGGCGGTGGCGCCGGACGGCCGCATCGTCGCCGCCGGCTGCACCGTGCGCGCCGGCAGCGACCCGCCGAACTACGACTTCGGAATCGCGCGCTTCAATGCCGACCTCAGCCCGGACACGTCGTTCGGCAGCGGCGGCAGCCGCGTCGGCGCGTTCGACATCGGCGGCGACTACTACGATTGCGCGACCGCCCTGGTCGTGCTGCCCGGCCGCAACCTCGTCGCCGCCGGCACCGCACGCGGCATCGACGGTCGCCTGAAGGCCGCGCTGCTGAAGCTCGACGCCAACGGTGCCGCGGACGCGGGGTTCGGCAACAACGGCCGCGCGTGGTTCGACGGTCTTCGATTCAGCCCCGGCAACATCGCGATCAACGCGATCGCGCTCGACCGCCGCGGGCGCCTCGTCGTCGCGGGAGCGCGGCAGATCTGGGACGGCAGCGACGAGGACTTCTTCGTGGCGCGCCTCGACGCGGCGACCGGCGCGCTCGACCCGGGCTTCGGCAGCGGCGGCCTCGTCTCGATCGCCTTCGACCTGGCCTCGCCGTTCAAGGACGCGGCCTACGACGTGCTCGTCCAGGGCGACGGCGGCATCCTGGTCGCGGGCCGCGCCACGGCGAGCGGATCGACCACGGTCTTCGCGCTCGCGCGTCTCGACGACAGCGGCAACCTCGACACGGGTTTCGGCAACGGCGGCAGGTCCGTCGGCACCTATTCGCCACCGGTGCAGACCAGTGCGCAGATGGACGAGGGACGTTCGATCGCGCTCGGCAGCGGCGGACTGTTCGTCGCCGGCCTCGGGCGCGAACAGGGCGGCGGCCTGCGCTTCGGCGTCGCCAAGCTGCAGCTCGACGCGATCTTCACCGACGGCTTCGAGCGCTGAACCGGAACCGTCGATCGCGCCGCCAGCGCTATCGCCCACGGTCGACGCAAGAGGACCTTCCACGGCTGCGTGCTGGGTTCGCGCGGCGCTTGGCGCTATCCTCATCGGTCACCCGACGAGCGGACGCATGAGCGAGATCCTGGTCCTGTACTACAGCCGCACCGGCAAGGTCGCGCAGCTCGCGCGACTGGTCGCGCGCGGTGTCGAGGAGGTCGCCGGCATGCACGCGCGCCTGCGCAGCGTGCCTCCGGTCGCTCCCGTGACCGAGACCGCGCAACCGCCCGAGCCCGATGCCGGCGCGCCGTACGTGACGCATGCCGACCTGGGCGAGTGCTCCGGCCTCGTGCTCGGCAGTCCGACGCGCTTCGGCAACATGGCCGCGCCGCTGAAGCACTTCGTCGATTCGACCGCATCCGCCTGGGCGTCGGGCACGCTGGTCGGCAAACCAGCCGCCGTGTTCACCTCGACCAGCACGATGCACGGCGGGCAGGAATCGACGCTGTTGTCGATGATGCTGCCCCTGCTGCATCACGGCATGCTGATCGTCGGCGTGCCGTACACCGAGGCGGCGCTGAACCGCACGCGCGGCGGCGGCTCCCCCTACGGCGCCAGCCACGTCGCCGGCGTGGACGGCGGCAACGCGATCACCGAGGACCAGCGCACCCTCGCGCGCGCGCTCGGGCGGCGCGTCGCCGAGATCGCGCGCCGGCTCGGAGGCTCCGCATGAATCCTCTGCGCACCGGCCTGTTCGCCTGGGCGCTGCTGATCCTGCTGCAGCCGGCCTGGTACCTGTGGCTGGCACCGCCGGCGAACGGGAACGGCCTGCTCGCGCTGGCCTTCACCCTGCCGCCGCTGCTGCTGCCCCTGCTCGCACTGCGCACGGGAGCGAAACGCGCCCTGCTCTGGGTCGGCATCGTCGCGCTGTTTTACTTCTGCCACGGTGTCGTCGCGGCCTGGGTATACCCGAGTGCGCGCGTGCCGGCGCTGCTCGAAGTGCTGCTCTGCGTCGTGCTGATCGCCACGCTCGGCTGGGCCACGCGCGCGGCGCGCCGGCGACCGTAGAACCCATCCTCCCGCCGCCGTTTGTCGAGGCGCACCCCGACAAACGGCGCGTTGCCCTGCGTGCCGGCTAGCGGGAACCTCGAAAGCCTCGCCACATCCGCGAAATCCCAGCGAACGCGGGGATCCGCCGCGATCCTTCCCCGAAGAATCGGGAACAAGGTGGATGACGAGCGATCGGCTACGGCAGTCGAGGTTCTTCCGGGATTGCCTGTTCCGGGTTGCCGCCACGGACCATTGCGCCGGCACGGAACGGCCAACGGGTACGCATCGTTCGGATCAGGCCGGAGGCTCCTCGCGCTTCGTGCACTGCTCGTGCTTCAGCCGCAAGGTTTCCGGCAGGCGTTCGGCCAGGAAGTCGACGAAGGCGCGCACGCTCGGCAACAGGCCGCGCCGGCTGGCGTAGACGAAATGCGCGATGCCCTGCGGAATGCTCCAGTCCGGCAGCACGACCTCGAGTTCGCCGCGCTGGATCGCCGGCGCGCAGACGAACTCGGGCAGCGCGGCGACGCCGATACCGCGCTTGGCCGCTTCGTACACCACGTTGAACTCGCCGCAGATCAGGCGCGCCTGCATCTCCACGCTGAGCCGCGTGCCGCCCGCGCCGATCAGTTCGAGCGTCTGCGCGCCTTCGTGCTCGTACCAGGACAGCAGCGGCAGGGACTCGAGATCCGCCGGCGCGAACGGACGGCCGCGCGCGTCGAGGAAGGCTCTGCTCGCGCACAGCAGCACGCGCGACTGGCCGACGCTGCGCAGGATCAGGCTGGCGTCGGCGTCGAGCTTCTCGCGTACGCGCAGCGCGATGTCGATGCCCTCGCTGATCAGGTCGATGCGGCGGTTGGTCGCCACGACGCGGACCTGCACCTTCGGGTGCGCCGCGAGGAAGTCCGGCACCAGGTACGCGAGCACGGTCTGCGCCAGGGAAACCGGGCATCCCACGCGCACGACGCCGCGCGGCTCCGCGCTGAGTTCGGCGACGGCGTCCTGTGCGGCCTGTGCCTCCTCGATCATCGCACGGCAGTGCGCATAGAAACGCTCGCCGACCTCGGTCACCGCGAAGCGCCGGGTCGTCCGCTGCAGCAGGCGCACGCCGAGGCGCTCCTCGAGCAGCGCGATGCGCTTGCTGAGTCGCGATTTCGGCACGCCGAGCGCGCGCCCCGCCGCGGAAAAACCGCCGTGCTCGACGACAGCGGCGAAAAAACGCAGGTCGTTCAGATCGGCCAAGGCACCTTCGGTCACGACCATTGTTTCCCCTGAGGAACGATGCATCCAGATATCGCGGACTTATCCCCGAATCGTACACGATCTACCTTGTTTGCGTCGCCGGAAACGGTGTTTCGAAAACGAGGCTCCCCATGAACCTGTTGCACGTCGATTCCAGCGCCCTCGGTGCGCATTCCGTCTCGCGCGAACTCGGCGCGGCGGTGGTCGCCGCCTGGAAGCGCAACCATCCGACCGGCAAGGTCGTGTACCGCGATCTCGCCGCGAACCCGCTTCCGCACTGGGCACCGGTGGTCGATGCGGACCATCCATCCGGACGCGTCGGCGGTGACGTGCTCGAGGAGTTCCTCGCCGCGGACGTCGTCGTGGTCGGCGCGCCGATGTACAACTTCGGCATCCCGAGCACGCTGAAGGCATGGATCGACCGGCTGGCGATTCCCGGCAAGACGTTCCGCTATACCGAGAAGGGACCGGAAGGCCTGGCCGGCGGCAAGAAGATCGTCCTCGTCTCTTCGCGCGGCGGCGTCTACTCCACCGGTTCCGCCGGTGCTTCGGCGGATTTCCAGGAGCCCTACCTGCGCCAGGTGTTCCATTTCTTCGGCATCGACGACATCGAGATCGTGCGGGCCGAGGGCGTGAACCTCGGGCCGCAGCAGAAGGCCGAAGCGATCGCAGCGGCACATGCCGCCATCGCGGAGGGGCGTCGCCTGGCGGCGTGAGCCCTCGCCGCGGAACGCCGTCCCTCATCATGACCTGCCCCGGTCGCGAAGCCGCGCTCCCAGAAGGAGCGC
>DBMH01000145.1:272-2525 GCA_002297645.1 Rhodanobacteraceae bacterium UBA703 | reverse complement strand
AGGGCATGCGCGATCGCCTGCGCGCGGGCGTAGCGGCGATCCCGCTCACGCATCGGCCAGCTCGCGCTGCAGCCACGCCCGCGCCATGCGCCAGTCGCGCACGACGGTCGGCCGGGCCACGTCGAGCGTGTCGGCGATCTGCTCCAGTTCCAGGCCGGCGAAGAACTTGAGGTCGACCACGCGGGCCTGGCGCGGGTTGATGGCGAAAAGCCGCTCCAGCGCGCCGTCGAGACCGATCAGGTCGGTCTCCGCCGCGGGCAGGTCGATCTCGTCGATGGCGATGCGCTGGTCGGAACTCGGCCGCTTCGAGGCGGCGCGGCGCCGTGCGTGGTCGACCAGGACCCGGCGCATCATCTGTGCGGCGATGCCGAGAAACTGGGCGCGATTGGACGCATCGATGCGCTCCTGGCCGAGCACGCGGACGCAGGCTTCGTTGACCAGAGCGGTCGTCTGCAGGGTGTGTCCTTCGCGCTCGCTGCGCATGGCGCGAGCGGCGAGGGCCTTCAGCTCCGCATAGAGCAGCGGCGAGAGCCGTTCGTTCGCGCCCGCGGGCGGGCCAGCGCTGTCGTCGGCATTGGGAGGGCTCGTGGTCATTCGGTCGGACGGCAGGAACGCTGTCGCAGCGCTTCAGCATAGCAATGTTCGATGGGCGTGAGAGGCGCACGGCAGGAAGGATGGCCTGCGGCGGGGAGCCGCCGTGCCGGCGGCGATCGCTGGGCCGGCGTTCCCGATGCCGGTGGCAGACGCTAGACTGGATCGCTTCGACGGGGAGTCGACATGTCCGAACCCGAAGCCACCACGGCGGAGTCCCGCGCCGTCGCCGGTCAAGCGCCTGACCAGCTGTTCGCGGCGACCTACGACCGCCTGAAGCGCCTCGCGAGCCGGCAGCTTGCCGGTGATGCGCACGCGACCCTCGATCCGACCGCGCTCGTGCACGATCTCTATCTACGCATCGGCTCGAATCCCGGCCTGACGTTCGCCCATCCGGCGCAGTTCTTCACCTACGCAGCCCAGGCGATGCGCCATCTGCTGTGCGACCGCGCGCGTACGCGCATGAGCCAGCGAGCCGGTGGCGACTGGGTGCGCGTCACGCTGAGCGCCAGCGACGAGCGCCTCGTGCTCGACAGCGCGGCGCAGGCACTGGCACTGGATCGCGGCCTGCGCCGGCTCGCCGGGGAGGACGCGCGTGCCGCACAGGTCGTGGAACTCGTCTACTTCGCCGGACTGACACTGGAGCAGGTCGCGCAGATGCTCGGCGTCGCGCGCCGCACCGTCGACCGCGACTGGCAGTTCGCGCGCGCCTTCCTGCGCACCGACCTCGAGTAGCGCTGCCCGGGCACGTGTCGCAATCCGCCGTGTCCGGACGTTCCTCGAGCCATGGAGCCTGCCATGCCTTCGATCCGGGACCTCTACGAATCCGCACTCGCCGTACCACCCGCCGAGCGCGGAGGCTGGCTCGCACGGCACTGCACGGACGACGCGCTGCGCCGTCGCCTCCTCGCGATGGTCGACACGTCGACCGCATCGGATCCGCTCGCGCGCCCGCTCGACGACCTGGCCGACGCGCTCGATGGGGACGAGCCTCCGGTCGCATTGCCGTCCGGCGGCCGCATCGGCCCGTTCGAGCTGCTCGGCGTGCTCGGCCAGGGCGGTTTCTCGACCGTGTACCGCGGCGTGCGCGACGTCGAGGGCGTGGCGCAGGAAGTGGCGATCAAGCTGCTGCACCGCGGATTGCAGACGGCATCGTCGCAGCGCCAGTTCCGTCGCGAGCAGCGCGCGCTGGCGCAACTGCGTCATCCGAACATCGCGCGCCTCATCGAAGGCGGCGTGACCGATGCCGGTCTGCCGTACATCGCGCTCGAGCTCGTCGGCGGCGAGCGGATCACCGAACACGTGCGCCGCTTGCGGCTCGGCCTGCGCGCGAGGCTGGAGCTCTTCCTCGTCGTCTGCGCCGCGGTGGAGGCGGCGCACCGCGCACTGATCGTGCATCGCGACCTCAANNTTCGGCATCGCCAAGCTGCTCGACGACGTCGACGAGGACGACGCCACGCGCACCGGCCACCAGCCGTTCACGCCGGCGTACGCCGCACCGGAGCAACGCGCCGGCGCGCCGGTCAGCACAGCGACCGACGTCTATGCGCTCGGCGTGCTGCTGGGCGAGCTCGTCAGCGGCCAGCGACTCAACGACGGCAAGGGCGCGACGCCGGCCTCGTACATCTCCGGCGACGAGCCGATCGGCGTGCTGCCCGAGCC
>DBMH01000145.1:0-186 GCA_002297645.1 Rhodanobacteraceae bacterium UBA703 | reverse complement strand
AGGCCATCCGGTCTCGGCGCAGAAGCCGACGCGCTGGTACCGCGCGCGGCGCTTCGTGCAGCGGCATCGCGGCGGCATGGCGATGGCGGCGGTGTTCGTGCTGGCCTTGCTGGCGGCGTTCGCCGCGGTAGCGTGGCAGGCCGATGTGGCGCGGCAGCACGCGCAACGCGCGGATGCGCAGGCGGC
>DBMH01000005.1 GCA_002297645.1 Rhodanobacteraceae bacterium UBA703 | reverse complement strand
CGGCACGGTCCGCCCCGTCGCCGGGCCGCTGACGCGGCCGGACCGCCTCTCGCACCGACCGCAGGGCCGGCACGGCGCTCGTCAACGCACGCTCCCGGTCTCGCGCGCCAGCATCGCCGCCAAAGCCTCCGCCAGCGTCCGGACCGCGGGGTCGACGTTCGGCCGGTGCAACAGCGCGATTTCCATGTCGTCGATCGAAGGCAGCCCGTGCCGCCGCGTCAGCAGCACATGTCCCGCACCGGTGGCCCGCGCGGGCAACAGGCTGATGCCGAGGCCATCGGCGACCGCCGCCTGGATACCGGCCAGGCTGGTGCTGGTGAAACTGATCCGCCAGCGCCGCCCGAGCCGCTCGACCGCCTCGATCATGTCGTCGCGGTAGAGCCCGCGCGGCGGAAAGGCCACCAGAGGCAGCGGATCGGTCCGGATCGACGGATGGGAGAGGCTGTCGATCCATTTCAACTTCTCGGGCCAGCGTGCCACCGCGTCGCGGCTGCCGCGGCGCTGCTTGACCAGCGCCAGGTCCAGCTCGCCGCGGTCGTAGCGATCGGCGAGATCGCGGCTGAGGCCGCTGGACACCTCGAGCTTGACGCGCGGATGCCGCCGGCTGAACGCCGCGAGTTCGCGCGTCGTGGGCCTGGCGACGAAGTCTTCCGGCACGCCGAGGCGCACCACCACCGTTCCTTCGCCGGACAACGCGTCGAACGCCTCGTCGTTGAGCGCAAGCAGGCGCCGCGCGTAGGCGAGCAGCGCCTCGCCGGTGTCCGTCGGCCGCACGCCGCGGCGATCGCGCTCCAGCAGGCGGTGTCCGGTCGATTCCTCCAGCCGGCGGATCTTCTGGCTCATGGTGGACTGCGTCGAATGCAGCCGCGCCGCGGCGGTCGTGAAGCTGCCGCAGTCGACCACCGCGACCAGGGCGCGCAGGGCGTCGAGGTCGAGCAGCGATCTATTCGTTCCGGGAATGGGAGCCATTTGGATATTTGTCTTTCACATGCCGGAGGCGACTCCTACCATGCCGCCAGGCATCCGGCAATCGGACGCCTCTTCGTTCCCCAGTGCAGGAGAAAACCCCATGCCCCTGAAGCGATCGCCCGCCGCTCGCGCATTCGCGCTGGCGATGCTCGCCTCCGCATCGGCCTGCGCCGCCGGCGGCGGACTCGAGGACCGCCTGCGCTCGGCCGCCTCGCGCGGCGACGCGGCAGCAGTCCGCGAACTGCTGGACCAGGGTGCGGCGATCGACGCGCGCGACTCCGCCGGGCGGACGCCGCTGCTCCTCGCCACGCACGCCAACCGCGTCGACGCCGCGAGGACGCTCATCGAGGCGGGTGCGGACGTCAACGCCAAGGATGCGACCCAGGACAGTCCGTATCTCTACGCCGGGGCCCGCGGCCATCTCGACATCCTTCGCCTCACGCTCGCCCATGGCGCCGATCTCCGCAGCACCAACCGCTACGGCGGCACGGCGCTGATCCCGGCCGCCGAGCGCGGTCACGTCGACACCGTGCGCACGCTGATTGACGCCGGCGTCGACGTCGACCACGTCAACGGCCTCCACTGGACCGCCCTGCTCGAAGCGATCCTCCTCGGCGACGGCGGCCCGCGCCACGTTGAGATCGTGCGGCTGCTGATCGGGGCCGGGGCCGACGTGGATCTCGCCGACGGCGACGGCGTCACGCCGCTGACGCATGCGCGCCGACGCGGCCAGGTGGACGTCGAACGTCTCCTCGTCGTCGCCGGTGCGCGCTGACGCGCGCCTCCGACGACCGCCTCTCCCGCTCCGCAAACCTGGACATCGACCCCATGAACAGAACCCTCCCTCGCACCATTGCCGTCCTGCTCGCCGCCGCCTCGGGCACGGTTTTCGCAGCCGCCCGTCCCGCCGACCTGGTGATCCGCCATGCGACCGTCGTGGACGTCGAACACGCGCGCACCGTCCCCGACCAGGCGGTGGCCGTGCGCGGCACGGACATCGTCGCGGTCGGCAAGGACGGCGCGATCGCGGCCGCGTGGCGGGCCGAGCGCACGATCGACGCGCACGGCCGCTACCTGATTCCCGGCCTGTGGGACATGCACGTTCATTTCGGCGGCGGCCCCGAGCTGGTGGAGGAGAACAAGGCGCTCCTGCCGCTGTACGTCGCCCACGGCATCACCACGATCCGCGACTGTTCGGGCGACCTGCCGAACGATGTGCTCGCCTGGCGCGACGACATCGCCAAGGGCGACCTGTTCGGCCCGCAGCTGTTCACCTCGGGCGCCAAGATCGAGGGACTGAAGCCGGTCTGGAAAGGCACGATCGAGGTCGGCAGCAAGGCCGACGTCGACGCCGCGATCGAACGCGAGCGCAAGGACCGCGTCGACTTCGTCAAGATCACCGACAGCACGCTGGAGCCGTCGCTGTTCCTGTACGCCCTGTCGCGCGCGAAGGCGGCGGGCCTGCGCACGTCCGGCCACATCCCGATGGCGCTGACGGTCGGACAGACGGTCGACGCCGGCCTGAGTTCGATCGAGCACGTCGACTACGCGTTCAAGGCCGGTGCGCGGGACGAGGCCGCGGTCGCGGCCGACTTCGCCGCCGGCCGCCTCGATCGCGCTGCCGCCAATCGCAGACTGGACGAAAGTTTCGACCGCGACACCGCGATGGCGGCGTACCGCGGCTTCGCGCGCAAGGGCGTGTTCGTCACGCCGACGCTCAATGGCAGCCGCATCCTCGCCTACCTCGACCGCGACACCCACGCCGGCGACGACTACCTCGCCTACATCGGCCCGAAGCTGCGCAAGACCTACGACTGGCGCATCGAACGCGCGGCCAAGGCCGACGCGGCGGCGATCGACGCGCGCCACGCGCACTTCGAGCGCATGGCCGCCGTCCTGCCGATGCTGCAGCAGGCCGGCGTCACGATCATGGCCGGCACCGACGCCGGCTTCCTGAACTCGTTCAACTATCCCGGCATCGGCCTCCACGACGAACTGAAGCTGTTCGTCGAGCGCGGCCTGACGCCGGCGCAGGCGCTGTCGTCGGCGACGCGCGCCGGTCCGGCCTGGTTCGGCAAGCTCGGTCGGTACGGCGCCGTCGCCGAAGGCAAGGCGGCCGACCT
>DBMH01000270.1:5439-6780 GCA_002297645.1 Rhodanobacteraceae bacterium UBA703 | reverse complement strand
GGCCCGCGACGTCGCCGTCGCCGCCGGGGCGCTGCGCGGCGTGCGCGGCCTGCACCGGCAGTTGATGATGAGCCACGGCCTGTTCAGCGGCGACAAGCTGCTGAGTCCCGTCGAGCGCCACATCCTCTCCGGACTCCTGCGCGGCGACACCGAGCGCGAAATCGCCGCCGGCCTGGGCCAGAAGCCGGCCACGGTGCACAAGTATGTCGGCGACCTGCATGCGCGCTTCGGCGTCGGCAGCCGCGCCGAACTCATGGCGCTGTGGTTCGGCTGAACCGGAAACGCCTGGGGCGATGAGTCGTCCGGATTTCCCGACGGGAATTCCCCTCTGTTCGGCGGGTTATTCCCGCCGATGCGATTTGCGACGATCGCGAGATTGAGAATTCCACAGGGGGAATCCCAATGCGCGCTTGCGAGCCATCGCGGCCGGTCTGCGGCCGTTTCCCCGGCGCCATCGCCGCGCTGGCACGGCTCCGCGCCGCACCGTCCGCTGTCGCGGCGGCGACCGGAACGCTGACCCGGACTTTCGGCGGCAACCCCGCACGAACCATCGCGCGCGGCGGCGAGAGCCGGATGCAGGTCAGCATCGGCGACAGCGCCGGCCATTCGAGCATCCCGGGCATCACGACCTCGCCGGCGGGCCGCCGCAGCCGTTGCAACATCCGCAATGGTCGCATCTGCAGGTTGCAGTCGACGCGGCCGGCGCGCAGCGCGAAGGCGGCCTCGTCGAACCTGGCCGGACTGCCAGGGCAGCGGAGTCGGCAGGGCATTCAAGGCCCGGAATGATGGGCGCCCGGGTCGAAGGGTGGCTGCGTGCGTTCCCTGGGACCGGTGCTTGGAAATCGCGCAATCGATTGTTTTTCCTCGGCATGAGGAAGTCACCACAACTCGCAACATCGCGACGGTGATGGCGGGCACTAGCATCGCCGATCGTTTCGGCGAGCGGATCGCGCGTCCGCTCTCGCGTCAATGCGTACAGGGGGAAATGGCATGAACCGACCGATCCTTGGCCCCGCCGGAGCGGCCATCGCGACGCTTCGCGTGCGTGGATTTCTCGTCGCCGCGCTGGCCTGGCTGGCGTCGTTCACCGGACCGGCCTTCGCGCAGTACGCCGCCGACGGCTTCGATCCCGACGCGAACGGCACGGTCCGCAGCGTGGTCGTGCAGGCGGACGGCAAGATCCTGATCGGCGGCGATTTCACGCAGGTCGGCGGACAGGTGCGCAACGGCGTCGCGCGCCTGAACGCCGATGGCCGGCTCGATGCCGGTTTCAATCCCGACGTCACCGGCAGCGCCGGCAGTGCCTGGGTCCAGGCCATGGCCGTGCAGGCGGACGGCCGG
>DBMH01000270.1:0-5300 GCA_002297645.1 Rhodanobacteraceae bacterium UBA703 | reverse complement strand
GCGTCAGCGCCTCGCGCGGCTGAGCGCGGACGGCAGCCTCGATGCCGCCTTCAATCCCGGCGCCGACTTCGTGGTCTCCAGCCTGGTCGTGCAGGCCGACGGTCGGATTCTGGCCGGCGGGGCGTTCACCCAGATGGCGGGACAAGCGCGCTCGCGCGTGGCGCGGCTGTTCGCGGACGGCCGCCTGGACGCCAGCTTCAATCCCGGCAGCGGTGCCAGCGACCTGGTCAGCAGCCTGGCCGTGCAGGCCGACGGCAAGGTGCTGGCTGGCGGATGGTTCGCCCAGATGGCGGGGCAGGCGCGCTACGGCCTCGCCCGCCTGAACGCGGACGGCAGCCTCGACACGGGTTTCAACGCCGGCGTCATTTCCGGCGTCACCTACGGTCTCGCCGTGCAGGCCGACGGCAAGATCGTGTTCAGCGGGGCATTCACGCAAGTCAACGGGCAGGCGCGCCAGCGCATCGCCCGCGTGCACGCGGACGGCAGCCTCGATGTCGGTTTCAATGCCGGCGCCACGGGCGCCGACGTGCTGGGTGTGGCCGTGCAGGCGGACGGCAAGATCCTGCTCGGCGGATCGTTCACGCAAGCGGCCGGAACGACGCGCAACCGCATCGCGCGGCTGGAAGCGAACGGCCTGCTGGACACGGATCTGGTCGCCTCCGTCGACGGCACCGTGTTCGGCCTCGCCACGCAGGCGGACGGCAAGATCCTGCTCGGCGGATCGTTCACGCAGGTCAACGGACAGGCGCGCAGCAACCTCGCGCGGCTGAATGCGGACGGCAGCCTCGATGCCGGCTTCAATCCCGAAGCGGACCTCATGGTGCGTGCGCTGGCCGTGCAACCCGACGGCCGCATCCTGCTCGGCGGCAGCTTCACCAGCATCGCCGGCCAGTTGCGCGGCCACATCGCGCGGCTGAACACGGACGGCAGCCTCGACAGCGGCTTCGATCCAGGCGCCAACGGCGATGTGCAGACCCTGGTCCTGCAGGGCGGAAGCATCCTGCTCGGCGGCGCCTTCACCAGCGTCGCCGGACAGACGCGCAACTACATCGCGCGGCTGGACGCGAGCGGCAACCTCGATGCGGGTTTCAATCCCAACGCGAACCAGGCGGTGCAGACCATGGCGCTGCGGACCGACGGGAAGATCCAGATCGGCGGACTCTTCACCAGCCTCGGCGGTGTATCGCGCCTGCGCAATGCGAGGCTGAACGCGGACGGCAGCCTCGATACGGCCTTCAACATGGGTTTCAACGCCGTCGTGCAGTCGCTGGCCGTGCAGGCGGGGGGACAGTTCCTGGTCGGCGGCAGTTTCAGCCAGATCGGCCAGGTCGACCCGAGCGCCTGCGTCCGCTTCGTGCGCTTCAATGCGAACGGCATCAACGAGATGCCTTGCAAGCCGAGCCCCAACGGCGCGGTGTTCAGCATCGCCGTGCGGGCGAACGGCAAGCCGGTGATCGGCGGGGGATTCGCGCAGGTCGACGGGCAGGCGCACAAGTACGTCGCACAGCTCAACGAGGACGCCAGCCTCGACGCCGGTTTCACCGCCGACGCCAGCGCGTCCGTCACCGCGGTGGCCCTGCAGGCGGACGGCAAGGTGCTGGTCGGCGGCAATTTCACCACCGTCGGCGGCGACCCGCACGTCCGCATCGCGCGATTGAGCACGTCCGAAGCGGCCTTGCAGTCGCTCGCCGTCGGTGCCAATCGCAGCAGCCTTCGCTGGTTGCGCAGCGGCGCGGGGCCCGAGCTGTCACAGGCCGAGTTCGAGATTTCCAGCAACGGCGGCGCGAGCTGGAGCGCCCCCGCCGCAGGCCAGCGCATCTCCGGCGGCTGGCAGTTGAACGGCCTGAACCTCCCGCGAAACGTCCCCTTGCTCGTGCGCCTGCGCGGACAGGCGGGTGGCGGCAATGGGAGCGGCTCCGGCTCGCTGATCGAATCGGTGCGCCAGGCCTATCTGGCCACCTACGCCGTCACCGCCGCCGTGGAGAGCGGGCAGGGCCTGGCAACGCCGGCCTCGCAGACGATCGAGGCCGGCGACGCGGCGGATGTCACGGTCACGCCGGCCTCCCACTGGCATGTCGTCGCGGTCAGCGGCGACACCTGCACGCCGGTCGATCAGGGCGGCGGACTCTGGCGCGCGGCGAACATCCAGGCCGCCTGCGCGGTGAAGGCGAGTTTCGCGATCGACACGCATACCGTGACGCCGAGCGCCGGCGCGCACGGCACGATCTCGCCGGGCACGGCGCAGACCGTGGATCACGGCGCGACGACCGCGTTCACGGTCACGCCGGCGGCCGGCTACGGCGCCAGCGTCGGCGGCAGCTGCGGCGGCAGCCTGAGCGGCTCCACGTATACGACGAATGCGATCGTCGCCGACTGCACCGTGCAGGCCAGCTTCGTGCAGAACGCCCCGGCCGCGTTGACCGTGCAAGGCGGCGCTACGCAGAGCGCCTACGTGACGACGGCCTTCGGCCAGGCGCTGCGCGTGCGCGTGGCCGACGCCGGCAACGTGCCGTTGCAGGGCATCGTGGTGAACTTCGCCAGCGTGCCCGTCGGTGGCGCCAGCGCCACCTTGTCGGCGACCAGCGCCACCACCGATGCCAGCGGCCTTGCCAGTGTCGCTGCGACGGCCAATGCGACGGCCGGCAGCTACACGGTGAACGCCACGGTCGCCGGCATCGCCGCACCGGCGACGTTCGCGCTGACCAATGCGCGCTACGACACCAGCATCACCCTTTCTTCCATGCCGTCTTCCCCCGCGCCCGGCGGCACCGCCGTACTGACGGCGACGGTCTCCAGCGTTGCGCCGGGCACGCCCGGCGGCAACGTGGAATTCCGCGTCGACGGCGCGCCGGCCTGCGCCAATGCGCCGGTGAACGCCAGCGGCGTCGCCACCTGCAACGCGGGTCCCTTCGGCGTCGGCACGCACGGAATCGAAGCCCTCTACGGCGGCGATGCGGCGCGCGCTCCGGCCAGCACCCAGATGTCGCTGAACGTCGTCCCTGTCGCGACGACGACCACGGCAGTCGCCTTGCCCGCCGCGATCGACTACGGCCTGGACACGGCCGTGACGGCAACGGTGACGCCGGCCAACGTCGTCGGCACGGTCGTCTTCCGCGACGCGGGTGCGACCATTTCCGGCTGCGGCAGCGTTCCGCTCGCGAACGGGTCGGCCACCTGCCACACCACCCGGCTCGCCTACGGCCTGCATGCGCTCACCGCCGCGTTCGTGCCGGGCAACGGCGATGCGCTGGGATCGACCAGTGCCGCCGTGACCGTGAACGTCAGCCGCGCCACCTTGAGCTACGTCGCAACGCCCGCCAGCGTCGTCTACGGCAATGCGCCGGGCAGCCTGGGAGGCAGCCTCAGCGGCTTCGTCAACGGCGAGGACCAGGCCAGCGCCGTCGTCGGCACGGCGACCTGGACCACGGCCGCAACGGCGACGAGCCCGGCCGGCACGTATGCGATCAACGGCGGCGGGCTGACTGCGGCGAACTACCAGTTCGTGCAGGCCGGCGCCAACGCCACCGCACTGACCGTCACCGCCGCCGCGACCACGATTGCGCTGCACGCGGCGCCGGCTGCACCGGTGCACGGCCAGCCGGTCACGCTGGACGCGCTCGTGGCGCTGCCTTCCGGCAATGCCGGCACGGCGCTCGGATCGGTCGCCTTCGCCGATGCGGGCACGCCGCTGGCGGGTTGCGCGGCCGTCGCCGTATCGGGCGGGCAGGCGCAGTGCCAGAGCGCGGCACTGGCCGCCGGTGCGCACGCCATCACGGTGACGTTCACGCCCAGCGACGGCAACACGAAGGCTTCGACGGGTGGCACGGACATCGTGGTCGGCAAGGCCGCCACGACGACCACGATCAGCAACGCGCAGCCGTGGACGATCACGTTCCGTGCCGCCGCGACCGTGAACGTGACGGTCGCGGCCGACGCGCCCGGCTCCGGCACGCCGAGCGGCACGGTGACGGTGAGTGATGGGGATGCCGGCAGCAGCGACCATTGCACGATCGTGTTGCCGGCGACGAGTTGCACGCTGACGCCGAGCGGCGCCGGCCCGAAGACGCTGACCGCCGCGTTCACGCCGGATGCCGCCTCCGGCGCGAACTTCGCCGGCAGCAGCGCGACGGCGGCACTTACGGTCGAGCGCGCCGAGCAGGCGACGCTGAACCTCGCTGCGACACCGAACGTGCTGATCCCCGGCATGCACAGCCAGCTTGCCGCGAGCGGCGGCTCCGGCAGCGGGCCCGTCAGCTACGGCGTGGACAGCGGTCCGTGCGGCGTCAGCGGCAGCATCGTCACTGCAACCGGAGCCGGCAGCTGCGTCGTGCGCGCGACCAAGGCGGCCGATGCGAACTACAACGCGGCGAGCGCGACCGCGACGATCACCGTGCAGGCCGCCGATCCGCCGGTGGCACAGGCGCAGTCGGTGGGCGTGGCATTCAATACGGTGCAGGCGATCCAGCTCGCCGGCAGCGACGGCAACCTCGGCGGTCCGTACGCGCTGACCTACGCGCTCGTCGAGGCACCGCTGCACGGCACGATCGGCCACTTCAGCGCATCCAGCGGCACGCTGACCTACACGCCGGACCTGGACTACGTCGGCGCGGATCGCCTCCTGTTCACGGTGTCGTCGACGAACGGCGTTTCGCAGCCGGCCGCGGTGACGCTCGACGTGGCCGCGCCGCAGCTTGCGCTGTCGATCGCGGACGGTCGCGACTTCGCGCGCTACGGGCAGGTCGTCGACTACACCGTGACGCTGACCAACACCGGCGGCGTGGCGAACGCGGTGCCGGTGTGGTTCGCCTTGTCGCCCGGCTTCGATGCGCAGGGCACAAGCGTGACCTGCGTCGGTGCCATCGACGGCGCGATCTGCAGTCCGGACCCGAACACATCGTTGCGCTTCACCGTCACGCTGCCGCCGGGCCGTTCGTTGACCTGGCTGGTCGGCACGCCGGTGCGTGGCGATGCGGCAGGCGCCACGGTGACGTTCGCCGCCAGCGCCATCGGCGCGAACCCCGCGTCCGACACGAACACGCTGGTCGTCTTCCGCGACGGCTTCGACGTGGCCGGTGGCGACGCGTCGGTGCCGCTGATCGGCGGCGAACGGGCGAGGACGATCCTCGACGGCGATTCTCGCGAAGGGGCGTCGTCCGCGACGGTTCCGATCGTGGTGCCTGATCGGGTCGCGCCGCCGCTTTCGTCCGTGACATGGCTGATCGTCCGCGACGCGGCGGACGAAGCGCGCGTCGAAGGCCATGCCGTCGGCCCTGCGTGGCTCGTGCGCCTGCGCGTGCGCG
>DBMH01000069.1:300-3204 GCA_002297645.1 Rhodanobacteraceae bacterium UBA703 | reverse complement strand
CGTCGAAGCCGTTCTCGAAGATCGTGTCGTTCGGCGTGGCGAGTTCGCACGTTGCCGGCTGCACGGACTCGAACAGCGCGCGCGTGGCCCATTCCGGATGATCGACGAACGGGTTGCGGTTGCCCTGGAAGCTCTGGATCACATCGTTGCGCGCGATCTCCTCGGCGTCCGGCGGATCCTGCAGATGCCATGCGAGCAGGTCGGTCAGCAGGCCCATGTAGGCCTTCGATGCCGTGTTGCTGGTGATGACGATCTTGCTGCGCTCGTCGGTCAGCTCGAGGTCCGGGATGCGGCCGTCGTGCGCCTGCTCCGCGGCGATGCCCTCGTAGCGGATCGCCATGTAGAACATTGCGCGCGCCATCTCACCCTTGCGGTGGTTCCAGACCTCGAACGAGCCGGCATTGCCGTCCGGCGACTTCACGCGGTTCGGCTGGCCGGGACCGCCGACGCCGTTGTTCGTTTCGGTCTGCAGCTCCGTGCAGCCGCTGCTGACGGGGCAGTTCGCGAACGGCTTGTTGCCGCGGCTCGAGTTCTGGTTGGTGTCCGACAGCCACAGCATGTGCGTGTCGGTGTAGGCGGCGAGGCTGTTGTTGGCGAAGCCGAGCGAGTTCGGCCAGGTGTGCTCGCGGTTGTAGGTATTGGAGCCGGGCCCCGAGCCCGCGCGGTCGCTGACCGCGGCGTAGGAACGGTTGCGGTACACGTCGATGATCTTGTTCGGGTTGTTCGGGTCCTGCTGGGCGACTTCGAGGATCGTCCAGGTGTTCGTGCCCGAGCCGCTGTACGGATACACCGTGTGCCCCTTGATCGTCTCGTGCAGCGAGCAGCGCAGCTGCGGCGCCGAGGACGTATTCACGCGCGAGTAGTAGGCGTCGACCGACGACGAGGACGCGACGCTGAAGCCGATCGGCGAGGTGCTGCCGAGCGCGATGCCGCCGCCGTTGCGCACCCGGGTGCCGTCGATGGTGAACTGGCAGCTCGCACCGGCCGGCAGCAGCTGGTCCGGCGTCAGCGTGCGGCTGTCGCCGCTGCCGCTCTCGAGGATCGACAGCGCGTTGCCGCCGCAGGCCAGCGCGAACGCATTGGCGTCGGTGGTCACCGACTCGCTGAACGTGACGCGGATGTCGGCCGCCCTCGGCACGTTGGTCGCGCCGTTCGCCGGCGATGTGGAGACGACCGTCGGCGGCGGCAGGTTGGACGGATCGAACGTCGTGAAGGCGACGACGGCGTCGCCACCGGCCAGCGGATCGGGCGTGCCGTCCAGGTCGGTGATCGCGGAGGCGTGCAGTGTCCACGTGCAGTTCTCGGCCTGCGCGAACGCCGGCGAGACGGTGAACGTGTAGTTGGCGGGGCCGCCGGCAACCGCCAGCGTGTGCGTGCCCGAAGTGGCGCAGGTCAGCGTGTACCAGCCGGTGCCGAGCGTGACGGCCTCGCTGAACTTCGCCGCCAGCGTGGCGTTCACCGCCACCTGCGTCGCCTGATGGAGCGGCGAGGTCGACAGCAGCGTCGGCGGATTGTCGACCGGCGGACCGCCGGCGAGGGCGAAGCTCACGTCGTCGATGGCGAGGCCGTCGTCCGCGCCCGGCACGTCCACGTCGACCCAGCGCACCCACAGGCTGCCGCCGTTGCCGAGGCTCAGGCCCGTGATCGAGCCGCTGATATCGGTACGGTTCGCGGCGGCGTTGCCGTCGAGGGCACCGACCGCGCCGCTGGTGGCCGGCGAGGCGAAATCGAGTGCCGGCACGTTCGTCCACGTGGCGGCGGAGTCGGTGAGCGAACCCGCGTCGAGGCTGTACTGGAACTGCAGGCTGTCCGCGCGGCCGGAAGCGCCGAGGCGCCACTGTTCGCCGGTGTAGCTCACTGCGATTTCGCTGAGGGCCGAGCCCGAGTCGTTGCGCAGGCGGGCGCCGATCATCGGCACCAGGCTGCCCGAGCGCAGCATGCCGAACGCGCGCTCGCTGCTGCCGCTCGCCCCGTAGCTGTAGGTGTTGCCGCTGTTCAGGCTGCCGTCGTCGGCGGCGTAGGTGGTATTGGCGTTGGTGCCGGTCTCGGCGAAGTACCAGCCGTCGGGAACCGTGCCGCTCGTGCCGGTGGTCGCGAGCGCGTTGAAGTTCTGCGTGGCCGGCGTGCCGGTCAGCGAGACGAATTGCGCGAACGCCGGCGTGGCGCCGGCGAAGAGAAGCAGGGACAGGGACGCCCGCAGGGCGCCTTGATGCAACGGCATGTGGATTTTCCCCAACGAAACAAGCGCCCGGTCACGGGCGCGGTCTTGTCATTTTATCGTGAGTTGGTGACGGCCGCGTTTCGTGCGGTGCATCACTTTTCCCCGCGATGGCGGACTGGTTCGAGCCGTCGCCAGGGACACCGGTGCGGGGGAAGCGCGGACAGACGGTGGCGGCGGAGTGGCGGTTCCGTCGCAGCGGGCCGTGTGCGCTTCGTGACGGTGCGATCGAGCGCGGCGCGCGAGGGGCGTCGAGCAGGGGGCGGGGCGCGCATGACCGAACCCGCAAGGTGTCGTCCCGGTCGTACTGCCCGCGCCTGATCCCGGATCCGCGTCAGGCAGTTGAGCGTCGACGAACGCCTCTCTCTTGAATGCCCGGCGACCGCCACCACCTGCCTTGCAACGCCCTTCCCTTGGGGGCGGCTGCTTCGCTAAACTTGGCACTCAGCACGATCGAGTGCTAACAATTTCACTGAATCCTTTTCACATCAACCTGTTGACGGAGACTCTCCAATGAAGCTTCGCCCGTTGCACGACCGCGTCATCATCAAGCGCCTGGAAGCCGAGACCAAGTCGGCCGGTGGCATCGTGATCCCCGACGCCGCTGCCGAGAAGCCGGTCAAGGGCGAGGTTCTCGCCGCCGGCACCGGCAAGATCCAGGAAGACGGCAAGGTCCGCCCGATGGC
>DBMH01000069.1:0-291 GCA_002297645.1 Rhodanobacteraceae bacterium UBA703 | reverse complement strand
TGCTGGTCATGCGCGAAGAAGACCTGATCGCCGTCGTCGAGAAGTGAGACGGCCGGGTTGGTGACTGAGGATTCGTGATTCGTAGGAGCAGATCTGCTCCGAGTCCGATCCCGTCACCTCGAATCCCGCCTCTGCTTTTTCCGAATCCCCAATCACGAATCACGAATCCCGGAGCTCCACAATGGCTGCCAAAGAAATCCGTTTCGGAGAAGACGCCCGCGCCAAGATCCTGCGCGGCGTGAACGCCCTCGCCAACGCCGTCAAGGCGACCCTCGGCCCGAAGGGCCGCAA
>DBMH01000068.1 GCA_002297645.1 Rhodanobacteraceae bacterium UBA703 | reverse complement strand
CTTCGGCCGACAGCGGAACGAGCGACGGGCGCCGCTGGTCGGCCAGCACGATGAGCACGTCCGCGACCGCGTTCCGGGCAGCGGCGGAACGCACCGCGGGATCGACTTCGGCGAGGCCCGCGGCGGCCGCTCCGGCGGCGTTGAGCGCAAGGACGAGCGGCAGCAGGACAGGCAGGCGTTTCATGCGGGCGGAAGGGCAGCGGCGTCGATCCGCACGATACACCGTCAGAAGCGGCGTCCGTCGACCTTCTCGATCGTCAGCGCGCCGAGGTCGAGGTCCGGCAGGCACCGGGCGTTGATCGCCCACATCGCCTGGCCGTCCCTGCCGGCGCCGCGACCGAACGGGGCGATGCCGCAGGTCGGGCAGAAATGATGGCGGATGTGGTGCTTGTTGAAGGTGTAGGTCGACAGGTCCGTTTCCGGCGTCTTCAGGCGCATCTGCGCATCCGGCACGAAGAACAGCAGGCCGCCGCGACGCGAGCACATCGAGCAGTTGCAATCGATGACCTTGTCGACGTCGGCGTCGACTTCGAACTGGATCCTGCCGCAATGGCAGCTGCCGGCGTGGGTCGTCATGAAGCGTCTCCGTGCGGCGAAGGAAGGCGGAAGCGTATCAGCCGAAACCGAGCGACGGCTGGCCGAGCTGGCGCAGGAAATGCGACACCACGCCCGGTTCGATCAGGATCGTCGCGAACACGCCGTAGGCCGCGCCCCACAGGTGCGCGCTGTGGTTGATGTTGTCCGAGCGCTGGCGGTCCATGTAGATCGAGTAGACGACGTAGAGCACTGCGTAGAGGATCGCCGGCATCGGCAGCACCAGCACGATGATCTTGCTCCACGGCGCCAGCAGGATGAACGCGAACAGCACGGCGGAGACCGCGCCGGAGGCGCCGAGGCTGCGGTAGTGGCTGTCGTTCTTGTGCTGCAGGTAGCTCGGCAGGCTGGAGACGACCAGCGCACCGACGTAGAAGACGAGATAGCCGACTTCGCCGCCGCGGGCGACGTAGAAGCCCTCCATCGCGCGCCCGAAGAAGAACAGCGTGATCATGTTGAAGGCCAGGTGCATCACGTCGGCATGGATCAGGCCGCAGCTCGCCAGGCGCCACCATTCCTTGCCGCGCGTGATGGCCGGCGGCCACAGGATCAGGCGGTCGAGCAGCTTCCGATCCGAGAACGCCATGAACGACACGACGCAGGTGACGGCGATGATGAGCAATGTGAAGGTCATGTGGGATCGGCTTCCTGCAACGACGAGGCGGCGCGCACGATATGATGCGGCGCATGTCGCCCACAAGCGCCAGCGCGAGGAAGGCATGCTGATCTGCCACGGCCGCTCCGGCCGCGCATCCGTTCCGGCGGACGCGGAATCGCCGCCCGCCGATACCCTGTGGTTCGACCTCTGCGATCCGACGCCCGACGAATTCCGATGCGTCGAACGGGCGACTCGGCTGCGCTTGCCGACCGAGGAACACATCCGCGCCATCGAGATGTCGAGCCGGACCCGGCTCGACGGCGACGTGCTGCGCCTGAACGTGCCGTTCTTCGCGCACGACCTCTCGCGGCCGCCCTCGCCTCTCGGATTGCTGGTCGCCCCGACGTTCCTCGTCTCGATCCGCTACGGCGATTCGCCGGCGTTCGAGCGCACGGCGGAATCCTTCGACGCCACGGAAACGCCGCGCGACGGCGCGACGACGTTCGCCGCGCTGATGCGGGCGCTGGTCGCGGAAGTGGCGGACCGCCTGGAAGCGGTCATCGCCGAGGCCGGTGAACTGTCGGTGCGCGTGCTGGTCCCGCAGGGCCGCTCGACGCGCCAGCTGAACGCCATGCTCGGCGAGATCGGCCGGCTCGAGGGCGGCCTGACGCGCGCGCGCCAGACCATGACCGGTCTCTCGCGCATCGTCGGCTTTGCGCAGGAGAATCCGCCCGACTGGCTCGACAAGCCGCTGCAGGCGGAACTGAAGCTCGTGCACAAGGATCTCGACGCGCTCGGCGAGCTGGACGGCCAGATGACCGACAAGCTGCAGTTCCTGCTCGACGCCGTGCTCGGCTTCATCAACATCGACCAGAACGAGGTCATCAAGATCCTGACCGTGGCCTCGGTCGTGTCGATCCCGCCCGTGATCCTCGCCGGCATCTGGGGCATGAACTTCGTCAACATGCTCGAGCTGAAGCTGCCCTGGGGCTACCCGGTCGCGCTGACGGTGATCGTGCTCAGCGCCGTGCTGCCCCTGTTCTGGTTCAAGCGGCGCGGCTGGCTGTAGGAACACGCGGCCGGATCCGCCGTCCACGCCCGCGCGGCGGCGGCGGTCCGGCCGGCGACGCTCAGGCGAGGATGCGCTCCACCCAGGCCGCGTAGGCCGCGAGGAACTTGTCGAGATAGCTCTTCGTGGAGTCGCTGGTCAGGTGCCCTTGCTCGTCGAACAGCTTTTCCGCGCCGCCGATGTACATCTCCGGCTGCTGCAGCATCGGCATGTCGAGGAAGACGCACGACTGCCGTACCTGCATGTTCGCGCCGAAGCCGGCGATCGCGCCGATCGACACGCTCACGACCGCGGCGGGCTTGCCGCCCCACACGCTCTGCCCGTACGGGCGCGAGCCGACGTCGAGCGCGTTCTTCATCGCGGCCGACATCGAGCGGTTGTATTCCGGCGTCACGAAGATCGCGCCCTGCGCACGCTTCACGCGTTCGCGGAACGCGACGTAGGGCGCGGGCGGCGTAGCGGTCTCGAGATCCTGGTCGTACAGCGGCAGGTCGCCGATCCCGACGATCTCCAGCTTCAGCGAAGCGGGCGCCTGCGCGACCAGTGCCCGCGCGATCTTGCGGTTGAACGATTCCTTGCGCAGGCTGCCGACGATCACGGCGATGTCGCGTACTTGGGTCATCGATATTCTCCAGGGCGGCGATGAGGGCTTCGACGATATCATCCGCCCCCTTCTTCCTGCACACGGCGAGACCGATGGCGACTTCGCGCTACCTGCAACTGGACGTGTTCTGCGAGCGCCCCGGTGGCGGCAATCCCCTCGGCGTCCTCGTCGGCGCAGACGCCTGGAGCGGCGAGGAGATGCAGCGCTTCGCGCACTGGACCAACCTCGTCGAGACGACCTTCGTGCTGACGCCGACGGACCCGCGCGCGAGCTATCGCCTGCGCATCTTCACGCCGACGAAGGAAATCCCGTTCGCCGGCCATCCGACCATCGGCAGCGCCCACGCCGTGCTCGAAACCGGCTTCGCGCTGCCGCGCGACGGCGCGCTGCTGCAGGAGTGCGGCGCCGGCCTGCTGCCCGTGCGCGTGGAAGGCGACGGCGAGGATCGTCGCCTGTTCGTGCAGGCGCCGGCGGCGCGGGTCGTCAGCGAGGGCATGCACGTGGAGCCTGTCCTGGCGTACCTGCTGCGCGGCATCTCGCCGGGCGCGCTGCCGCCGGCCTGCGTGGA
>DBMH01000253.1 GCA_002297645.1 Rhodanobacteraceae bacterium UBA703 | reverse complement strand
GAATCAGTCCGTCGACTGACTACACGTTCGCTGCCGCGACTCGCTCCGGAAATGCGGCGGCGAGCGCGTCGCGCGCCTCGTCGAGCCGGCCGCGTTCGCGATACAGCACACCGAGGTTGCCGAGCGTGACCGCATCCGCGGGATGCGACCGCCGCGCGCGCTCCAGCAGGTCGAATGCTTCCTCGGCGCGACCCCGGCCGTGCGCGCACAGCGCCAGGAAATTCAATGCGTCGGCGTCGTCCGGCACCTCGCGCAGCACGTGCGCGAAGGCCTGTTCCGCCTCCCCGATGCGGCCCTGCTCGGCCAGCGTGCGTGCGGCGCGGCTGCGGGCGGCGAGGTCGGTCACGTCAGCCGCGCAGCGCGGAATTGAGCGTGTAGGTGCCCGTCAGCGTCGCCTCGGCGAGCACGTGGCCGTGCATCGCCTTGCGCACGTCGGCGAGCGTGAAGCGCGCGGGCAGGTCGAGCGAGGGAACGTCGAGCGCATGCAGCACGAAGCGGTAGTGGTGCACGAGTTCGTCGTTCCACGGCGGGCACGGGCCGTCGTAGCCGAGGTAGTCGCCGGCCATCGAGTCGTCGCCGGCGAACCAGCCGGTGTAGTCGTTGAGGCCCTGGCGCGAGCCGGCCGGCCCTTCCGGCTCGCGCTTGCCGTGCGCCACGACACCGTCGCTGCAGGCGCCTTGCGCGACCTCGCGCGCCTGCGCCGGCACGTCGACGAGCAGCCAGTGCACGAACTCCGTGCGCGGCAGCGAGGCAGGTACGCGGCGGCCCGGCTGGTTGACGTCGTCACCCACCGTGGGGACGTCCACGTCGATGCACAGCAGCGCGAACGAGCGCGTGCCTTCCGGTACCTCGCTCCATGCGAGGTGCGGGTTGCGGTTGGCGGCGAACACGCAGGGCTCGCCGTTCGCGCCGGGCTGGCCGAACGCGAGGGCGGCGGGGATCGGTTGCCGGTCGTCGAAATCGTCGCTGTGGAGGTGCATGGCGGGGTTCACTCGATCGGGGCGCGGATCCGGCCCATCGGCCAGGGTCCGCGGGGAAACGGCTGCGGCGGGGCCGCGCCACCTGTGTCGCATCGAACGACTGCGCGATCGACACGACGGCACGTCCCGGTGCCGGAACGGTTCCGCGGACCGCTCATTCCTTCTTCGCGGCGGGAGCCGCGTACGTGATGCGGTAGACGGCGCCGGCGTATTCGTCGGACACCAGCAGCGCGCCGTCCGGCATGACGAGCACGTCGGCCGGACGGCCGTAGGCGACCTCGTCGCGCTGGAAGCCGTCGACGAGCACCTGCTGCTTCGTCACCTTCGCACCGTCGAGCTCGACGGCGACGACGCGATAGCCGGACTTCTTCGTGCGGTTCCACGAGCCGTGTTCGGCGATGATCGCGGCATTGCGGTATTCGGCCGGGAACATCGCGCCGGTGTAGAAACGCATGCCGATCGCGGCGACGTGGGCGCCGAGATTCGACACCGGCGGCGTGAACTCGCTGCACGAGCGGCCGGCGGCGAATTCCGGGTCGGGCGTGTCGCCCTGGTGGCAGTACGGGAATCCGAAGTGCTCGCCGCGGCGCGTGACGCGGTCGAGCTCGTCGGACGGCAGGTCGTCGCCGAGCAGGTCGCGGCCGTTGTCGGTGAACCAGAGTTCGCGGGTTCCGGGCTGCCAGTCGAAGCCGACCGTGTTGCGCACGCCGAACGCCTCGTCGCGCCAGTCGCTGCCGTCGGGCTTCATGCTGAGGATCTTCGCGAAGTTCCCGTCCTCGGCGCAGATGTTGCACGGCGCGCCGACCGGCACGTAGAGCCGGCCGTCGGGTCCGAACGCGATGAACTTCCAGCCGTGGTGGACCTTGTCCGGCAGCTTGTCGGTGACGACCTCGGGTTTCGGCGGATCGTCGAGGCGGTCCTCGATGCCACGCAGGGCGAGGATGCGGCTGACCGCGCCGACGTAGAGGTCGCCGTCGCGGAACGCGATGCCGGACGGAAGCTGCAGGCCGGACGCGATCGTGCGCACCTTGTCTGCGCGACCGTCGCCGTCGGTGTCGCTGATCGCGTAGACCTTGCCGGCGTCGCGCGTGCCGGCGAACACCGTGCCCTTCGCGCCGAGCGCGAGCTGGCGCGCGCCCTCGACGCCGGTCGCGTAGAGGGCGATGCGGAAGCCGGGCGGCAGCACGAGCGTGTCGAGCGGGACCTGGGGCGTGGATTTCGCCGCGCAGGCGTTCATCGCGAGCGCGGCAGTGATCAGGGCGAGGCGTTGCATGCGGAACCTCCTTGCGTCGTTGCGGCGGCGCACTACTCCAGCAATGTGAACGCGTCGGCCAGCGACTCGCGGTAGTGCTGCCAGTGTCCGGCCGGGAAACGGCCGGGCAAGCCGCCGATGACGCGGTCGCCGAAGGCGATGCGTGCGCCCGGGCGCAGTTCGTCGAGGCCCAGGAAGCGCGCGAGTTCCGCGCCCGCGCCGGCCGGGTCGGCGAGCACCGCGTCGGCGTTCACGACGAGGCGGCGCGGTTCGTCGAGTTCCGCGCCGTGGTGCAGGTGCTGCCGGGCCCGTACCAGCCAGTTCGCGCACTCGACCGCGTCCGTGCACGGGAAGCCCGAGATGAAGCCGAAGGCGAGCCAGTTGACCAGCTCGTCGCGCGGATCGCGCTCGACGATGACGATGCGCGTTCCCGGCATCGCGCGCCGCACCAGGGCGAGCAGGTGCGCATCCCAGCGCGGCAGCCAGTCGACGATCAGCCGCCCGACTTCGACGCCGCTGCGGCGCAGCGGCAGCAGGTAGCGTTGACGCAGCGACTCGCGTTCGGTCTCGTCGAGGTCGCCGCAATAGTGAGGGAAGCGCGGGAAGTTGAATTCGTCGTCGCGCGACGGGTCGAAGGCGCGATCGCGCATCACGCCGAGCGTCGGTGCCTGGTCGGCGAGCAGTTCGGCGATGCGCTCGACGCCGCTGCCGGGCGTGCCGAGCAGCAGCACCGGCGCGTCCGTCCAGGGGGCGCCCGGCGCCTCGGCCAGGGCTTCGGCGAGTTGCGGATTCGGTGCGTCCAGCGGCGGCATCGCCGAAAGCGAGTCGTATTGCGCGGCGATGAAGGCGTGCACCGCCGCGACCGTATCGCCGGAGCGGTCGTACAGGCGGCCGAGATAGTTCATGCGCAGGCGCTGCTGACCCTCCGTCAGCGGCAGTCGGGCGAAGGCGTCGAGCGCGGCGCGCGCCTCGTCGTCCTTGCCTTCGCGCAGCAGGGCGCGGATCTCGATCAGGTGCATCTCGGCGTCGTCGGGACGCGCGAGCAGCACGCTCGCGGCATGCGTCCGCGCCTCGTCGAGCAGGCCGAGGTACTCCGAGGCGATCGCCAGGCGCGAGCGCGCGCCGTGGTCGAGCGGATTGCGGTCGCTGAGGATGCGCAGGTCGAGCAGCGCGTCCGGCCAGTGGCCGAGCAGCATCAGGACGTCGGCGCGCAGCGTGCGCATCTCGTCGTCGTCGGGAACGTGCGCGAGATAGCGGCTGTAGGCCCGCACGACGTCGTCGTTGCGGCCGAGGCTGGCCAGCGACACCGCGAGGGCGCGCGTCGGGCCGGAGAGGGTCGGATCGGCCTCCAGCGCGGCTTCGTAGCCCGCGATCGCTTCGTCGTTGTGGCCCGTCTCGCGCGCCACGTCGGCGAGGCCGAGCTGGGCGATGCGTTCGTAACCCGGCAGGTCGCGCAGGATCCGGTACTGCGGCTCGGCTTCGGCCGCGCGGCCGTCACGGATCAGGTGCTCGGCCAACCACGCGCGCACCGCGTGCATGTTCGGGTCGAGCTTGAGGGCGTTGTCGTAGGCGCGCTCGGCGAACGCGCCGGTGCCGCGGCGGCTGAAGGCCTGGCCGAGCAGGAACTGGATCAGCGCCGACTGCGGTTCCAGCTCGGCGGCGCGCATGAGGTTGCGCAATGCCGTCTCCGTGTCGCCGCGATGCAGCGCCACGGCGCCGACGCCGGCCAGCGCATGCGGGTCCTCGTCGGCGCGCAGCGCGATGCGAAAGTGCTGGTCCGCCGCGTTGTGATCGCCGCGCGCGAGCGCGATCTGGCCGAGGCCGATGTGCGCGCCGGCCAGGTTCGGGTTCAGCGACAGCGCACGCTCGAATCCGCGCGCGGCGAGATCCTGTTCGCCGGTCTGCAGGCGCAGCGAGGCGAGGCCGAGGTCGATGCGCGCATCGTCCGGCGCGATGCCGTGCGCGCGCTCGAGCAGCTCAATCGCTTCGGCGGTCTGGCCGGTCTGGTGCTTGAGCAGGCCGAGCGTGTGGATCGCGTCGGCGTCGTTCGGGTGTTCTTCGATCCAGGCGCGATAACCCTGTTCGGCTTCGGCGTAGCGGCCCTGGCGATGCAGTTCGATGGATTCTTTGAGCATGTTCTGCGACGGATGGCGGAGACGGGAACGCCGGCGCGTGCCGGCGAGGGCGGACCGGCGCGTGGGGCCGGGGTCGAGACGGGAAATTATGCCCGATGGCGGCGGCGCAGGCGCGGTGGGCCCTGGCGACGTCGGTGCCGCGGGCGGCCGATGGTAGGCTTGCCGGTCCCGAAGCCACCGATCCGCTGCGCGAGCCGCTCACGACGCCCCATGACCGACCAACAGGATCTCGTCGCGCTGCTGCGCGCGCGCACGCCCTTGCTGCTGGTCGAGTCGGTCGCCGAGACGCAGGTCGTCGACGGCTTCCGCCACGCGATCGTGCAGTCCTTGCGGCCCTTCTACCGCTGGAGCATCACCGACGGCCTGCGCCGCCTCGATCTCGACCTCGCCGACGACGAGGACGCGCCGCCCGACGCGACCCTGATGCTGCAATGGATCAAGCGCCAGCGGGCGCCGGGCGTCTACCTGCTGCTCGATTTCCAGCCGTACCTGCGCTACCCGATGACGGTGCGCCTGCTGCGCGAGATCCTGCAGCGGCAGGACTGCTCCGAGCACACGCTGGTCCTGGTCGGCACCGGCTACGAGCTGCCGGCCGAGCTCGCCGCCGTCGTCACGCGCTTCCAGTTCGCCCCGCCGGACTCGAAAGCCCTTGCCGATCTCGTGCGGGCGGAGGCGTTCGCGTACTCGCGCGAGAACGGTGGTCGCCGTGTCGTCGTCGACGCGGAGGCCGCGCGTGCGATCGTGCGCAACCTGCAGGGGCTCGGGCTCGACGACGCACGCCGCATCGTGCGCAAGCTGATCTGGGACGACGGGGCGCTCACCGCGGCCGACCTGCCCGAACTGGCGCGCCTCAAGGTCGCCCTGCTCGACCGCGACGGGCTGCTGCACTTCGAGTACGAGACGGCGCAGTTCACGGGCGTCGCCGGTCTCGCGCGGCTCAAACAGTGGATCGCGCAGCGCCGCGCGGCCTTCCTCGGCGAGAAGCTGCCGGTCCGGCTCGATCCGCCCAGGGGGATGCTGCTGCTCGGCGTGCAGGGCTGCGGCAAGAGCCTCGCCGCGAAAGCCACGGCCGGGGGCTTCGGCGTGCCGCTGCTGCGGCTCGATTTCGGTTCGCTCTACAACAAGTACCACGGCGAGACGGAGCGCAACCTGCGCGAGGCGCTGCGGAGCGCGGAACAGCTCGCGCCCTGCGTGCTCTGGATCGACGAGATCGAGAAGGCGCTCGCCGGCTCCGGCGACGCCGACGACGGTGTCTCGCGACGCGTGATGGGCTATCTGCTGACCTGGATGGCCGAGCGCAAGGCGCCGGTGTTCCTGGTCGCCACCGCGAACGACGTGCAGGCGTTGCCGGCGGAATTGCTGCGCAAGGGCCGTTTCGACGAGGTCTTCTTCGTCGACCTGCCGGACGCGGCCACGCGGGCGGAGATCTTCCGCCTGCATCTCGCGCGGCGCGAGCTTCGCGCCGACGACTACGACCTCGACGCGCTGGCCGGGGCGACGGAAGGCTACTCCGGCGCCGAGGTCGAACAGATCGTGGTCGCCGCGCTGTACGCCGCGGTCGGCGGCAAGGCGCCGCCGACGCAGGCGCAGCTGATGGAAGAGGCGCGCACCACGCGCCCGCTGTCCGTATTGATGGCCGAGCGCGTCGCGGGCCTGCGCGAGTGGGCGCGCGGCCGCACGGTGCCGGCGGATTGAGGTGCCTCCGGGATCGGGAGGCATTCGATGGTTGCAGCGCGGGATTCTCCGGTGTCCGGCCGGCGCCCGTCTCCGCTGCGGGCGGGGCAGGATCGGATACCCCATTGCCGACGTCCAGCCCAGCTGCGACACCGTCTTCACCGTACTCGAGGGTGGGTCGCGTATGGACGTCGTCGAGTTGTGCGCTGATCAGGCGGTGTGGGTACGCGAACCGGCCCCGGCAATTCATGTTGTAGAACTGCACTCGAGGGTGGGGCGCACGCACGGCCGCGAGCTACGAGGGCGCGGTAGTGCGTGACTGGCTCCCGACGAACGTCGTGGCCTGTCGTGTCGGGGATTTCCTGCCTTCGGAGGAGGTTTCCGCGACGGTCGGTTCTCGCGCGAAAGGAGACACGCGCCGAGACTTCCGGGCCCCTGATTCAGTCGTCGCGCAGCAATCGCTGCGCGACGTACTCCTCGGCGAAGCCGCGCATCGAGAAGCCGTGAATGAAGCCGCAATGGCCGCCGTGCGGCGCCACATCGAGCCGGACCTGCGGCGGCAGCGCGAGCGAGCGGAAGTCGTCGATCGGGATGACCGGGTCGTCGGCGGCAGTCAGCAGGTTCGCGGGGATGCGCAGGCCGGCGAGCGCGTCGCCGGCGACCGAATAGCCGTCGAGGTAGGCGTCGAGCGAGCCGAAGCCGGTGTGGCGCAGCACCATGGCGCGCGTGAGTTCGCGCAGGCTGCCGCCGAGTTCGGCCGTCGTGAACAGTTCCGCATCGGGAAACAGCCGCTGCTTGCGCTGCAGCGAGCCGCGCCACTTGTGCAGGAAATAGCGCTCGTAGAAGCGCGGCGCGTCCTCGAGCGCGTACAGGCCGGTACGTGGATTGACCAGCGGGCACACGGCGACGATCCGGTCGAGCGGAATGCCCGCGGCGGGGGCACGCAGGGCGACGCGCAGCGCGAAGTTGCCGCCGAGCGAATACCCGGCCAGCGCGAGTCGCGGCGACGGGAACCGCCGGGCCACCTCGGCGACCGCCCCGACGACCTCGTCGATGCGGCAGGAGTGGAACAGCTCGCGGTTGAGGTGGTGCGTATCGCCGTGGTCGCGGAAGTTCAGGCGGAACACGTCGAAGCCTTCGGCGAGCAGGCGCGCGCCGGTGTGCAGCATGTAGGTCGAGCGGGCGCTGCCCTCCCAGCCGTGCAGCAGCACGACGAGGCCTCGCGCCTGCGGCCGGGCCGCCTGCGCATTGTGGAAGCCCTGCAGGCGTACGCCGTCACCGCAGTCGAGCACGTGTTCGACCGCGCCGGCGTCGAGCGGATTGCCGACCAGCGCGCGCCAGCGGCGCGGTCCGGTCGAGGCCAGGATCGACTGCAGGTGGGGATTGCGCAGCACGCGCGGCGGCGCGAAATCGGCGGCGTTCGGGACCATCCGCATCAGTCGCCGTAGCCGAGCACCTGCACGATGCGCGCGCGACTCTCCTCCGCCATGCGACGGCGCGCGTCCGGTGTCGGCGCGACCGGCTCGAGGTAGTGGATCTCGGCATCCAGGCGTGCACCGCCGAGTACGCGCCAGACGTTGGCGAAGAAGCTCTCCTTCACGCCGAACGGCACGCCGGGATCCTGCCGGCCGTCGCGGCCGTAGCGCAGCGCGACCGGCTGCACCGGAACGTCCGCGTCGAGCGCGGTCTGGAAGATGCGCGCGTGGAAGGTGCCGACCTTGCTGCCGTGGCCGCTGCCGCCTTCGGGGAACACGCCGACCGGTTCGCCGGCGCGCAGGCGCTCGACCACGGTCGCCATGACCGTGGCGAGCGAATCGGTGTTGCCGCGGCGATGGAAGATCGTGCCGGCACGGGCCGCCAGCCAGCCGACGAAGGGCCAGCCGGCGATTTCGCTCTTGGCGACGAAGTTGACCGGGCGCTGGCTGTGCATCAACTCGATGTCGAGCCACGAGATGTGGTTGGCGACGTACAGCACCGCGCCCGGCAGCGGCTCGCCGAAGCGGCGGATGCGGAAACCGAACAGGCGCACGAGCCGGCCGGACCACCAGCGGATCGCGGCCTTCTCGAACGTGTCGCGGCCGATGCGCAGGCGGGCGGAGAGGGGATTCAGGGCGAGCAGCGCCAGCGGCACGGCGACGAGCGCGTGCAGCAGCAGCAGCGGGATGCGGACGGCGTAGCGCAGCGGGCGCAGGCGGTCGCGCGGGAGGGAGGATGCGGACGATTCGATGGCGCGACTCATGCGCGCAATGGTAGCGGAACTGTGGTGCGCTGCCGCAGGCGGCTCGATCGGGAGAGCGTCGGCGCGGCTCAGGACTGGTAGCGCGACTCGACCAGGTCGATCTCCCGCACCAGCTTGCGCGCGAGGTCGTCGGACAGGTGGTGGCGGCGCGCGAGCGCGAAGATCTCGCTGCGTTCGGCGCGCAGGGCGGCCAGGCGCAGCGCGCGCTCGGCCTCGTCGGCCTTGCGCAACCGGCCGGCGTCGATGCCGGTGTCGCCGTCGCCGAGGCGG
>DBMH01000106.1:3063-6116 GCA_002297645.1 Rhodanobacteraceae bacterium UBA703 | reverse complement strand
AGATGACGGTCTTCCTCAAGCGCCTGCGCAAGCCGGCGCCGTGAGCGCGCGCGCCTGGCTTGCGCTGTCGCCGCCCGGCGCGGCGATGTGTTCGAAGCGGGGCGCGGGGCGGGTGGCGTACGCAGTTCGGGCGATGGCCGGAACCGGCGCCTGCGTCGGCGTCCACCCCTTCCTCGCGCAGAGAGCGAATGCGGTGGCTGCCGGGAACGAACGCAACCGGTTCCGCGGTGCGGCGACGACGGTGACTCGCATCGGCGACCCCTGAGGGCTTCGGCGCGTGCGGGCGCCGACAGTCAGCGGATGCCGGGAGGCTGCATACCGGGGTTTGCCCCACGAACGAGGGGTCAGGGCGCGGATTCGTCGACGTCGGGCGCCGGCGGGATCGGGTTCGGCCAGCGCTTGTACGACCATTGATACTGCGCGAACGCGAGTCGCACGCACGCCTCGACGCCGCGGTTCAACGCGGCGCAGGCGATCTCCAGGTCGGCGTCGTCGATGCCTTCCGGCGCGGGCAGGAAGTGCAGGCGGTAGCCCGCTCCGCGCGGCAGGCGCTCGAGGAACGCGAACAGCACGCGCGCGCCGGTGCGCTGCGCGAGGCGCGGCAACAGCACCATCGTTGGTGCCGGCACGCCGAAGAACGGCGCGGATTCCCCCTCGCCCTGCTTCGGTTGCTGGTCGGGCAGGATGCCGACCACGCCGCCGGCGCTGAGGCGCTTGTACAGCGTCCGTACGCCGGCGCCTTCCGCGCGCACCTGCTCGACCGGCAGCGCGCCGCGCGCCCTGCGCAGCAGCGGTTCGACCCAGGGCTGGCGCGGTGGCCGGTACAGGATGGACATCGGCGTGCGGCTGGCGAGCCAGTAGTTCAGCAGCTCCCAGCAGCCGAGGTGCGGGGCGGCGACGATCAGGCCGCGCCCGGCGGCGATCGCCTCGTGGAACAGCGCCTCCCCGCGCGTCTCGCGCACGAGCGTCAACGCCTCGGCGGGCGTCCTGCCCCAGATTCCGGCGATCTCGCAGAATGCCTTTCCGGTCTCGATCGCCGCTTCGCGTCCGCGTTCGTGTCTGGTTTCGGGGCTTTCCTGCGTTAGTACCAGGGACAGGTTTCGTTCGATGACGCGGTGCGTGCGTCCGCCGGCCCGCCACAGGAGGCGGCCGAGCAGCGCGCCGGTCGCGTGCAGCAGCGACAACGGCAGGCGNNGCGCAGGCCGGCGTGCAGCAGGGCGACCTGCCAGGTCGTCGAAGGGGGATTCATGGCGATGGCGGCTTCATGAGAACGGCGATTGTAGCCAGCGCGTCCGTGCCGGCCGCATTGACCGCATCGCGCCGGACCGGAGAGGATGCCGTCCCCGGAAGCGGAGCGGTGCATGATCGCGTTGATCCAGCGAGTCGACGAAGCGCGTGTCGAGGTCGGGGGCGTCGTCGTGGGGGCGATCGGCTCCGGCCTGCTCGCCCTGGTCGGCGTGCAGCCCGGCGACGGCGAGGCGCAGACGCAGCGCCTGCTCGAGCGCGTGCTCGGCTATCGCGTGTTCGCCGACGCCGAGGGACGCATGAACCGCTCGCTCGCCGATACCGGCGGCGGCCTGCTGCTGGTGTCCCAGTTCACGCTCGCCGCCGACACGCGCTCGGGCATGCGTCCGGGTTTCTCGACCGCTGCCGCGCCGGCCGAAGCCGAACGCTGGTTCAACCGCCTGGTCGAGCTCGCGCGCGCGCGCCACGCGGGTGGGGTGGAAACGGGCCGCTTCGGTGCCCATATGAAGGTGCACCTCGTCAACGACGGTCCGGTGACGTTCCGCCTCGAGGCGAACTGAGCGGATCCCTGCGCCCGGTACCCGCCGGGCGTGAGCGCCAGGATTCGTGCCGCGCATGCGCGGGTGCCCGCGGGGCTCCTGCGCCGGACATCTGAATCCTTTCCGGATCAACGAGCTGAGCCGCTCTTGACGCGGCTCCTATACTTCCTTCCTTTGCCGTACAGAGCTATCCGGGACCCACATGGCCGCCGAACACAACCAGGAGCAGCAGTCCGAGATCAAGACCCTGATCATCAAGGGCAAGGAGCAGGGCTACCTGACCTACGCCGAGGTCAACGACCACCTGCCGGACGACATCGTCGATCCGGAGCAGATCGAAGACATCATCGGCATGATCAACGACATGGGCATCGAGGTGCACGAAGTCGCGCCCGATACCGAGGCGCTGATGCCCGAGACGCCGGTCGCCGCCGACGACGACACCGCGACCGAAGAGGCCGTGGCCGTGCTCAGCGCGGTCGATGCCGAAGTCGGCCGCACCACCGACCCGGTGCGCATGTACATNNCGCCATCGCCAAGCGCATCGAGGAAGGCCTGAACCAGGTGCAGACCGCGCTGGCCAGCTTCCCGTGGTCGATCCAGCTGCTGCTCGAGGAATACGACCAGCACACCGAGGGCAAGAAGCGCCTGTCCGAGGTGCTCGCCGGCTTCGCCGACCTGGAGCAGCCGGAAGTCCAGATGGCCGAGGCCGCGGACGCCGGTGATGCCGACGCCGGGGAAGAAGAGGAAGAGGGAGCCGACGGCGATGACGCCGAGCCGGCCGACACCGGCATCGATCTCGCCGAGGTCGCGCGCCGCATGGACGAGCTGCGCACGATCTACGCGAAGTTCCAGAAGTCCGCCGAGAAGTACGGCGCCACCGACAAGAAGTCGCAGAAGCTGCGCGACGAAATGGCCGAGGCGTTCCTCAAGCTCAAGCTGCCGGCGATCATGATCGACAGCTTCGTCAAGAAGCTGCGCGACGTCGTCAACAACATCCGCCATCACGAGCGCGTCATCGGCGACCTCTGCATCAAGCATGCGCGCATGCCGCGCAAGGACTTCCTCAAGCTGTTCCCGTCCAACGAGACCAACGTCGAGTGGGCGGAGGAGCTCGCGCGCAAGCGCCAGAAGTGGTCGCCGGCCATCAAGGCGCAGCACGACGCGATCGTCTCCGAGCAGGAAAAGCTCATCGCGATCGAGGGCGCACTCTACCTCCACGTCGCCGACATCAAGGAGATCAACCGCGCGATGTCGATCGGCGAGGCC
>DBMH01000106.1:0-3000 GCA_002297645.1 Rhodanobacteraceae bacterium UBA703 | reverse complement strand
ATCGGCCTGATGAAGGCGGTCGACAAGTTCGAATACCGCCGCGGCTACAAGTTCTCGACCTATGCGACGTGGTGGATCCGCCAGGCGATCACGCGTTCGATCGCCGACCAGGCGCGCACGATCCGCATTCCGGTGCACATGATCGAGACGATCAACAAGCTCAACCGCATCAGCCGCCAGATGCTGCAGGAGATGGGGCGCGAGCCGACGCCCGACGAACTCGCGATCAAGATGGAGATGCCCGAGGACAAGATCCGCAAGGTGCTCAAGATCGCGAAGGAGCCGATCTCGATGG
The DNA here is from genome assembly GCA_002297645.1 of Rhodanobacteraceae bacterium UBA703. Lineage (GTDB taxonomy): Bacteria > Pseudomonadota > Gammaproteobacteria > Xanthomonadales > Rhodanobacteraceae > Dokdonella_A. The sequence goes on along the minus strand of DBMH01000106.1, from coordinate 2,705 downwards.
AAACGCCGATCGGCGACGACGAGGACTCGCACCTCGGCGATTTCATCGAGGATTCGACCATCGTTTCGCCGGTCGACTCGTCGACCAATATCGGTTTGATGGAGACGGTACGAGACGTGCTCGCCGGCCTGACGCCGCGCGAGGCCAAGGTGCTGCGCATGCGCTTCGGCATCGACATGAACACCGACCACACGCTGGAAGAGGTCGGCAAGCAGTTCGACGTCACGCGCGAGCGCATCCGCCAGATCGAGGCCAAGGCGCTGCGCAAGCTGCGCCATCCAAGCCGCTCGGAGCAGTTGCGCTCGTTCCTCGACCTCGAGTGATCGACGGCGCATAAGGCATCCCGGAAGGGCGGGCGATCGGCCCGCCCTTCTTTTTGCCCGCGGCACCGGACATTCCGCTGCCGGTCGTGTCTCGCTCAAGGGACGTGGGCGCGGTGCCGATTTCCCGACCGAGTCTTGCGTGACGGGCCACCGGCCGTCGAGGCGCCGCGCGGACGAATGATCCGGGCGCGGTGTTCGGACTGCCTAGCCGACGTCGTAGAAGAACTGCTCGTGCACGATCTTGCCGTCGCGCACCTGGTACACGCAGATCTCGTTCATCTCGATGCGGCCGCGCCCCTTGAACGTCGCGTCCATCGACATCACGAGCGAGAACCACTTGCCGGCGACGATCGGGTCGCCGACGCTGCCGCCGTGCACGGTTTCGATGCTTTCGTTGAACCGGCGACCCTTCTCGCGGATGGCGTCCATGCCTTTCACGTTGCCCAACGAATCCGGCGGCAGGCCTTCCATTTCGACGCTGACGGCGTCGTCGGCGTAGAGCTCGTCCTGGGCTTGCTCGTACTTGCCCTGGCGGCACAGCTCGACGAGGCGCTTGGCGACGGCTTCGGTGTTCATCACGGGACTCCTGGCTGACGAGGGAACGCCAGTATCCGTCGGGCCTGCTGACAGCGGCCTGTCAGCAGAAAGTGAGGCTGGCGGCTGCGCGATGCCTCGCCTATGATCGCCGCACGGGCCTATAGCTCAATGGTTAGAGCAGGGGACTCATCGAAAGGTGTCGCCGCGGCGAAAGCCGCGAACGAGAACGGGATGAATTCAGGGAAACCGCAGCGGCAGCCTCCTCGACGGGCTGGACGGCGGCAATCCTGAGCCAAGCCGGCGGTACACCGCCGGAAGGTGCAGAGACTACCTGAGGGCTTCAGCGCCCTTCATCACAGGCCAGAGCGTCCCGCACCCTACCAGCGCCGCTGCGGGTGAAGAGATAGTCCGCGCCGATCGGAAACGACCGGATCACGCGAATCCCTTGGTTCCAGGTTCGAGTCCTGGTGGGCCCACCACAATCCCGGAGGTTGGTCGTGCGTGTGGGTGACAGCATAAGTTGGCCGTTTTGGCCACACTATGCTTGCAATGCAAGCATAGTGTGGCCGCGGGCGACCCACATCGCTTCCGGAGCTTCTTGTTCCTCCGATGCCGAATGCTCGGAGGATGGTAGCTACGAAGGTGTTTGGTGCACGGCAATTGCGCGCACCGATGCACTGTGATCATTGCATTGATCCCGCATGGTCAGGCCGCCGGCAAATGTGGTCGGGTACAAGTGTCGGTTCAGAGACCGCTTCCGTCCCGTTACTGACATTCAGCATGTCGGGTTAGCGGTAGCTTGGAGCGGCGTCTGCACTTTGCTCCCACGCCGCCCTGGCTGGCGTTATGACCTTTGTCCCCGACGAATCGGGCTCTTGCGCCTGTGGAGGCTTCTTGATTGACGACGGTGTGGTCTTGCGCCCCTGAATTCTGAACACCGCCATGGAGTACGGTGTCGTTGTTCCTGGCGGCGTTTTCTCGAGGAGTTTCGATGACGCAGAGAAGTGCTCCCCGGTTCCGCCGCGATCCACGAGGTCCAGTACAACCAGCAAGCCTAGCCGGACATTGGACCGTTGATATGCTGTCGCCTGTTGGCCGTGCTTGTCGAGCAGCTCCTCCAGCGTGCTGTTGCGGTCGGTCTTCTTGAGCTCCGCAACGATCGTCACGAGGCCCATGTCGAAGGCCACATCGGCTCGGCCGTGTCCGATCATTCGCGCTTCCGCCCTCACTCCACCTCCACCTGCCCCGGCTTGAACCGTGGCCAAGTAGTCCTCCTGTAGGTCCGCCTCCTCGGCGTCGGGATTGAATAGGTAATCCGACAGCCGCCGCTTGCCCGGCTCGATGTTCTCAAGTTCGTACTGCCAAGCCAAAGTCCTGATCAAAACGCTATTGAACAGCGCAGCACGCGCTGGCGGATCGACACGATGGGGTCGAGTACGGAACCGCACGTGCCGGAGAGGTCGTCGGCTGAGTGCGCCGCTGCGGCGCTCCCGATACCGTTGTTGCGCCCGAGGAAGCGCAGGCGGTCGGTTTCGAACGACGTCCGCTGCGACTCTCCGCCGTGCAGCGCCAGCAGGTGCATCATCCAGCGCTGCGGATCCTCACCGGTTCGCGCCCGCCTCGTCGCCAGGATCGAATCGCGGTCCGACAGCACCTCGGTCTGCACGAACAGGTTGCCGAAGGCGGGATGCAGCGAATCCGCGATGCCCGACGACAGCACGACTTCTGCATAGCTCGTGACCTCGATGGTGCGTGCGGCGCGGGACCGGTTGGTGATACGGATGCGGCGCAGCTCGATGTCGTCTTCCGGCGACACGACGATCTGGGTGTGCGCCTCGACGTCGT
>DBMH01000082.1 GCA_002297645.1 Rhodanobacteraceae bacterium UBA703 | reverse complement strand
GACGGCGGCCGGGGCGCGCCGCCGCTTCGGCGTGGCGCTGGCCGTCCTGTTGTCCACGGCACCGCTCGCCGCGCGCGAGACGCCGCGGGCGATCCCGGCGCCATCGGCTGTCCCGGTACCGTCGATCGAGACGGGCGAGCTCGACGGCGCGGCCTATCGCATCGACATTCCCGCGGACTGGAATCGCGGCCTCGTGGTGTTCTTCCACGGCTACGCCGCCGAACCGGTGCGCTTCCGCGACGCGGAGCGCCTGTCGCCGATCCTCGAACCCGCGTTCGCGCAAGGCTTCGCGGTGATCCAGTCGGCCTATTCGCGCACCGGCTGGGCAGTCGAGCAGGCCGCGGCGGAAACGGAAGCGCTGCGCCGCCGCTTCGTCGCCCGGCACGGCGCGCCGAAGCAAACCTTCGCCGTCGGCCTGTCGATGGGCGGCCTGCTCACGGCGATGGCGCTGGAAACGAAACCGGCAGCCTACGACGGCGGCCTGTCGCTGTGCGGCGTGCTGGCGCCGGCGGATCGCCTGCTGAACCGCGGCTTCGCCCTGCGCGCGGCGTTCGACCACTACTTCCCGGATCTGCTGGGACCGCTGGTGCCGGTGCCGGACGACTACCGCTCGACGGGTGCCGTGCAGGCGCGCATCGCCGCCGCGCTGGAATCCGATCCGAAGGCCTATGCCGCCCTGCGTGCCGTGAACGGTGCCGGCGACGAACGCAGCCTGCCCGGCGTCATCGCCTTCGCGGGCGAGATCGTCAAGGAGCTGCAACGGCGTACCGGCGGCAATCCGTTCGCGAACGCCGACCTCGTCTACGCCGGTACCGGCGACGACGTCGCGCTCAACGACGGCGTGAAGCGCTACCGCGCCGATCCGAAGGCGGCGGCGTATCTCGCGCGCTGGTACACGCCGAGCGGCAGGCTCGCCGGCCCGCTGCTGGCGCTGCACAACGTCGGCGATCCGCTGGTGTCCGCATCGACCGCCTTCGAGTATTCCCAGGCGGCCCAGCGCGCAGGCAGCGCCGACCGTTTCGTGCAGCAGTACGCCGACGCGCAGGCGCATTGCGCCTTCACGCCGGAGCAGGTCGGCCGCGCGTTCGGCGAATTGCGGGCGTGGGTGCGCGAAGGGCGACGGCCGTCGCCGGGACGACCGCGCTGATCCATGCCTTTCGGCGCATGGGAATCGCGACGTCGGCGCGGCAGACTCGACCGTTCCGTTCCACCGAGGGAGGCGCGATGAAACTTGCCCAGCGCATCGCTTGCGCGATGCTCGCCACGACGTTCGCGATCGCCGCGCAGGCGGCCGACGCCCCGGCGAAAAAGCCGGAGGGCGCGACCGGGATCGACGCCGCGACGCGCGGCATGCGTCGCATCGAGGGCTTCTTCGACGTGTATCGCGACGAAGCCAGGGGACGCATCCTGCTCGGCGTGCGCGCGTTCGACCAGCCATTCCTGATGACGAGTTCGCTGCCGTGGGCGCTCGGCTCCAACGACGTCGGGCTGGATCGCGGCCAGAGCAGCGATTCGCACCTGGTCGAATTCCGCCGCGTGGGTCCGCGCGTGCTGCTGGTCGAGGACAATACGAAGTTCCGCGCCGTCTCGGACAATCCCGCCGAGGCGCTCAGCGTGCGCCAGGCGTTCGCCGAATCGGTGCTGTGGGCGGGCGACGTCGTCGCCGAGCGCGCGGGCAGCGATGCGCAGGTCCTCGTCGACGTGAGTCCGCTGCTGCTGTCGGACCGCCACGGCATCGGCGAACGCCTGAACCAGACGAAGCAGGGCCGCTACGACGTCGACGACAAGCGCAGCGCGGTGTCGCTGGCGGACGCGAAGAGCTTTCCGGACAACACCGAGCTCGAAGCGATGCTGACGTTCAAGGGGCCGGGCGAGGGCGCCTTCGTGCGCGACGTCGCGATGGACCCGCAGAGCATCACCGTGCGCCAGCACCTGAGCTTCGTGCGCCTGCCGGGGCCGGGCTATGCGGCGCGTGCCTACCATCCGGGGTCGGGCGGGCTCAGCGTCGGCTGGTACGACTTCGCGCAGCCGCTGGCGTCGAGCCTGGACCGCCGCGTGCAGCCGCGCTTCCGGCTCGACAGGGCCGATGCCTCGGGCACGGTGAAGAAACCGATCGTGTTCTACCTCGACCGCGGCACCCCCGAGCCGGTGCGCTCGGCCCTGCTCGAAGGGGCGAACTGGTGGCGGAGCGCCTTCGAGAAGGCGGGCTTCCGGGATGCCTACCGCGTCGAGCTGCTGCCCGAAGGCGTCGATCCGATGGACGTGCGCTACAGCCTGATCACCTGGGCGCATCGCTCCACGCGCGGCTGGTCCTACGGCCAGCCGATCGTGGATCCGCGCACGGGCGAGATCATCCGCGGCAACGTCACGCTGGGTTCGCAGCGCGTGCGCCAGGACATCCTGATCGCCGAGGCCCTGCTCGCGCCGTACGACAAGCCGGAAGCCGACGCGTTGAAGGCACAGGCGGAGCGCATGGCGCTCGCGCGCCTGCGCCAGCTCGCCGCGCACGAGGTCGGACACGCGCTCGGCTTCGCGCACAACTTCGCCGCGAGCCGGCACGGCAACGGCTCGGTCATGGACTACCCGCATCCGTTGCTGAAGGTCGGCGCGGACGGCGGGCTCTCGCTCGACGGTGCCTACGGCGTCGGCGTCGGTCCGTGGGACGACTTCGTCGTCGCGCACGCGTATGGCCAGTTCGCCGCGGGCACGGAGGCGGCGGCGCTCGCGAAACTGCGTGCCGACATCGCCGCCGCCGGTTTCCTCTACGTCAGCGACCAGGACGCGCGCAGCCCCGGCGACGCCGAGCCCGATGGCCTGCTATGGGACTCCGGCTCCGACACCTTGCAGGCGTTCGACGCGCTGATGGCCGCGCGGCGCAAGGCGCTGGCGAACTTCTCGATCGGCGTGCTGCCGCCGGACCGCCAGGCCGGCGAGCTCGAAGCGCGCCTCGTGCCGGTGTACCTGCTGCACCGCTACCAGACCGAGGCCGTCGCGCGTCTGCTCGGCGGCGCGAGCTACACGTATTCGGAGGCCGCCGACCGCAAGGCGGGCTCGACCCCGGTGCCGGCCGCGACGCAGCGCGACGCGCTCGCCCGGCTGGTCGCGACGCTGCAGGCGGACGCTCTCGCGCTGCCGGCGAACGTGCTCGATCTCGTCACGCCGCCCGGCGCGGACTACGCGCGCAGCCGCGAGTACTTCGCGACGAAGGCCGGCCCGGTGTTCGATCCGTTCTCTGCGGCGGAAGCCGCCGCGGCGCAGACGACCTTGTTCCTGTTCGCGCCCGAGCGCCTCAACCGCCTCGCCTGGCAGCACGCGCGCGATGCGAAGCAGCCCGGCGTCCCCGAAACGCTCGAGGCGACCTTCCGTGGAACCTGGCAGCAGGCACCGCGCGAAGGTTCCGCCGCCGCCGTGCAGGAAGCCGCGAACTGGGTCGTGCTCGACGCGCTGCTGCACGCGCTCGACGATGGCGGGCTGCACGCGCAGGTCGAGGCCGACGTACGTGCCTCGTTGCAGCATTGGCAAGCATGGCTGGCGAAACAGGGCGGCAACGGCGCCGCCGGCGCGAGCCGCGCCGCGGCC